>JAYTUX010000341.1:0-1549 GCA_043744315.1 Betaproteobacteria bacterium | reverse complement strand
ACGCCTTTGTCGTGCTGGGCGAAGTGAATCAGCTGATCGCCACGGGGCGCGACATCGTGTCGTTTTGCATCGGCCAGCCGGATTTCCCGACGCCGGTGAATATTCAGGATGCGGCCGTCAAGGCGATTCGCGATGGTAAACATGGTTACACCGCGTCGAACGGCATCATCGAATTACGCACCGCGATTGCGAACGATGTGAATCGCATGCGCGGTCTCACCGGCGCCAATAGTGTTCATGCGGATGACGTCGTCGTCGGCTCCGGCGCCAAGCCGTTCATTGCTTACGCGATTCTCTCGACCACCGATTTTGGCGCGGGCGATGAAGTGATTTACCCGAATCCCGGCTTTCCGATTTATGAATCTCAGATCATTGCCAACGGCGCGGTGCCGGTGCCGCTGGGGTTGAAAGAGGCGCGCAATTTCGCTTTTGATCCGGCTGACCTGGAAGCCGCGATCACACCGCGCACCAAAATGTTGATCCTCAATTCGCCGCACAACCCGACCGGCGGTTCGCTCTCGGCGGCCGACTTGGCCGGGATCGCAGCGATCATGCGCAAACATCCGCAGGTCTGGATCTACGCCGACGAAATTTATTCGCGCCTGATTTACGAAGGCGCGTTTCAATCGATTGCCGCATTACCCGACATGCTGGCGCGCACCATCATCAGTGACGGCGCGTCGAAAACCTGGGCGATGACCGGCTGGCGCATCGGCTACGCGGTCAATAAAACACTCGCGCCCGTATTTACCCGCTGGGTCACCAACACCGAGTCGTGCGCGTCGCACATCAGCCAGTGGGCGGCGGTCGAGGCGATCAACGGGCCGCAGGATGCGGCCGGGATGATGAAGGCCTCGTTCCATCAACGGCGCGACTTGATTGTTGACCTGCTTAACAACGTGCCGGGCGTCAATTGCCTGCTGCCGGGCGGCGCGTTTTACGCCTGGCCGAATGTGACCGAAGCCTGCCGGCTGACTGGCTGCGCTGATTCAGAAGAGTTCCGCAAAAAATTGCTCAATGAAGCCGGCGTCGCTGTATTGGCTGACATTCACTTCGGTGCACGTGTGGCAGGCGAAGGCCAGCACATCCGTTTCTCCTACGCGGCCTCCGAAAAAGCGATCAACGACGGGGTCGGACGCATCTCCGCATGGATCAAAAAAAACACCAGGTAAACGCATCCACCGGAAAGCGGCAAGGCCCCAAACCGTTGGTACGCAAGGGTTTTCACCATGCAATCCCCTGAAACCGTTGGTAGGCAAGACTTGTGGCTCGATTGACTTTGGTATTTTTGAAGTGGTGCGGATGGTTCGCCGGGCTCGCAGCCGTCGTGGCTGTGACCCCCGCGCAGGCTGCCGCCACCGTTTTGGGCTGGACGCCCAACATCATTACCGTCGGGCCGGTTCCGGTCGATTTCATTTTGTTTGCCTGTGTGCTGCTCGGCATCGCGCTGTTCCACAAGCACACGTTCAACGTGGCGGTGGGTGGCCTCGTCATCGTCACGGTCTACAAGCTCGCGGTGACCGGTTTCAAATCCGGGCCGGGCTTGGCG
>JAYTUX010000340.1:0-18247 GCA_043744315.1 Betaproteobacteria bacterium | reverse complement strand
AATCGATGTTCGATGTGGCCGCGTTGGCGGGTGACGCATTGCGCGAAATGCAAAAGCGTGATGGCCAGGTGTTGATGCAAAGCGGCATCGAGTCGTCCGCCAATCTGATTGTCGGTGGGCAGATCAAGGGGGAGCACGAGCGCCTGTTTCATCTTTACTCCCAAGGCAACTTTATCGAAGCATCCGACGAAACGCCCTACTTCCAACTCGGCGAAGCAAAATACGGCAAGCCGATTCTCGATCGGGTACTCACACCCGGTACACCGCAAAAAGAAGCCGCCAAGTGTGTTTTGATATCGTTTGACTCCACCATCAAATCCAATATTTCGGTTGGACTGCCGATCGACATGCTCTGGTATCCCAAAGATGCGCTGCGGGTCGGCGTACAACAACGCATCCGCGAAGGTGATCCTTATTTTTCAATGTTGCGCCAACGCTGGGGCGGCGGATTGCGACGGGTGTTTGGCGAATTGCCGGATCCGGATTGGTTGGAATGAAAAGGCGGTGAAGGGTGACACGTGACGAAAACGTGCAACTATTAAATTGATCGTTTGCGACGCAACCGTTCTGATTCCGAACCAGTTTTTTCACTACCGACACACTTCGCCCGTCACCTGTAACGCTGCACTCTTCAACCGTCACTGCCTTCACAAAAAATGACCATCCGCGTCGCCCTACACCATCAGACCCGCTACACCTTTGACCGTGCGGTGAATCTGTCGCCGCACGAAGTGCGCCTGCGGCCGGCCGCGCATTGTCGCACGCCGATCGAAAGCTATTCGTTAACGGTCACGCCGGAAAAACACTTCATCAATTGGCAACAGGATCCATACGGCAATTGGCTGGCGCGGCTGGTCTTTCCGGAAAAAGCCAACGAGCTTTGCATTACCGTCGATCTCGTCGCCGAAATGACGGTGATCAATCCCTTTGATTTTTTCATCGAGTCCTATGCCGAAGCGTTTCCATTTTCCTACACGCCCGACAACCAGCGCGAACTGACGGCGTATTTGGAAACCGGTCCGCCGAGTGCACGGTTGGCCGCGTGGGTCGATTCGGCAAAAAGCGATTTGCTCGCAAAGCCAATTCATACGATCGACTTTATCGTCGCGCTCAATACCCGGTTGCAACGCGACATCAGCTACCTCATCCGCATGGAAGCCGGCGTGCAAACGCCGGAAGAAACGCTGGAACGCGGCGTCGGATCATGTCGTGATACCGGCTGGTTGCTGGTGCAAATTCTGCGCCGTTTCGGCATCGCTGCGCGTTTTGCGTCGGGCTATCTCATTCAATTGACGGCCGATCAGAAATCTCTCGATGGGCCGAGCGGTACCGACAAGGATTTCACCGATCTTCATGCGTGGGCGGAAGCGTATTTGCCGGGCGCGGGTTGGATCGGACTTGATCCCACCTCTGGGCTACTCGCCGGCGAGGGTCATATTCCACTCGCCTGCACCGCGATCCCGTCTTCGGCCGCACCGGTTTCCGGCTTTACCGACGTGTGTGAAACGGTGCTCGACTTTCAGATGACTGTCGTGCGAATCCACGAGGATCCGCGCGTCACCAAACCGTATAACGATGCGCAATGGGCCGCGATCCAGAAACTCGGTGAGTTGGTCGATGGCGAACTGGAAAAATCCGACGTGCGGCTCACCATGGGCGGCGAGCCGACGTTTGTATCGATCGACGACATGGAAGACGCGGAATGGAATTTTACCGCGCACTCGCCTAAGAAATTGGCTTTGTCGATCGATTTGCTGCAA
This sequence comes from Betaproteobacteria bacterium, assembly GCA_043744315.1. GTDB lineage: Bacteria > Pseudomonadota > Gammaproteobacteria > Burkholderiales > Usitatibacteraceae > UKL13-2. Next base: position 16,487 of record JAYTUX010000340.1, on the reverse strand, counting down.
CGCCTGAAGCCGCGATTTACCAAGGGTGCGATGCTACATTTCGGGCAGGGTAAATGGTATCCCGGCGAGCCACTGCCTCGCTGGGCGCTATCGTGCTTTTGGCGACCGGATGGCGTGCCGGTGTGGACCGACGACGCGTTGATTGCATTCGATCAGCCGGAAAATAAAGCAGCCCAACCCGACGCTCGCACTTTTGTTCGGGAACTTGCCACGCAATTGGGTATACATCCCGACCACGCGATGCCTGCATTTGAAAGTGTTTGGCGTACGCTGAAAAGTGAAGCGGATCTGCCGGCCAATATCGATCCGCTCGATGCGGATCTGAAAAGGCCCGCCGCACGCGGCAAGCTACTCGATCAATTGGCCGGCAAAATCGGCGAGGCGGTGGGCTACGTGCTGCCGCTGAAAGTTGCCGTGCCCTCCGGCAAAACTGAAACCGTTTGGACCTCCAGCTTGTGGCCGCTGCAAGCCAAACATATTTACTTGCTTGAAGGCGATTCGCCGCTGGGTTTCAGGCTACCATTGAGCGCGCTGCCGTGGGTGGATCCAAAAGATGCCGAAACCATTATCGCGGTCGATCCGTTTGCCGAGCAGGAGCCGCTCCCCGCGCGTGCCACTAAGTCTTCGAATGACAAAAAAGTACTGCCGAAACCGGTCTTAACCGAAATCAAAAAAGGCAAATCCGCACCCAAAATTGTTCGCACCGCACTATGTGTTGAAGTGCGCGAAGGTATTTTGTACGTGTTTCTGCCGCCGGTAGAACGTCTCGAAGATTTTCTCTGTTTGATCGCCACCATCGAAGACACCGCACGTGCACTAAAGCAACCGCTACGGCTCGAAGGCTACACGCCACCCGCCGACAAGCGCATCAACAAATTCGCCATCACACCCGACCCGGGCGTGATCGAAGTCAATATCCATCCAGCGAAAACATGGAGCGAGTTGGTGGCCAATACGACGGTGCTCTATGAAGAAGCGCGCCTCGCACGACTCGGCACCGAAAAATTCATGCTAGATGGCAAGCACACCGGCACCGGCGGCGGCAACCACGTCACAGTTGGCGGCGTCACGCCGACCGATAGCCCGATATTGCGGCGGCCCGACCTGTTGAAAAGCCTGATCACGTATTGGCAAAATCACCCGGCGCTCTCATATCTATTTTCCGGCACCTTCATCGGCCCTACTTCGCAAAGCCCGCGCGTCGATGAAGCACGTAGTGATTCCCTCTACGAGCTCGAGATCGCGTTTGAGCAAATGGATGAACACCTGAGCGCTGGCAGCGAAACGGCCAAGCCGTGGCTGGTGGATCGGCTGCTGCGAAATTTTCTGGTAGACCTTACCGGCAACACCCATCGCGCCGAATTTTCCATCGACAAACTGTATTCGCCTGATGGACCGACGGGACGCCTGGGTCTGCTTGAATTCCGCGCCTTTGAAATGCCGCCGCATCCACAGATGTCACTCACGCAGATGCTGCTGCTGCGCGCACTCATCGCACGATTTTGGAAAACACCCTATCAGCACCAACTGATTCGCTGGGGTACGGAATTGCACGATCGTTTCATGCTGCCGTATTTTGTGGCGCAAGACATGCGCGCCGTCTGCGATGACCTTCAATCGCATGGCTATCCGGTAAAGTTTGAGTGGTTCGCACCGTTCCTTGAATTTCGCTTTCCGCGCTTCGGCTCGGTCGCGTATCAGGGCGTGGAAATGGAGTTACGCCAAGCCATTGAGCCGTGGCATGTGCTCGGCGAAGAAATGGCGGTGGGCGGTACGTCACGCTATGTCGATTCATCTATAGAACGTATGCAAATCAAAGTTACCGGCATGACGCAGCATCGGCATCTGGTGACATGCAATGGCCGCGTATTGCCGCTCACCCCCACCGGCGTGCAGGGCGAATTCGTTGCCGGCGTGCGCTACCGTGCGTGGGCACCGCCCTCGGCACTGCATCCGACCATCGGCGTGCAATCGCCGCTGGTGTTCGACCTGGTCGATGGCTGGGCCAAGCGTTCGGTGGGCGGCTGCACGTATCACGTCATCCATCCGGGTGGCCGCAGCTACGATACGTTTCCGGTTAACGCGTTTGAGGCAGAAGCGCGCCGCGTCGCCCGTTTTCAGAAACTCGGCCACACGCCGGGGCCGATGGATTTCAAACCGGAAGGACGTAATCCGGCCTTTCCATTCACACTCGATTTACGCAAGAAGCCGGATTTTGATTCCGCACAATACATGCCGGTACGCCCGAACGGCGACCAATAGCGGCGGACTGAATTAAAGGCAGAAACAAGCACTGGAGCGGTGTTCCAGCCGTTTTCGCCCTGCAGGCCACGAACGTGGTGGTGTTTGGTGGTTGAGCACTCCGCATTCCTCGCTCATCCCATGGCGCAAGAAAAATGGTTTTTGCGCACGTCAATTTGAGAATGGCGATAGTCAGCAAATCACGTTTCCAATGTTGACAATTCGCCTAGGCAGCGACCGCCAGAATCGCCCAGCCTGGAGCCTGTAGAAGGCGGCAAGCAATTCGAACGCGTTGAACGCTCTTTACGAAAGCGCATCTTTTTTGCCATCTTGCTTCGCCGACGGCGGCACGGGTGCCACATAACCAATCACCATTAGCAGCACGCCCACGCCGATAAATGACACCACCCGCTCGGTGCCGCTATTGCCGATATCGTTCACGAACAATTTCAACACCACCAATCCCAGCAACGCGGCCCCCACCATCCACCACGCGCGCGATTTTGTGCGGCCCGCTGCGAGCATCAATACCAGTGCCATGACCGTCCATAGCAGCGACAGCGCCGACTGCGCAATCAGCGAACGCAACAGCGCATGCAATTCAAACGGCACACCCACCCACTGATGCACAGTTCGCAGCAGCGCCGCATTGACCCAGAAGAACGCCGCCGCGGCGAATGCCAGTTTCAGGATGCGTGTCGCCTCAATCGAAGGTGCTGAATTTCTTTCACTTTCCGTCATTGTCCAAACACCTGCAACCAGCATGGCAAGCTGCGCGAGATCGAGTGGATTCAGTAGTGGCAGGTAAGGCAATGGCGTCGCGGTGCCATCGCAAACACTGTTGGCAAATAGCGTCCAGAGCAATGCAAGCAACATCAGTGGGAATACTGCCCAGCGCCGGAAAATGTCGGCATGTGCCATAAATGGCCAGATGTGCCTGATCATGCCCCACGTCGCGGCAACAATGCCAGCGGCGACCGTGAAACCGGCCAGCGCAGTTTGCCACGAGAGCGACAATCCTGCCTCGTCGGCGCGCCGCACAACCTCATCACCCACCAGCCACAACCCGAGTGCAAACAAGGCGATGTGCTGCACCGCAGCGACGCGGGCAACCGATTCACGCTCCTGCCGGAATAGTACGAGCGCGCTCACTGAAAACGCAACAACCCACGCAAAAAATTGTGCGTGGCGGAACGGACTCATGCCGTGCGCAGCAAGATGGATGCCCACAAGCAACATCGCAGACGTCAACAGCCATTGCGTGCACCGCAACGCGATCCATTGCAAACGAGTGCCGGCAAACTCAAACAGCAAAATCGAGCCCGCAACGGCTGCCAAGTGCATTGCGACGTGATGCGTTGAATCAAACTGCTGCTCGATCAACCCATGTAATCCCGCGAACCACACAATCAGCGCCCACCACATCGGTACGTTCGAGAGAATCGCGAGCTGCACCGCTTTGGTTTTGGCCGCTGCATTGGCGCGAAACGCATCCATGCCACGAAGGTGGTGGCGCAATGCCGCCGCCATCAATCCCGCGGCGCCGATCGCAAACACCCAAACAAACTCATGTAAATCGTAGCGCCACATCGCTTCCCACGTGGCGAGTAACATCATCAACACCCAGGCGGACGTATATCGCCAGCCGCTGGCCGGCTCCAGACCGTTGATTCGTTGCCGATGCAAGGTGAAAAAATATGCCGCAAATGTCACTGGCCATGCGATCGCGCCAATGCCCTCCAACGGATGCGCACGCGGGAAATTATTCATCCACATTAATGCGATCAATCCCGCCAGGAAGATATGCGCGCGCGCCACATGACGCAATTTGTTCCAGGCCAGCCACGTGCCCGCCCATTCAAACAACGTTAGGCCGATGGCAATAAAGATCAGCACCGACGAGAGGCGCGCCGTTGTCGCGTTCCACTCTTGCCAAGCGCCCAACGCGAATCCTGTTAGCAACCAACATCCGCCCCACGCGATCACCCAGCTCTCCAGCAATTTTTCGAGCGCAGAAACTGATTCCGCAAATCGATGCATGAACCACGCCGTGAGCAGCGCCGCCGCCGCGATAAACATGCACCCAACGACGCGATCGTTCCACCACGGCTGCGGATATTCGATGCCACCCGTCACCCACCAGAAATAACCGCTCGCGCCCACTTGCAGACAAATCGCGAAGGTGCGTGCAAGCCAACTCTTTTGCCGGCAGCCCATCCAGAAAATCGCTGCGCCTTCCAGCGTCCAAAAAGCGAACGTCGGATAGCCACGAAAAGCGAAGTACGGTGCGACAGTGCCAAACACGATGGCCAATGCGAGATGCGCCTCCGCGAGCAGCCGCATTTTTTCGCGCGACCATAGCGCCCATGCCAGCCCCGCGTAGATCAGCGCCGCGCCCGCCGCACTCCATGCCAGCACGTTGTCATCCATGCCGCGCGTCAATGCCGCCTGCAACATCGCCGCCGACATCGGCACGCCGAATACCAGTGTCGCATCGACGATGCCCTTCAGTTCGGGCGGCTGACGTTGCGCGAACAGAATCGGTATCGCCAGATAGAGAATAAAGAATGCAATCAGGAATGGCTCGACAGTATTGAAATGTTCAGGACGGTAAGTCGAGTGCCCCCAGAAAATTGCGATGGCAAACGTAAACAGGAAGCCGATAAAATTCAATTCGCGCCAGGACTTGAACCAGCTCGCGCCGAGGATAATCAGATTCAATAGCAGGTAGTACGAAAACAGCATTACATGATTGCCGCTGCCGGTCGCCGCCAATATTGGCGCGAGGAACGCGCCAATCAAACCCAGTGCCGCGAACACTCGCGCATCGAGTTTGACCGCGAGGAATAAGGTTGCGACGCCAAGTGCCGCAAATAAAACGAAGCCAAGCGGCGCGCCAATGATTCCAAAAGTCTTCAACGCGAAGAACACGTCGAGGTAAAGCAAGCCCATCGCACCGCCCATCATCACTAACGCGTATGCGCGTTTGGCTGCGAGGACGCGCCAGCCAATCAGGAACATCACCGCGCTCGCAGCGGCGACCACGAATAAGCGAAGACCCGGCGGGAACAGGCCGTGGTCGTAGGCAAACTTCAATAAGAATCCCACACCAAAAAACAGGATCACCACACCGAGTTTCGCAACGATGTTGCCTTCGAGCATGCGCTCAACGAAGCCGGGGCCAGCAGGCTCGGCAACGCGGGCCGGTTGCGGCATCGACGTTGCTGACGGAGGGGTGGGTGCTGTGCCCGGCATCGCCGTCGCGGCCTTTTGCATCGGCGCGACGAATTCTTCTGCACTTGCCGTCTCGCTATTGCGCGCCGCGGGCGCAGCGGCGGCTGCAACGGCAGGTGGTTTTTCTGTGATCTGTGCTTTTGATTCAATTGCAGACTCAAAAGCAGCGATGCCACCGGAAGGCGGTGGCGATGCCGCGACATCACCAACGACAATATTCAAAGGCGCTTCGGCAGACGCTGCAGGAACATCGCGTCGCGAGACCGGTGCGCGCCCCTCAAGTCGATCCAGTCGCGCACGAATCTCTGTCAATGCTTGTTGAATCGACGCAATTTGCTGTTCACTCTCGAACGATTTGACCGCAACGGCTGGTACCTTATTCGACCGGCTCAACCACAACCCTGCGAACAATCCTATAAGCGCCCCCCAATACGCGCCCACCCAGCCGAACATACCGGCACCGGCAAACATGCCCAACACTGTTCCCCAGAACCACATGTCTATGCGCTCCCAGTCATCGATGACCCCAGATCATGCAAACGGTACTCCATTCAATTCCGTTGTTTCGGCGGAGGCCGGAACCCAATCCAATCGTGTATCCGACACCATGCTCAATCCGACAACTCTCGCCAGGCAGTTGCCGCGCTCGCGGATTATTGACTTATATAAACTCAAGCACCGGCGCGACGTTTCGGCCGAAAGTGTCCCGAACACCCCGCCACTCCTCGTGTTTGTGCCGAACGGCCGCATTGAATTGGCGCGTCCTGCCGCCTCATTTCCAATCTCCGCGAATCTCGGCCACTTTCGCCTGCAACCCTTCCGGCGTCACCGCCGCGGGTTGCCAGGGCAAATCAATCGCCAGCGCGATTTTCGAAAAAAAACCACGCGGATAACGCATCGCGGTGCCGCCCCAGCGCGAGAAAAAACTGCCCCACAAACCGCGTAGCGCCATCGGAATTACCGGCACCGGTGTGCGCTCAATGATGCGTGTGATGCCCTTCTTGAACGGGTACAAGTCGCCGTTGTCCGTGATGCGCCCTTCCGGAAAAATGCACACGACTTCACCTTCTTTCAGATACGCGTCGATCCGCTCGTAGGCTTTGTCGAGCATCACCGGGTCTTCCCTGGCAGACGCGATGGGAATGGTGCCGGCCGTGCGGAACACAAAATTCAGCACCGGAATTTTGAAAATGCGGTGATCCATCACGAAACGCACCGGTCGCTGAATGGTGCCGCCAATGACCAGCGCATCGACAAAGCTCACGTGGTTGCAGACCAACACGCAGGCACCCTCGTCGGGAATATTCTCCAGACCCCGCTTGTCGACTTTGTAAAACGTGTGGATCAGCATCCAGATGATGAAGCGCATCAGGAATTCCGGCACCAGCTTGTAGATGAACAGCGCGACCGCCGCGTTCATGATGGCCACCGTGAGAAACAATTGCGGCAGCGTCAAGCCGGCGTGGAGGATCGCCGCCGACATACCTGCCGCGACCACCATGAACAGCGCGTTCAAAATATTGTTCGCCGCGATGATGCGCGCACGAATGTGCGGCTCGGTGCGCGCCTGCATCATGGAATACAACGGCACACTATAGAAACCCGCAAACATCGCGAGCAAAAACAAGTCTGCCAGCACTCGCCAGTTTGCTGCAGATTCAAGGAACTTCGCGGCACCGATCAACTCACTGGCTTTTACCATTCCACGCGAGGCGAAATACAAATCGATCGCGAACAGGGTCATGCCGATCGAGCCGAACGGCACCAGACCGATTTCAATTTTGTGGCCGGACATTTTTTCGCAAAGCACTGAACCCAAACCGATGCCGATCGAAAATGTTGCCAGCAACAATGTCACAACCTGTTCGTTGCCCGACAAGACTTCTTTCGCGAAACCGGTGAACGACGTCAGGAATATCGAACCAAAAAACCACAACCAGGAGATGCCGATCATCGACAGGAAGACCGCGCGATTCTGGTTGTCGATTTTCAGGTTCGCCCAGGTTTCAGTGAATGGATTCCAGTTGACTTTCAATTCCGGCGATGGCGCGGGCGAGGCCGGAATGAATCCCGCTGCCACGCGTCCCAACACCGCGACCACGAGCGAAACCATCGCAACATAGGTCGGCCCCATTCCGGGAATCGCCACTAGCGCACCGCCGAGCATCGTACCGAGCAGAATAGCGACGAACGTGCCCATTTCGACGAGACCGTTGCCACCGGTGAGTTCCGAATTATTGAGGTGCTGAGGTAGGTAGGCGAATTTCGCAGGGCCGAAAATGGTCGAGTGGCAGCCCATCAAGAATACGCCGACAAACAAACATGCCGGGATCGCCCAGATAAAACCGGCGGCAATCACCAGCATGAACGCGATTTCAAGATTTTTTACGAGACGCGCGATGCCGGCGCGATCGTATTTGTCAGCGAGTTGTCCGGCCGTCGCGGAAAATAGAACGAAGGGCAGAATGAACAATCCGCCGATCACGGCCCCAGCGATTTTCGGATCCAGCCTGCCCCACTCGGCCGCGTGATAGGTCGCCAGCACAGTGAAGGCAAATTTGAAAATATTGTCGTTGCCAGCACCAAGGAATTGAGTCCAGAAAAACGGTGCGAAGCGCCGTTGGGCAAGGAGTTGGAATTGGCTTTGCGAATTTGGATGGGACATGTTTGACTCTACAAAGTGCGCCGGAAAATGCGCGCGGTTTCAAAAACATCACGACCGAACTAGTTGCCGTCGATCGACAAGTGTCGCTTCAACACAAAAATCCAACTTCTTGCGATGAAAAAGCATCCGCAAATACAGTATCAACTTTATCAACATGATTTGAACTCTTTATGACCAAACATATCGACATATTCAGCAAAATTTTTTTACTGCATCTTCAAATAATCCATCACTGCAACCAGCGACTCTTTAATGTTTTTCTTATTTAGCCAAAAATAGACTTCCTTGCCGATTTTTTCACTTTCCAGCACGCCCGCCAATCGCAGGATTTTCAGGTGATGCGACACCGCTGAGCGTGAGAGTGTTGAAACCTCAACGATCTGCCCCACATTGAGGCGCTCGCCAGGCTCGAATGTCAGCAAAATGCGCTGCCTATGTTCATCCCCCAGTGCGGTAAATACGCTGGAAATATTCTTCCACGCGGTGGGGATTGCTTTGGTGTAATCGCGATTCATAACGATATAATTAGTTATATAGTTGCATTTGTCAAGCATTCTTGTGATCGATTTCTGCAACGCATCGCATGTGCAGGAAGCTTTGCGGCGCCCAAGTGAAATCAACACCCGTGATAAACTAAAAAAACAAAAAGGAACGCCCATGCAAGACGACCTGAAACACAGCGCGCTCGAATATCACCGTTATCCGGTGCCAGGGAAAATCGAGATTTCCGCCACCAAACCACTGGCCACGCAGCGCGATCTGGCACTGGCGTACACACCCGGGGTGGCTGCGGTTTGCCTCGAAATCGCCGAACATCCCGCCGAAGCGCGCAATTTGACCGCGCGCGGCAATCTGGTCGCCGTCATCACCAATGGCACCGCCGTGCTGGGACTTGGCAATATCGGCCCGTTGGCGGCCAAACCGGTGATGGAAGGCAAGGCGGTGTTGTTTAAGAAATTTGCCGGCATTGATGTATTCGATATCGAAGTGAACGAGAACGATCCCGACAAGCTCGTCGATATCATCGCCTCACTCGAACCGACGTTTGGCGGTATCAACCTCGAGGACATCAAAGCGCCTGAGTGCTTTTACGTTGAGAAGAAACTGCGCGAGCGGATGAAGATTCCGGTATTTCACGATGATCAGCACGGCACCGCGATCATCGTCGGCGCGGCCTTGGTCAACGGCCTGAAGGTCGTTGGAAAAAATATTGCCGAAGTGAAACTGGTTTCATCCGGTGCGGGGGCGGCGGCGCTGGCTTGCCTCGATATGCTGGTGGCGCTCGGCATGAAAATGTCCAACATCTGGGTCACCGATATTGCCGGCGTGGTGTACACGGGTCGCAAAGAGGAGATGGACCCGAACAAGGCGCGCTACGCCAAAGACACCTCGGCGCGAAAACTTGGCGAAGTGATCGATGGCGCCGACGTATTTTTGGGCCTCTCGGCAGGCGGCGTATTGAAGCAGGATATGGTCAAGCGGATGGCGAACAAGCCGCTGATCTTTGCGCTGGCGAATCCGACGCCTGAAATCCGGCCGGAAGAAATTCGCGAGGTGCGCGATGATGCTGTGATCGCGACCGGGCGCTCGGATTATCCAAACCAGGTCAACAACGTATTGTGCTTTCCGTTCATTTTCCGGGGTGCGCTGGATGTCGGTGCCACCACGATCAACGAAGCAATGAAATTGGCGGCCGTGAATGCGATCGCCGATCTCGCGCAGGCCGAGCAATCCGATGTGGTCGCCATGGCATACGGCGAGACCAGTTCCGGATTCGGCGCGGATTACCTGATCCCGAAGCCGTTCGATCCGCGCCTGATCGCCAAGATCGCGCCCGCCGTCGCGCGCGCGGCGATGGAAAGTGGTGTCGCGACCAGCCCGATTACCGATTGGGCCGCGTACATGCAGCGGCTCGACCAGTTTGTCTATCACTCCGGCCTCATCATGAAGCCGGTGTTTTTCAAAGCCAAGCAGGCACCGAAACGCGTGGTGTACGCCGAAGGCGAGGAAGAGCGCATCTTGCGCGCGGTGCAATTTGTGGTCGACGAAAAATTGGCGCGCCCAATACTGGTGGGCCGACCGCAGGTGTTGGAAAAGCGCATCGACAAATTTGGCCTGCGCCTGAAGGCCGGTGCCGATTACGATGTGGTTAATCCGGAATACGACGAACGCTACCGCGATTACTGGCGCGAGTACTACGCATTGACTGCGCGACGTGGCGTCTCCGAGACCTACGCGAAAATCGAAATGCGCCGACGGCTCACATTGATCGGCGCGATGATGATGCACAAGGGCGACGCCGACGCGATGGTTTGCGGCACTTTCGGCACACATGGCTTGCATCTGCACTATGTCGAGCAAGTGATCGGGCGCCGTGCGGGCGTCAATCATTTTTATGCAATGAACGGCCTGATGCTGCCGAAACAAACCGTTTTCATTTGCGATACCTATGTCAATCAGGATCCGACTACCGCGCAGGTTGTCGAGATGACCATGCTGGCCGCCGAGGAAGTGCGGCGCTTCGGCCTGGTGCCGAAAGTGGCGCTGTTGTCGCATTCGAGTTTCGGCACCTCCGATGCACCGTCTGCCGTCAAAATGCGCGAGGCATTGCAATTGATCCGCGCTCAGTCGCCGGAACTGGAGATTGAAGGCGAAATGCACGGCGATGCTGCGCTCTCGGCTGACGTGCGCAACGCCGCTTTCCCGGGCACCCAACTCAAAGGCGACGCGAATTTGCTGATCATGCCCACCCTCGACGCCGCCAACATCGCCTTCAATTTGTTGAAAACCGCCGCCGGTGGCGGCATCACTATCGGCCCGATTTTGCTGGGCAGCGCCATGCCGGTACATATCGTCACGCCAACCGCCACCGTCCGGCGTATCATCAACATGACTGCGCTCGCCGTGGTCGATGCGCAGGCCACGCGAAAATAATTCCATCGGGATACCGCCAACGTCATGACCGATCGCTTCCACCATTTTTTCATTGCCCCCAAGGACTTCGACGCCTCGTTCAAGTTCTATCGGGAAACGCTCGGCTGGCGAATGATCAGCGAGTGGACGGACACCGCGGGCAAGCGCGGCGCGCAACTCGAAGGTGGTGCCGTGCGAGTGGTGATCGCCGAAGAACATGCGGACGACTTGCGCGACATCGCCGCAAAAGCAAACCCGCATTCGCCGACCATGCACCTCGATATTCACAATCTCGATACCCGTTTCGCGGAAATTCCCGCTGGCGAACACGTGGTGATTGCGCCGGAAACCGCGCATTGGGGCACGCGCTGGTTTGTGGTCAAGGATCCCGACGGCAATCTTATTGCCTTCAACGAGATGCGGCAGCGGTAGTGAACGCAGGAACGTATTTAGCGCCCCGCCCGCTGGCCCCGGGCGGCAACATCGGCTTGTTCGCGCCCTCCGGCGTGATCAACGCCGTGCGCCACGAAAAATCGGTTGAGTATTTGCGTGGCCTCGGCTTCAAGGTGGTGGTTGCACCTGAGGCCAGTGCGCAATACCGTTACTTCGCCGGCACCGATACCGAACGGCTCGCAAGTTTTCACCGCATGCTGGTCGATCCTTCAATCGATGCAATGATGATGATTCGCGGCGGTTATGGGTTTACGCGACTACTACCGGGAATCGATTGGAATTTGCTCGCAAGTTCGCAAAAAACACTGATCGGATTCAGCGATTTCACCGCGCTCAATTGTGCAGCGCTCGCGAAATGTGGATTCATCACCATCGCGGGGCCGGGTGCAACGATCGATTTCGGCGGCATCGATGATCCACCTGACGTTCAGGCGGATCACGCGTTCATGGAAAATTATTGCTGGCCTGTATTGCGTGGCGAATCGGTCGACGCCGGTCCATTTCCCTGCGCGCACAACTACGCACCGGCCAGTTTTAGCGGCACGCTGTGGGGCAGCAACTTGTCGCTGCTATCGCATCTGGTGGGCACGCCGTATTTCCCGGCCATCGAGGGCGGCATACTGTTTATCGAAGAAGTCGACGAGCAACCTTACGCAGTTGAACGCATGTTTCTGCAACTGTTTCACGCCGGCGTATTGCAAAAACAGCGCGCAATCGTTCTCGCCGATTTCGCCGATTGCGATCCGCAAGGTGCGAGTTTTCCCTACACGATGGAACACGTCGTCGATACACTGCGCACCTTGTTGCCAATCCCTGTATTGACCGGCCTGCCTTTCGGCCATGTCGCCCGTAAATTGACATTGCCCTTCGGCGGAACATGCACGCTGACGATTCGTGACGGGGAATTTTCCCTTCGCTATTGATGTGGCTGACCACAATTCTGACCGCCATCGGTCTCGCGATGGATGCGGTGGCGGTGTCTATTTCCAGCGGCCTCTCGGTGCGCGAAGTCAGATTTTCGCAAGCGTTGAAAATGGCACTCTGCTTTGGCTTCTTTCAGGCATTGATGCCGTGGCTGGGCTACCTCGCGGGCACGCAGTTTCGCGCCAATGTCGAAGCCTATGACCACTGGGTCGCATTCATTCTACTGACGTTTCTCGGCATCAAACTCATCAAGGATTCGGCACAAGCAGGCGAAGAAAAAGTCCACTCGCCGTTTCGCGCCAACAAGCTATTGGTGCTCGGTATTGCCACCAGTATCGACGCCCTCGCGGTCGGCGTGAGTTTTTCGCTACTGGAAATCGGCTTGCTCGAAACGGTCGCGACCATCGGTCTGGTAACATTTGCATTGTGCCTGCCGGCTGTGTGGTTCGGTGCCAAACTCGGCAAGCGGATGGCCAAACGTGCGGATGTCCTAGGCGGCGTTATCCTTGTTGCGATTGGCGCGAAAATACTGATTGAACATCTCATCGCCGGAATCTGAAAGCCTCACATGACCGACACAAACTTGCGCACTGAATATCGCGCCTGCAATCTCTGCGAAGCGATTTGCGGACTTGAATTCAAGATCGACGGTGCAACGATTATTTCAATTCGCGGCGACGATGCCGACCCATTCAGTCGCGGTCACATTTGCCCGAAGGCGGTGGCATTGAAAGACATCCATGAAGATCCGGATCGCCTGAAACGCCCGATGAAGCGCGACGGCAGAGAGTGGAAAGAAATCAGCTGGGACGAGGCTTTCGAGTTCGCCGCCGAAAATATCGCTGTGCTGATTCAGTCGCACGGCAACAACGCCGTCGGTTTTTATGCCGGCAATCCGAATGTCCATAACCTTGGCCACCTGTTGGGCTTGCATCAATTGGCGCGGTTAATGAAAACCAAGAGCGCCTTCAGTGCAACGTCAGTCGATCAATTGCCGCAACAATTGACGTCGCTGCTGATGTTCGGCCATCAATTCCTGATCCCGATACCGGATATCGACCATACCGATTACTTCCTGATTCTCGGCGGCAATCCGATCGCCTCCAACGGCAGCATGATGACGGTGCCCGATGTGGCTAAGCGCTTGAAAGCAATCCAGTCACGCGGTGGCAAAGTGGTGGTGATCGATCCGCGCCGTACCGAGACCGCCGAAGTCGCATCCGAGCATCACTTCATCCGGCCCGGCGCGGATGCGGCGCTACTGATGGCGATGCTGAACGTGATTCGCGAGGAAGGTTTGATGAAACCGAATCCGCAATTGCCACTCAAGAATCTTGATCAAGCGTTTACGGCGATCGCGCATGTAACACCGGAACTTGCCGCCGCACGGACCGGCATCGCCGCAGATGAAATCAAACGCATCGCACGTGAGTTTGCCGGCTCCCCAACGGCCATCGCCTATGGCCGCATTGGCGCCTGCATCCAGCCGTTCGGCACCATCGCACAATGGCTGGTGCAATTGCTGAATATCGTGACCGGCAATCTCGATCGTGTCGGCGGCACGTTGGCAACAAACCCAGTGATTCCGACCACCGGCCCCGGCACGCGTCCTGGACACTACGCGCAATGGAAATCGCGGGTGAGCGGCCTGCCTGAGTCGCTCGGCGAATTGCCGGTCGCCACATTGGCCGAAGAAATTCTCACGCCGGGCGAGGGCCAGGTGCATGGCCTCGTCACTATTTGCGGCAACCCGGTATTGTCCACGCCCAATGGCCGCCAGCTCGATCGCGCTTTCGAGGCGCTCGACTTCATGATGTCAATTGACATCTACCTGAACGAAACCACGCGCCACGCCGACCTGATTCTGCCGCCGACTTCGGCGCTCAATCACGATCACTACGATCTTGTTTTCAACGCCTTCGCGGTGCGCAACGTGACGCGTTACAACGAAGCACTCTGGAAACGCGCCGACGATGAACGCTACGACTGGGAAATTTTTTCCGGCATCGGCGCGCGACTGGCGGCCAAGCTTGGCCGAGAATTCCGGCCGATGTCGCCGTTGAGCGATGTGATTGCCAACATGCTGAACAAGAACGGCAATCGCGAAGGTACCACGCTCGAATCATTGAAGGCGGCACCGCATGGCATCGATCTCGGCGCATTGAAACCCTCGATGGCGACACGGATTGAAACGCCAGAAAAGCAAATCGATTGCGCGCCTGCACCGATGCTCGCCGACCTGGCACGCTTCAACGCGGATCTCGCCGCCACGACAAACACGGGTCTAAGATTGATCGGCCGCCGTCATGTGCGCAGCAACAATTCGTGGATGCATAACTACCATCGCCTCGTCAAAGGCAAAGCACGCGATCAACTGCTGATGCATCCCGATGATCTCGCGTCACGCGGATTGAAAAACGGGCAGACGGTGGAGCTCACCTCGCGAGTCGGTATGCTCAATGTGCCGGTCGAGGCAAGCACCGATGTGATGCCGGGGGTCGTGTGCCTGCCGCACGGCTTTGGACACAACCGCGATGGCGCGCGACTCGCGATCGCCAACGCGCACGCAGGATCGAGCTACAACGACATCAGCGATGAGACATTTCTGGACGCTGTTTCAGGTAATGCGGCGATGAATGGGATTTCGGTAGAGGTGCGGGCGGCGGACTGAAAGTCAAGCACTGGTGCGGCGTTTGGCGGCTTTTTGCCTGTAACGCCGCACCAGTGCTAGAGATTATTCGGTGGCACAACACTTTTTTTAGCGCCCTCCACTCACCCGCAAGACCACATTCCCCACATCGTCCGCCACCAGCAACGCGCCCGCGTTATCGATTGCCACGCCAACCGGACGCCCGAACGCATTCCCATCTGCGCTCAAAAAACCCGTCAATACATCGATCGGTTCTCCGGCAGGTACAGGACGCGGATCAGCGCGATCGGAAAGCGGTTAATCCATCCGGCGTGGTGTGGTACGGGAGCGCCGTTTGACCGGCTTTGTTTGATCGGGTCAAGTGGAGCGGGGAAATGTCACGTAATAGCAACGCCTGCAGCGCGGTGTCCGACCGCGTCGGCAACACCCACAGATTCCGGCTCCATTGATTGCGGGAGTGTCTAAAAGCGTTTGCGGGCCGCATGCGCATCGCACGAACCATCTTTGTCGGCGTCTGATGCAGGACATAAATTTTGCGCGCGGGATCACGATGCAGCGATTTCCACGGGGCCATGCATTGTGTTTTTCCAAACCCGAAAATGCCACCGACGGAAAACACCACATAAGCAATCCGATTCGCAATGACGATGTCATCTACGCGGCCCAAGTATTTGTCCAGACGATCGACTATCTTGACGCCGACGGCACTGACCTTGATTGCCACGGATTCGGAAAATTTCGACGCTTCACCGAATACCGGACGCGCATGTCCCACATTGTTCATCATTTTTGTTTGACGAGAAAGAATGAGCGCAGTTTGCGGCGCGGGTGAGGAGCCGCGCATAGGCAAAAAGCGCAATGCGGTGTAGGACGAAAACTATTGCGCGTCAGGCGCGGTCAGAGCGGACTGAAGCCTCGAAAATCCACAGGCCAACGACTATGGATGCTCCCGGAGCGAACGCGGCACAAACTCTTAGAGGTGGGTCACTGCGATGCCGACCCGGAACCGATCGCACGCACCATTACAACCGCGAACCACCAAGAATGGCGGCGATAACGCAGGATTCAGTCGTGTCCAGTTGCAAGGCAATTTCAAGCGACATTGCCCTCGCCGTGACCAGCATGCTGGTCGATCGCCAGGTGCCACGCTTGCCGTCATTGCACGACATAGTGCCAGTGGCCTGCAGGCGAGCGCCGTTAATTGCAAAATTTCCGTTGTAGGTACACTGCAATCCGGTCACGCCTGCCAGCGATATGGCCAATGCGCCGCTGGCACCGGCACCCATACCGATATCGTACTGGCCGTAGGTTGCGCGATTGCCGTTGTTCTGTGTTTGCGCACAATTGCTTCGCGCTTCAATGATGGCCCCTTGCCATTGCCCGGCCAAGCTGGGTGCAGGCGGTGGC
>JAYTUX010000339.1:0-4922 GCA_043744315.1 Betaproteobacteria bacterium | reverse complement strand
AATGGACGTGGTGTGCAAGTGAAGTCGGCAGGGTGGAAACGCGTTTCACCGGCGCATCGGGATGCCAGCCTAGCAATGCCAGCATCACGAAGAAACCCACCACGTATGCCAGTACCACATGCCAGCCGTGCTTTAACCATAAACCAACCGACTTGCCTTCCGGATACATGCTCACCAGCGCCACACCGGCAGACGAGCCAAACCAGATCATCGAGCCGCCAAAACCGACGGCGTAGGCGAGAAAGCCCCAATCGTAGCCGCCCTGCTTGATCGCGAGTGCCGTCAAGGGAATATTGTCGAACACGGCCGAGACAAACCCCAGACCCAGCGCGCTCATCCACGAGGCGACGGGTAATTCTTCCACCGGCATCATGGACGCGCACATCACCAGCGAGAGCAGAAATATTGCACCTTTGAACGCGCCCGGCACCACTTCCCAATCGGGCCGGCGAATCGGCAGCGAAATCAATATCGCCACCCAGACCGCCACACCGATGAAGGGAAAGTGATCGGCGAGCGCATTGAATTTGACATTGACGGTGACGTTGACCACGATGGCCATTACCAATATCAACGCGACGATGCCCACCCGCGCCCAATCGACATGGGTATGTTCGTTTGCATTTTTAAGGATTGGCGAATACTTGTGCTGTTGCAACGAAGCCGGAATGCCGCACACAATGAGTGCCACGACTGCCGCGACATAGGCGTCGAACACCTGTACCGGATTCACGCCCGAAATCCATAGCATCGTAGTAGTAGTATCGCCGACGACGCTACCCGACCCACCCGCATTGGATGCGGCAACGATTGCAGCCAAGTAGCCGATATGCACCTTTGCGCGAAATAACTGATGCGCCATTGCGCCGCCAATCAGTGCCGCGGCGATGTTGTCGAGGAACGACGACAACACGAACACCATGACCAGCATGACGAAGGCGCCCTTCCAGTCGTCAGGCAAATACTTCGGCAACACTACCGGCACACGGCTTTTTTCAAAGTGTCGAGAGAGCAACGCAAAGCCGACCAGCAAACATAGAAGGTTAGTGAGGATCACCCACTCGTGACCCAAGTGCAGAATGAAACCGCCAACGCCCGCGCCGGTTTTAAAGCCGGTGAAAACAATTTTGTATAGCGCGATGACGATCATGCCTGACACCGCGATGCGCAATGTGTGCGCATGAAACAGTGCGACGCCGAGCAGTGTTGTTGCGAACAAAATGAAATCGATTGGAATGCCGGCGACGCGAATCAGTTCAGGGGTCATGATTGGGCAGTTTGTTGGCGGTGGCGGACAGGATTATGGAATGAGGATGACGTGTACGCGATAGGGCCCATGCGCGCCAATGACAATCGTCTGTTCGATATCGGCCGTACGCGAGGGGCCGGATACAAAAAACGTCGCGCGCGGCGGTTCGCCCAACTCATCGCGGATAAGTTGGAATGCGTCTTCCATCGTCGCGACAATGCGGCGTTTGGACACGACACAGATGTGCGTCTCGGGTAGCAGCGCGGTGGCCTTCGGTGTGTCGGGCGCGCCGAGCAGCAACAGCGTGCCGGTCTCGCCGATCGCGCAAAAACATCCGGTCACACCGACCAGGTCGTCACCGGTTGCGGGTCGCGCTTCAAACACAATTCCCGTGTGTGACCAATCGAGCGCGGCGTGTTCAGGCCAGCCGACCGCGCGCATTGGCAATTTTTTTTCCGTTAGATATCGTGCCGCCTCAAACGGGATCTGCGCGGAATCCTCAATCTCGGTAATCGTGGTGCTTAAACGCGCGCATTCGCGAATGAAATTTTCAATCGGATCATGGCGCGCAATCGATGGCTGCGGCCCGCGCTCGGCGCGCGCGATGTGGCCCCTGACGGCAGCAAGTTCGGCTTCCGTGGTTTCGCCCGGTTTGCCGGTCTGGCGGCGAATGCGGGCGAGAATATTTTCGCGCGCACTCATCGCCTGACCTTCGCCGCGTACAGTTCGCGAAACGTCTTGCCCGCCGGAGCGGGCATGTCGCGACCCTGGGTCCAGCCATCGATGCCGGGCAGCGAATGAATCAATTTTTCCTTGCCGCCCATCATGGCGGCGACGCGCGCGCCGATGCGCGACGCAAATGCATATAGTGCGGGCCGTTTGACGAAAAAACCCCAGACAGAAATCGCGAAACGCTCGCTGAAGGGGCGGAGCTTCCGGTCGAATTGCCGCTCGCGCCATTTGCGCATCAAATCCGGCAACGGGATTTTCACTGGGCACACCACTTGGCACTCGCCGCAAAATGTGGCCGCGTTCGGCAAGTCGCCCGCGTTCTCGATACCGACGTAGGTCGGCGTCAACACCGAGCCCATCGGCCCCGGATACACCCAGCCGTAAGCATGGCCGCCGACGTTCTGATAGACAGGGCAATGATTCATGCAGGCACCGCAGCGGATGCAGCGCAACATGTCTTTCATATCGCTGCCGACGAGTTTGGTGCGGCCCGCATCGACCAGCACGATGTGCATTTGCTCAGGGCCGTCGGTCTCGCCCGGCGCTTTCACGCCGGTGGTCAGCGTCAAATAATTGGCGATCGATTGGCCGATGGCAGATCGCGGCAGCAGGCGGATCAGGGTCGCGAAATCGTCCATCGTCGGAATGACTTTCTCGATCCCCGTGACCACGCAGTGGATGCGCGGAATGGTTGTCACCAAGTCAGCATTGCCTTCGTTGGTCACCGTCAATGTCGTGCCGGTTTCCGCGATCACAAAATTGGCACCCGAGATGCCCATGTTGGCGCCAAGAAAATGACTGCGCAATTCCTCGCGGGCTTCACGTGTCATCGCGGGAATATCGGTCAAGCGCGGTTTGTGATGCGCGTTCATGAACAATTCAGCGACTTGTTCTTTAGACTTGTGCACCGCCGGTGCGACAATATGCGAAGGCGGTTCATCGGCCAATTGGAGAATATATTCGCCGAGATCGGTTTCCAGCACGCGTATGCCGGCACCGATCAGCGCATCGTTCAATGCGATTTCTTCGGTCACCATCGATTTTGATTTGGTGATGGTTTTCACCGCATTTGTCTGCGCAATGCCAAGCACGATCGCATTGGCCTCTGCGGCAGTTTCCGCCCAATGCACCGCCGCGCCGCGGCGGATCGCATTGCGTTCGAATTCAATCAGATATGCGTCGAGATTGTCGATGACCCGATTGCGCAACGCGGCGGCGTACGTGCGCAAATCCTCCCAATTGTCGATCTCGGCAACACCTTTGGCGCGACCATCGACGAACTTGCCTTTCGATTTTTTAAGCGCCGTCTGCAATACGGCGTCATTGAGTTTCACACTCGCCGTTTGCTTGAAATGCATGCTCTGGATTTGCAAGTGCTGCCTCCGTGCCGATGTTGCGGATCGCCATTTGGCGAGGCGTTCCAAGGCAAAATTCCTGGAAATGCCCGCCAGTGCTAACGTTTACGATTGATTTCCGGCCATTCCCGCGACCACTTCCGCGAAGTGATATACCTTCGTTTTGATGTCGCCATTGCGCCGCAGACGTCCCTCAATATTCAACAGACAACCAAGATCGCCGCCGACAATCGCGTCCGCTCCGGTCACGCCGATGTTGACGCATTTATTCTCCGCCATGCGTGTGGATATTTCGCCAAGCTTGATGGAAAATGTGCCGCCGAAGCCGCAGCATTTTTCGGCATCCTGCATTTCAACCAACGTGCAGCCGGATTTTGCGAGCAGGCTGCGCGGCTGTTGCTTGATGCCGAGTTCACGTAAACCAGAGCAACTGTCGTGATAGGTGATTGTTCCCTGCAATTGCGTGGGACCCAAGTCGACCTTCAAAATATTGACAAGAAAATCTGACAACTCAAACCACTTCGCCGCGAGCGCGCGGAATTCGGCCTCTTCGGGTTCACCCTTGAACAAATCTTCGACTGCGTGAACTTTGATCTGCCCCGAGCAGGAGCCGGAAGGCGCGACCACGTAATCGCAATCGCGAAAATCCTCGAGGACTTTCTTTGCGAGCTGTTTGGCGATGGCGCGCGCGCCGGAGTTGTAACCGGGTTGCCCGCAGCAGGTCTGGCTGTCGGGAACGATGACATCGCAGCCGGCATCTTCCAGCAGCTTGAGCGTGGCGAAGCCGATATTGGGGCGCACGAGATCGACGAGACACGTGACAAAGAGGCCGACTTTCATGGCGGTATCTTATCGTATGCCAAATCAGGTTGATTCGACGTGGGTCAATTTACGTTGCGCAAAAGTGCCTGGATATGCCGTGCCGGAAACAACAACGCCGGGCAAGCCCGGCGTTTCTACCTATTTGAAATAACGGTCGCGCGCCTCAGCCCGCCTTCGATCGAAGCGCCGCCAAATGTTTGCCGCTCTCCAGCCATTTTTTTATCCGGTTGGCATCGCCCATGCGAGTCAATTTGCCCCACGAATCGAGCAACACGATCACCACCGGGTTGTTGCCGATGGTCGCGTGCATCACCAGACATTTTCCGGCTTCGTTGATATAGCCGGTTTTGGAAAGACCGATATCCCAGTTCGAAGAACGCACCAGTGCGTTGGTATTCGTGAAGCCCAGCGAGCGTTTGCTATTTGGCAAGGTCACGTGCAATTGCGGCGTGGTGGAATAATCGCGGATCTGCGGGAAAGTCGAGGCTTCCGCGACCAGCAACGCGAGATCCTGCGGACTGGCGACATTCGCCGGTGCGAGTCCCGTTGCATCGACAAAGCGCGCATTGTGTAAGCCAATGCGCGCGGCCTTGGCGTTCATCGCCTCGACGAAGATCGCGGTGCCGCCTGGATAGGTGCGACCCAATGCAGCTGCTGCGCGATTGTCGGAGGCCATCAATGCCAATCGCAGTAAGTCTTCGCGCCGAAATGCGCTGCCGACCGGCAAGCGCGAACGCGAACCTTTGATCGTATCGATATCGGCA
>JAYTUX010000338.1:0-4925 GCA_043744315.1 Betaproteobacteria bacterium | reverse complement strand
GATTTGGAACTGTGCGCGGAGAGGAACATTGAAGGTCGAAAGGACTTGAGCGAAAGCGCATCCGACCGACGCAAGTGTCAAGTCGCCAACATGTCTATTCGCGATGCATGCGCGCGACGGCCCACACTTTCTCCGCAAACTCTGCGCTCGTCTCCGCGCGACCAAATATGATCGACTTATTTTTTGCGATCAATTCGCGGATCGATTTATTCAAATCGCGATTCGATGCGACTTCAATTGCCTTCGCGACATAACCATCGATGTCGTCCGCGAGCAGTTGCTCCAACCCCATCAACTGCAACATCGCCATCGTCTGCCGACCACGCATGAATTCACCGGGCTTGGTCACCACCGGCACGCCCGCCGCGAACGCATCCAGACTGGTGCCGCCGCCGGACCAATGAAAGGTATCGAGCATTACGTCTGCCAACGCGAGCGCGCTCTTGAATATATTGCCGTTCAATCGCGGCAGGAATTTAAATTGACCTTTGGCTGAAACGCCCGCCCGTTCGAGACGATTGGCCAAGCGATTCGCGAAGGCCATCGTGATGGCGCGGCTGTCGGCCTGAAAAAACACAAGTACTGCGCGTCTATCAGTGCTTAGAATTTTAACGAATGCGTCATCCATGTCGGGATGGATTTTGAACAGCGATTGCGGGCAGAAGTAAAGATGCGCGTCATCCGGCAATCCGAACTTGGCGCGCGGCAATTTTTTTTCTACCGTTGGCAATGGGAGGTCAACGCCAATGCCATCGAGCAAAATTGTTTTTTCGGAATAGTGCGCCGCGTGATTTTCCGGCTCCATCATTTGGCAGCTCAGAAAATAGTCGATCTCCGAACTGCCGGTCGTGACCGGGTGCCCCCACGCCGCGATTTGCACCGGAGCCAGACGCATTGCCGAGAGCAAGTACGAGCCGGTGCTCATGCCGACTTCGGGGTGGATCAGTACGTCGAGTTGATCGGCCAAAATGCGTTGACCGTTTGCGCGTGGTCCCAACAACAGCCGCGTGAAATGCTCGCTGGCAGATTCAATCCGCTTCGTCAGTTCATCTTCGCCCTGCCCCGTGTAATAAACGTGGCGCTCGAATCTTGCGGGATCAAGTTGCGTGATCCAGCGCTCGAAATAGTTGCCTGCTGTGGAAGAATAAAACCATTTGCCGACGAAGCCGACTTTAAGTTTTCGCGTGCCGTCGAATTGGTTTCTGATCGGCGTCTTCAATTCAGGTGCCGCAGCGTCGACTAAAGTACCGATCAAGGCCGCATATCGCGATTGCAATTCACGATCATTCCTGCCCTGATAGGCCAGCAGAAAACTGGAGCGCTCGATGTTGAATACTTGATCGGCGGTGCGTCGCCATCGCAGCATTTCCGCCTGCAATTTTTCCAGTCCACGAGCATAGTGCGCACGGCACTCCTCAAGCGACTGAACATCCGGATAAATCATCGGCAGCAGTAGATGCGCATCAAGCGCCAGCGGCAATACGTCGGGATGCGCCGCCGCCGCCGCGACTGCAATGGCTTTTGCTTCGGCCGCCAAACCCAGTTCGTGCTTGATGTACACACGCATCGACAATATCTGCACGTCGTCTGCGTCTAGCGCAAGCGCGCGCATGGCCGCCACATCGGCGCGCTCGAATTGCCAATTCTCGACCAGCAATCGTGTCAGACGTTTCCATGTGGCCGTGTGGCCAGGTGCATCATTAGCGATCGCCTCGTAAATCGCGATAACGGTGGGCAGATCTCCCTGGCGGTAGTGCACACGCGCGAGCGTTTCGCGCCAGGCAATGTTTTTTGGCTCTCGCGTAACGGCTTCCTGTGCATGAGCGAGTGCTGCGGCAAGATTGCCAGTGGCGATTTCCTCAACGGCAAGTTGATTGAAATCGTGTGCGGTGATTGGCGGCATGGCACGACGCGCGGGAAAGCGCCCCGCTATTTCCACGCCTCGGCGAACGCTTTCCAGTGCGCAGCACTTGAATTCGCCACGAGAAAATCGCGCGCCACCTTGACTTCGGCGTCATAGCCTTTCTGATTCAATGCACCGCGCATCAATTGAAAGCGCAGAAAGACAAGGTAGGTGTTCATCACATCGGTCTCGCAATAATCGCGGATGTGCTGAATCTCACCGCGTTGATACGCGTCCCACACTTGCGATCCATCCATGCCGAGTTTGCCGGGGAATCCGCATAGTTGCGCCATCTGGTCTAGTGCGGCGGACGCACGCGGTTGATACATTGCCAGCAGATCCATCAAATCCAGGTGGCGCATGTGATAGCGGCCGATGTAATTGTTCCACTTGAAGTCGCGGTCGTCTTCACCCATATCCCAAAACTTGACGGCGGCGATGCCGTGAATCAGCGCGCGGTAGTTGAGCACCGGCAGATCAAATCCGCCGCCGTTCCATGAAACGAGTTGCGGCGTGTAGCGTTCAATGCCGTCGAAAAATCGCTGTATCAACACAGCCTCTGGATCGTCAGGTTTGCCGATGGACCAGGCTTTCAATCCCTCATCGGTGCGCAACACGCAGGAGATCGCGGCAACGCGATGCAAATGATGTTGCAGGAAATCACTGCCGCCGGTCGCCTGACGCCGACGCTGGAACGCGAGTTCGGCAACGGCCGCGTCGCTCATCGCGTCTTCGATGTAATGTAGCTTCCGCAGTCCCGCGATATCGGGAATGGTCTCGATATCGAATACAAGGATAGGTGTCAACGCGTGCTCCCGGGCACCCATGACGGCGTCCATGACGGCAGCCAGGGCGTTAGCCATGTCGATGAATCCTGATTGTGGCGCGCTTCTTTCATCACCCACTGCCCGCGCGCATCGCGAATGTACCAACCCAACGGTGCGCGCTTGATCCAGCGTGCGCCGAAAATATTTTGCAATTGCGGCTCCCAATCGGGCCGGCCATTGGCACGCGCAATTTCACGGTACATGGTTTCGCGATCCTTGTTTTCTTCTGTCACGAGGTGCACGATTTTCACGAGCGCATCTGCGGGGATCAGGCCAGGTTCGCGCACGGCGACAAATCCATTGTGCGTAAAGCCGATCGCACCTGCGCGGTAGTACGGCTCGAATTGAGTGTGTCGCTCCACCAGATTCTGCCGGATGATCACAACCGACGCGGAGCGGACATTGAACTCCACCTCGATGGCTTTTTCAGCGTCATCGGCACCTTTGCTGGCGTTACTCGCACAGCCGATCGCAAGCACCGCACAGGCGAGAAACATCGCGCGTCTCACAGTGCGAGAGCTCATGGTTTCTGAGGCGCCTGCGCAGGAGAGGTTGCCGCAGCCCGTTGCGGTGGTGAACCTGCACTGGCATTCTCGCGCGGCAACGTATCGTCGATCACTTTGTCGGCGGCCACTTCGGCGGCCTTATGAGGAAAGAAATTGACCACGTTGCAGCCGGCGGCGCTCAACAGTGTACCCAGCAATAAACTGATGCACCCACTTTTATTGATTTTCATGCCAGCCATTTTAGCGTCATCGATACAGCAAATGCGGTACGTCACGCCGGAAACACGCCTGTCGATAAATAGCGATCGCCGCGATCGCACACCACATGCACCACGACCGCGTTGGTCGTCTCACGGGCAACCTGAATCGCCGCTGCCAAACCGCCACCAGAAGACACTCCTGCGAAAATACCCTCTTCACGCGCAAGCCGCCGCGTCATTTCTTCGCTTTCAGCCTGCGACACTTCGATGATTCGATCCACTCGTGGTCGCTCAAAAATTTTAGGCAAATATGCCTCCGGCCACTTGCGAATACCCGGCACGCTGGAGCCATCGGCAGGGTGCACGCCGATGATCTGGATGGCCGGATTTTTTTCTTTCAAGAATCGCGACACGCCCATGATGGTGCCGGTGGTGCCCATGGTCGCGACAAAGTGCGTGATCTTGCCGCCGGTATCGCGCCAGATTTCCGGCCCGGTGCCGCGATAATGTGCGAGTGGATTATCGGGGTTGGCGAATTGATCGAGGATGTGTCCCGCCCGTTCGATTTTTAGTCGCTCGGCGGTATCTCGCGCGCCTTCCATGCCGATCGATTGCGGTGTCAGGACCAATTCCGCGCCAAATGCACGCATGGTTTGGCGACGCTCGATACTCAGGTGCTCAGGCATCACCAGCACCATTTTGTAACCCTTGATCGCCGCCGCCATCGCAAGCGCGATGCCGGTGTTGCCGCTGGTGGCCTCGATCAATGTCTGTCCAGGCCGAATATCGCCGCGCACCTCGGCACCATTGATCATCGACATCGCGGGGCGATCCTTGACCGAGCCCGCAGGATTGTTGCCTTCGAGCTTGGAGAAAATTGCATTTGATGCGTCAATGGCGTCGCGCGCAGGAATGCGCTGCAGCCGTACAAGTGGCGTGCTGCCAATAAAGGATTCGATGGTATTCATTTTGGCTGCGATGGCGAATTCTTGAAAAGGGTCGCGGAAAGAATCGAGATAAAGTCTTTGACGTAGCCGCGCAAATAGGTTCCCTTGCGATACGCGAGTTTGGTGACGCGCTCCGGGAATAACTTGCTGCCATCAAGCGCCACCAGATCCTGATCACGTTCGGCGTCATAGGCAACGCCGGCGATGATGCCCACGCCCAGACCATGACGCACATAGGTTTTAATCACATCGGTATCGATCGCGGTCAAGACCACGTTGATCGGCACATTGGCATCGGCAAAGGTCTCGTCAAGCGCGGTTCTGCCGGTGAACGCCGCATCGTACGTGACGAGTGGATAGGCAGCGATGCGCGCGAGTGACAATTTTTTCTCGCGTGAGAGGGGATGATTTTTTGGCACCACCACGCAGTGATGCCAACGATACAGCGGCTCGGTGATGAGTTCCGGAAAGCGATCGAGCGTCTCGGTTGCGATCGCGATATCCGCTTCGCCCGCGATCACGCCATTGGCCAGATCGCGCGG
>JAYTUX010000337.1:0-4952 GCA_043744315.1 Betaproteobacteria bacterium | reverse complement strand
GCGACTGGATTTCGCGGACCATCGCACATTGTTTGGTGCAGGATGGCAAGGTCGTCGAGGAGTGGCTGGTTCGTGACGAATACGCTGTCCTACAGTCGCTTGGCCTCGATCCCGAAGCGGTAGCGGCCTTGCTTGCCAAGAATTCGCCCGTCACCGAGGGCGTCATGGAAATCGGTAATGCGGGAGCATTCGCAGGCGCTTATCCCAATCCCTTTGCCGAAGGCGTTTCCGGACTGCGACCGCGTCGCTACCAGGTTGAATGTCAAAGTATTGTCGACATGTTTGCCGAAGTATGGAATCAACGGCGCTTTGACCTCGTGACAAAGTATTGCGACAGCAAGGTGGTTTGCCATCTCGTTCGCATGCGCCGTTGCCAAGGTGTCGAAGGCTACCAGCAGTCGGTCATCGATCTGTTGGCCGCATTCCCGGATGGACAAATCGAGGTCCGCGATATCGCGGTTAACGAATGCCCGGGCTTGGGGCTGCGCGCGGCTGTCATCTGGGTTCTGCACGGCACGTATTGCGGTGTTCCGCTCTACGGAAAGCCTACCGGGTCAGCGGTGAAGATACTTGGCGCATCCCACTATGAGTTGCGCGACGGAAAGATTTTGCGCGAGTGGCGGATTTACGACGAAATTGCAGTGCTTGCACAAATCATTAAAGCCCGCACTACCGATGAGAAAAGTGTTTCCGCAGGGGGCTGACGCACTCAATTTGCGGCGCAGACTCATTAAACGCAAAAAAAGTATAGACGGGACGGAATGTAGGAGCGGTCCATTTGTAATGAGACAAGGGAACGGGTCGGCAAACCGGTGGTTTTACGCCGCCGGAACGGCTGACTTCGATTAAGTCTTTAATTCAGCAACAAAGAAATCGACAGGGAGATCGGATCATGTCAAGAACCAAACGCGCAAGTGGCACGGCCAGATTTGTATTTGGGCTGGCGGTAATGAGTTCCGTGAATTGCCTCGCGCAGGTTGCGCCGGCTCAAGTGGTACCGCCTGGCACTGTAGCAACGATTGAAGAAATCGTCGTAACCGCACAAAAGCGGGAAGAAAACGTTCAAAAAGTCAGCATTTCCGTACAGGCGATAACGGCCGAAGGACTAGCCCGCGCAGGCATCGACGAGGTGTCGCGGCTGGAGCAAATCGCACCTGGACTGGTATTTGCCAAAGGCGGCAATGATACAAAACTCGCTGTCCGAGGTGCAAACTCAAATAGCACGTTTGCAGACAATGCGTCCATTGTCGGCGTATTCGTCGATGGTGTTTATAAGCCGCGTGCGTCACAACAATCCCGCGCGTTCTTCGATGTCGAACGCATCGAAGTCCTGAAGGGGCCGCAGGGAACGCTTTATGGGCGCAATACGTTGGGCGGCGCAATCAATCTATATAGTGCTTCCCCCAACTTCAGGCAAGAAGGGGTCAGCTTTGGCATTACCTCCACCTATAGCCGGTTCAACAATCTTCGCAATGAATGGCACGTCAATGCTGCGGCAAGTGAGAACGTCGCCCTGCGGCTTGCAGTAATGAACGAGCGAAGCGACGGCTGGATCAAGAACCTTGTCGGTCGAAACGAGGGTATCAAAGACAATACCTCAGTTCGGGCGTCGGCCCTATGGAATCTCAACAATGACGTCAGTGCGTTATTGCGTATCAGCAGCATTGTCGAAGATGGAAATCCGGCAGGTATGTTTGCCATTGCCGGTGCCTGTCGCGCAGTCGCCGCGAACGGGCTGACCGATCCCAGAGGCGCGTTGCGCGATTGCCGCAACCCGCGCCGTGGCTCCGGGGGAACGCCGAGCTTTGCTTCATATGGCAACCTGCTGACCATCGAGCGCGACTTCATCAATGATGATCGTCTGACAGAAAGAAATGCCACGCTCGAACTTAACGCAGACCTTGGCGCGGTGACGCTGAAATCGATCACGTCTTACACCAATTACCGATCCTTGTTGGGCAATGACGCCGACTACAGTTCAAATCCGCATGGGCGCGAGTGGGTGCAAGAAAACAACAAATCCTACACGCAAGAACTGCAATTGTCCTCGAAGCCGGGCAGCCCGCTACAGTGGACAACGGGTCTATACGCGTCAAAGGATGAGTTGTTCTTTGCGTACTCCTCCTTTCGCCATACGCTTGATGATTTAAGTGTGCGTACGACAGTGCCTTCCGCCAATGGCGTTCTACTTCCGCTGTTGATCGGCACACCACTGCTATCCCGCAACACAGTCATCAACAATGCATCCAATACCAGTCAGTTCATCGACAGCAAGATTGTTGGTGTTTTCGGGCAGGTCAATTACGCCGTCATGGATTCGTTTCGCTTGATTGCAGGGCTTCGTAATAGCCGCGAAGAGAAGCATGCGGTCAATGGAAATGCGCCGTATCTTGGAAGTTTGACGCCCAGCGTCGTGCCGAATACGCCCGCAAACTTCGTTTGGGATATTAATACCGCGACGGCCCGCTCCGATGTCACAAAAACCTTTAGCAATACCACGTGGCGCGCAGGCGCGGAATACGACGTTCGCAAGGACGTCCTCGCTTACGTGACGGGATCGACCGGGTTCCTTTCGGGTGTGATGAACCAGAACGGTACAATAACCTTGCCGCAGAAATCGATTTCCTATGAGATCGGGGCAAAAAGCCGGTTTCTGGGAAACCGGGGACAACTTAACGTCGCGCTGTACCAAGCCAAGTACTCCGACCTTGCCACGACCTTTCAGATACCCAATCCCGCAAGCCCCGGATCGGTTTTGACGCTCTCGTCGAATGGCGGGAATATTAAAGCGAGCGGTGCGGAATTTTCGCTCGACCTGATTCCGGTCGATAACCTGAGACTCGCAGCCGGCGTGTCGTTCATGCAGGCGAAATACGAAAAATTTGGCCTTAATCTTCCGCAGCAGGTATTGAACGGCGTCGCACCGGTAGGGAGCAGGTTCGTCGATTTGGCGGGCGAAAGGCCGCCCTATACGCCGAAGTTCACGGGAAGCCTGACCGCAAGTTATGACTTTCCCATGGACAACGGAACACTCACACCCCTGATCCATTTCCGTTACAGCGACGCATACTCTGCAGCCGGGGGATTGCCTTATGACCCAGCAGGCTTTCAGCCCAGCTTTACGCAAACGGACCTGCGCTTAGTGTGGAAATCCAAAAAGGGTAAATGGAGCGTGGAAGCCTTTGTTGAGAATCTCGAGAATGAGATCATCAACCAGCGGACGCAACACGGTGGCGATGGTATCGAGCAAGCCAACTACGGCTATCCGATAAATTACGGCATCAAATTTAGGCTGAGTTTTTGAGACTGGCGTTTTGGCTGGCCGTACCGGGAAGCGCCGCAAACCAGCGCTTGCCCGATGCGTGACTGAATTCTTCAGGAAAGTCGCATGACCGTCACCAATCCAGTCCCAACCGATATCGGCGCGAGCCGCCTTATTCGGCGCGCTGACCTCGTGCCTTGCAAACTCGCTTTCATCGATTGCAAGCTGCCCGGTTCCGAGCAAAAGGAGAATTATTCGATCATCGGCGCAGGCGTTACCGAGTCGGCTGACCAACTGGTCAATCTGCGCGAGCCGCACGGTTTTTCTCTCGGCGTCGCGGCGATGCCGCCTGGCGTAACCAACAATCTCCATATTCATTACACCGCCGAGGTCTTCATCATTTTTCGCGGCGAGTGGTTATTCCGATGGGGTGCTGATGGCAAGGACGGCGAGATCATCGGTCGCGCCGGCGATGTCATCTCAATCCCGACATGGATTTTCCGCGGCTTCACCAATGTTGGCACTGATAACGGCTGGATATTCACGTTCTTGGGTCGAGACGATTGCGGCGGGCTGATTTGGCATCCAAGCATCTTGCGCGGCGCCGCTGAATACGGCCTTTATCTTACCCGCGATGATGTGGTCGTCGATACCAGCGCTGGTGCAGCCAAGCCCGCTGACGACGAGTTGATGGTGCCGATTACTAGTGATGTTATTGCCGCGCTTGATCGCTACACGCTGGACGCGATGCGGCAACGCGTTGTTGCGACCGGCGAGCGAGTTTGGTCTGAACGGGGGCTGCTCGACGCTGTGCTTCCCGGTCACCGCAGTGCGCTAGCCCCGATTGTCGGTCCGGGCATGTCCGAGGATCGGAAGTCACGGCCCAATATCACGAATCCCCATGGTTTTTGTGTCGAGTGGCTACGGATCGAGGCGAATCAGTTGGTCGGCCCGTTTTGTATTGAACCGAAGCAAGTGTTAATCGTGTATGAAGGTGCAATTGAGATCACGCTTAACCGCGAAGTTGATGCCACAGGTGTCACCGCATATACATCAGACATCTACTCAGTGCCCGCACGCGCCTGGCGCCAACTGCGCTCGGTAGGCGATGCAGCAGCTATCGTCGCGGTCATCACCGCCGGCGATGGACGCGCGCGCATCGAATGGGATCCAGCGATCATTGAAGCCGCGTACGCTGCGGGTGTTGGGGTCGATCCCGACGGCTATCTGGCGCCGACCTCCCTCCTGCCATTTTCATTCACCCGAAGCGGTCACCACACCGCCCGTCTCTGAGGTTAACGCCATGCGCCGCAACGCAATCCGTGAATTGAAAGCGAACGGTCAATTAATCCTCAACGCCTGGCTCTCGATCGGATCGTCCTACTTGGCCGAAGTCGTCGCGCACCAGGGATTCGATGCGGTGACGGTTGATCGGCAGCATGGCATGATGGGTTTCGAGACCGCAGTCGCGATGTTGCAAGCAATTTCGACCACACGCGCGGTGCCGATGGCACGCCCATCGGCCAACGACGGGGCGGAAATTATGCGGCTGCTCGACGCCGGCGCGTACGGCATCATCTGCCCGATGATTTCGACGCGTCGCGACGCCGAGCGATTAGTGGCGAGCTGTCGGTATCCGCCGGTCGGCGTTCGCTCGTTCGGGCCGGCGCGTGGTTTGCTTTATGGCGGA
>JAYTUX010000336.1:0-4959 GCA_043744315.1 Betaproteobacteria bacterium | reverse complement strand
CGAAACCGGCTGATGCTGCCGATCTCGAGCAGGATGATGGTCGCCAGCACCTTGCCGATGCCGGGAATGCTGTTGAGCAGCGGCCAGGCGTCGGTCTGCTTTACCGCCTCCAGCAATCGGGTCTCCAGTTTCTCGATCTCTTCGCCGAGTGTCTTGATCACCGCGACATTGGCGTTCATGCCGAGGGCGACGTCATCCGGCAAACCGAGTTCGGCGACCGTATCCGCCTTCAGTCGCTTGACGTCGTTGCTGTGAATGTGGCGACCGGTCTGGCGGGTCAGCTGGTTCTCGACCGACAGGATGTGTGCGGTGCGACTGCGCACCAACTGCAATCGCCGCCGCGCCAGATCGCGTATGGCCCGCGCAGGTGGCGGGCAGATGTAGCCGGTGGGTAGTATGCCCAGCCGGAGCAGATGGGCCAGGTGGCGTGCGTCAGCTTCATCCCCGCTGTATTTCAAGCCGTCATAGGGCTTGATGGCGCCAGTATTGGCGAGCTTCACGTCATAGCCTGCTGTCATCAAGCCATCGACCAGCCAGTACCAGTTGTAGGTCGACTCAACGACGACGCCGGCCAGCTCGGCCTTGTGCGGCGCAAGCAGTTCGAGAATACGGTTGAGTTCGTTCGGCAATCGTTTCTCGACCAACACCCGGTCTGTCTCGTCGGTGACAACCAGCACATTGTTGTTCGAATGCAGATCAATCGCGCTATATTTCATCTTGGCCTCCTCGGGTAAAAGTTAAGTTCGCAAACTCACTTTAACCCCACTGCCTCACGGCAGTGGGAGGCCAGCTAGATGATTTTCAGGGTCGAATTTCACAGCACAAGTATGCCAAACTCTAAGGCAGGCGAGCCTCTCCAGCCATAATTGTTTTGAACGCCTCACCAGTGCTTCAGTTTCATTTCCTGCGCGGCGGCGGCGCGATAGCGGGCGCGACCGCCGCAACGGCTCACCTCGTATTCAATGGTACGGCATGAGCAACCAATACCGGTCGCGATCCGTGCATTGCTCATCCCGGGCCTGATGTCATGTTCAATCTGGTACCGTTGCGTTTCGGTGAGGGGCGGCATGGCGAATATCCTTTCGTGTGAGAAACAATAGGGTACCTCAGTGCTGCTTCTCACCCCTTTCAAGTCGACCGGAACTCCGACATGTCGAACACGAATATCCCCGTTCGCCCCATACGCCGCGCCAGTGCTAGAGTATCCCCATCGAAGAGCGAGTAATCCACCATGTCCATCGAAGACCTCCGCAACAAGTTGATACGCAATTTCAACGATGCCGCACTTGAAACCTCCGACCGCGCGCCGCTGTACGACGGTGCGCAAAGTGCGCGACTCGCGCGCGGAACAGCCGCGCAGAAGCTGGGCGCGTCGATCGATATTGTTCCTGCCGGCAAGCGTTCCTGTCCCTACCATTTCCATTACGTCGAAGAGGAAATGTTCATCGTTCTCGAAGGCAAGGGTACGTTGCGGGTGGCGGGGGAGATGGTGCCGATCCGCGCGGGCGATACGATCTTCATTCCGCCGGGGCCTGAATTTCCGCACCAGATTCTGAATACCTCGGACAAGCCGCTGAAATATCTTTCACTCTCGATCAATGCGGACACGGAAATCTGCGAGTATCCGGATTCAGGCAAATATGGATCGTTCACCACCAGTAAAGGCCCGTTGCTGGGTGGCCGACGGTTGCATCGAGCTGGGGATGCGCTGGATTATTGGGATGGCGAAGCCTGACTGCCCATCGAACAATTACAGAGGAATTGACTTATGACGTTTAACGTGTACCGCGACCACAAGAATGAGTGGCGTTGGTTCTTGCAGGCGGAAAATGGCAAGAAAATCGCCGACTCAGGCGAGGGCTATCATCATGAAAAAGATTGCATCGATGCGATCTCGTTGGTGATGGGCACGAATTTGCAAACGCCTGTGCGCTTTATTTGATTGTCACTAATAAAACAGTGTCATTCCGAGCGAAGCGAAGAATCTCGTTGCATTGGCGCGATTCTTCGCATCGCTCAGGATGACAAATGAATGGTGAGGTGCCAAATTGATATTCGCAACTCGCCTACGCAATAGGTAATATCACCCGCGCCTCCGTCCCACCGCCAAGCCTCGGCAACAGATCGAATTTTCCGCCATGCACTTTGGCAATGCGCTCGACGATGGCCAATCCCAGTCCCGCACCTGAATGACCGGTACGCGAGGCGTCCAGTCGGGTAAACGGTTGCTTCAGTCGTGCGACATCTTCGGGTGGAATGCCAGGGCCGCGATCAAGTACCGACAGCACGATGTTGTTGTCTTCACGGGTCGTGCAAAGTTCGATGTTGCCACCAGCGTGTTTACGCGCGTTGTCGATCAGATTGTTGATCAGGCGTTTGATTGCTAACGGGCGCATGTTCAGTGTCGCCTGCGGCATGAGGTCGAGCAATATTTTCGCGCCGCCGTCAAGCGTGCGTTCCAATCGCGCGGCTGCTTCGCGCACCAATGTGTTGAGATCGGCGCTTTGCAAACTTTCGCGGCTTTCCTCGCGCGCGAAATCCATGAATTGATTGATCACACTATTGATGTCTTCAATGTCCTTTTCCATGTCCGCGCGCACCACGGGCTCGGCCGGCAGCATTTCCAGTTGTAATCGCAGGCGCGCCAGCGGCGTGCGTACGTCGTGCGAAACACCGGCCAGAAACGTGGCGCGCTCTCGATCGAGCCGCGCGAGATTTTCGCGCATCTGGTTAAACGCGACCGCCACCGATTTCACCTCCTCCGGCCCCATTTCAGTGACCGGCGGCGGGCTGCGCCCTTCGCCGATTTCGCGCGCGGCTGCCGAAAGGGCCTGCAAGGGACGATTCAAGCGACTCACCAAAAATAGCGCACCGGCCAGTGCCAAAATTCCGCCAAACACGCCCCAGCCCAGCCAAGCGATCGAGAAATCCTGTTCGACGATCCGATTTTGCGGAAACAGCACGCCGTAGTAGCTCGAGCCGACCTGAATCTTGGTGATGAACGCGGGCGGTGGCGGCGGGCGACCATCCTGCGCGGCCAGCGCACGTTGCGGGCGCTGAAAAACGTAGATATCAGATTCCGGGCCGAATTGCTCGCGCAGGCGCTCGCGCACCGCACGGATGGCGGGCGTTGCGGGTGCTGGCTCGAGCGGCTCATCGCCAATTCGCTGAGGCGGAATGACGCGGATGCCGCGCTCTTCGCGCAGCTTGAGCAGAAAATCGCGGTGCTGCACGGCGGGAATGCTTTCCAATGCCGACCGGATGGTTTTCAAGTGGCTGATGTATCCCGATGCCACCAACTGATAGCGCGGAAATTGCGAGTAATAGCGAAACAGAAAAACTGACACAATCTGGCTCGCGATCAACGCGAACACAATCACCAGCGCGGTGCGCGCGAGCAAGGACTTGGGTACCAATGTCGAAAGGTTCATTGCGCGCGCGCGGTCGCGAACATCAAACGTGTTTCGCGCCATCGGGCACGAACACGTAACCACGCCCCCACACGGTCTGGATGTAGCGCGGATTCGTCGGATCTTCGCCGAGCAATTTTCGCAGGCGCGAGACCTGCACATCGATCGCGCGGTCGAAGCTTTCATGCTCGCGGCCACGCGCCAGTTCGGTAAGTTTGTCGCGCGACAGCGGCGTGCGCGCGTGCTGCGCGAGCACTTTCAGCAGTCCGAATTCACCGGTCGTCATCGGCAGCGGCGCATTGTCCCGCATCAGTTCGCGAGTGCCGAGATTGAGACGAAACGGCCCGAATTCAATCACTTCATCCTCGGCGGTGGGCGCGCCCGGCACCGGCAGCGGAGCCTGACGGCGCAGCACCGCATTAATGCGTGCCACCAATTCGCGCGGATTGAAAGGCTTCGGCAAATAATCATCCGCACCGATTTCAAGGCCGACGATGCGGTCAACGTCGTCACCTTTGGCGGTCAGCATGATGATGGGAATATTCGCCTCGGCATCCGCTGAGGCGCGCAGCCGGCGGCAGATCGCGAAGCCATCTTCGCCGGGCAACATTACATCGAGCACTACCAGATCGTAGCGGTTACGGGTCAAGGCATGATCGAATGCGGCACCATCCGCAACGGTGTCAGTCGCAAAGCCCTGCTCGGAAAGGTAGCGCTTCAGCAGGTCTCGCAGGCGCAGATCGTCATCGACAACGAGAATGCGGTGGCGGGGAGTGGGTGCTTGGGTCATGGCGGCATGTTAGAGCGTGGCGGAGTCATTCGGGGGCATTGCAATGGCGTGAGTTGTAAGCGGATGTTAGCAAACGCTGCCGTGTGGGTCGCTGCGGCCGATTACGTTACAAGCCGTTACGAAGACAGGAGAACCAATCGAGACATCGCTCGATCTATGTATTAACCTGAGAACGTTTGATGA
Source organism: Betaproteobacteria bacterium (assembly GCA_043744315.1). Taxonomy (GTDB): domain Bacteria; phylum Pseudomonadota; class Gammaproteobacteria; order Burkholderiales; family Usitatibacteraceae; genus UKL13-2. The sequence continues at coordinate 576 of JAYTUX010000336.1, read as the reverse complement.
AAACCGAATCAGCGATTCCCTTTCAATCACTGGAGAACAACATGAATAGCCTGAAAATCAGTTTAATCGCTGTCATCCTGGCTGCATCCACCGCCGCCGTTTCGTACGCAGAAGGTTCCGCCGACGCACCCAAAGGTGAGCGTGCCAAGAAAATGCAAGAGCATTTCAAAGCGGCCGACAAAAACGGCGACGGCAAGATCAGCCGCGAAGAGGCAAATGCGTCGATGCCGCGTGTGGCCAAACACTTTGATGAGATCGATGCCAACAAGGATGGCTTCGTGACCAAAGAGGAAATGCGCGCGTTCCACGAAAAGCATCGCGGTCACAAAGATAGCAAGTAAATGAAACAACGGGCGTTGCCGCGCGAAGTAAATTTTCGTGCGGCAATGACGCCCCGCGGTAATTTTGGAAACCTCAATCATCGGCCGGAAAACCTGATCGTGCAAAAGCCGCAGCACAGACCTAGGCACCTTTTGCGATTGGTCAAAGCAATGCTTGCGATGATCGTGGCGATTATGCAATCCGGTTTTGCGTTGGCCTTGCCTGCCTCTGCGGACACCTCTGAGGCCGCGAGGC
>JAYTUX010000335.1:0-18504 GCA_043744315.1 Betaproteobacteria bacterium | reverse complement strand
ATCAAGTCGCCGCCGGCGATACCTTGTTTTCAATTGCGCGCCGATTTGGCCTGTCAGTCGATCGGATCAAAGCGCAAAATCGGCTCACCGGAACTGTCTTGCAGACCGGGCAGACGCTACATTTTGATGCGGTTGCTACACAGGTCGCGGACCTTCCGGCGCGCGCCACGGTGTCCTCAGCGCCGCCCGCTCAAAGTCATCGAGCCAGCACACGCCCGACTAAGAAAGAAGCCCCCTCGCCTCGCACCTATGTCGTGCGCGCAGGAGACAGTCTGTTCGCCATCGCTCAGAAATTCGGTGTTGAACTCGATGACCTGCTACGCTGGAACCGGCTCAACGGGCGCACCGTCATTCAACCAGGGCTGAAAATTCGTCTTGCCTCGTTGTAGAGTCAGCATCCGGCGTATTTACTTCATGGTCACTGCAAGGACATCGTCATGATTCAGTCTCGGCCTGTTTCGCTTGTGGTTACGCTTGTTGGCCCGGATCGCCCGGGCATTGTCAGCGCGGTTTCGGATAAGGCAGTACTTCACGGTGCAAGTTGGTCCGACAGTGTCATGTCCAATTTCGCGGGGCAATTTGCGGGCATCGTTCAACTGCACGTCAAAGCGGATCATTGCGACGCACTGATCGCGGCACTGCGCACGCTTGAGTCCCCGGGAATGCGAATCAGCGTTGCGCGCAGCGAAGATGCGCCTGCCATGCTCGCTACGCGGCGTATGAAACTCGATTTGATCGGCCATGACCGGCCCGGCATCGTTCACAGCATCTCCAGTGAACTCGCGATGCGCAAGATCAGCATCGAGAAACTTGAAACGCACATCGTCAGCGGTGCCATGTCGGGCGAACAAATGTTTCAGCTGCGCGCGCTGTTGTCATTGCCTGCGGCGCTCGATGAAAACGAACTGCGCGAAGGACTTGAAGGTTTGGCCAACGAATTGATGGTCGATATTTCATTTGATGAGACCAACGCCGCCTGATTGTCTCGGCCCGTTCGCTGGCGTCTCGTTACATAACTCTTGCTCAATCCAAACCGCTGGACCTCTCCCGCTGCATCAAAGCGGAAAGTAAACGCGAGATTACTGTGCCCTATTTCAGCCCCTCGAAAGCACGCGCCGGCAACTTGGTGGCGCTGCAGCGCTGTCCCCGCCTCTACATTGTAAGAAATGCTCACCTGAAGCGTGGCAAAGGCCGCGCCACGCATCGAATGAGGGGCAATAACCGGTGCCGCGAATCGGGCGCAATCGTCATGCCCCCAATGACAATTGCCGATATTGCGCATTCGCTTCCTACTGTTCTCACCGTCCAATCCGCTTGATTCCTTACCCGAAAAGCCCGATTTTCGGGAATTTTCTGCAAATTACAGAACGAATCAGTCTGTTACAGAACGTAATAGACCGTTAAAGGACACGGGGTGCGCTCCGGGCGCAAAGTTCACTCATCGGCAAATTCCTGCCGACCCCCAAAAAGGAGAAACACCATGAATGCAAACACCCAAAAATTCGCCGCCCGCAATGTCAACCTTGACAGCATCGGCAGTGTCGCCGTTCTCGCCGCAGCGATCGTGATCATCGCGTCATCCGCGTTTGAATCCTTTACCGAACCCGGCAACACTAGCGTTCAAATGGCGCGCGAATCCGTGGTGGCACAACGCGTATTGGTCGCGAGTGCAGATGCAAAGCCGGCGACCGGTTCGGTGCGGCAATAATGGCGAATTCAATCGGTGGGCCACGCGATGTTGCCGTTAGACATCGCTGGCCGAACGAGAAGGACTTTCTGCCGGTGAAATTCTTTTTGAAAACGTAGAACCCCATTTGGCGGGGCATTCTGCACGAAAGCCCCGAACAGCGCGCCAATGCTGGTGTTTGTAGTAGGAATATTCGATAACTACGATTTTGTTAAATAGTGTTTCGCGAGCCCGGTTTGTGCAACAAGTCACAGCGCGCAATTGTCACCCGGCCGAAGATGCAGTCAACGTAATGCACCGCGCGCAAAACAAGTCACAGCGACACAACGACATTGCAAAGACACTAGGCGCACTCCTAGAACCTCTGGCTTGGGAGAAATGTCACCCGAGAGGAAAGACGGAACCGTACCGTCGCAGGTCAGACCTGCTCCTCGTTGCCAGACAATCAGCAAGGGCACCTTCGGGTGCCCTTTTTTTTCGAAGTGCCGGGTGCTTTTATATGAAGCCAGTGAATGGCATATTCAATAGCGCCGGTCGTTGTATCCAGTTGCCCGACGAATAGTGTGCGACGCCGCTCACGGCATGCAAGGTGTATGCATGGCGCGACTGCGGCGATCGATTCGCTTCCGACATGTGCGGAAATTCGCCGTTGAAAACGATGAGCGTGCCTTTCGGTGCTTCAAGCCATTCCAATCGCCCCATGTCCCATTCGATCTCCGGATCGAGAATTTCCATTGCCAGTTGTCCATCCGGCTGCGTGCGGTAAACAGACTTCAGTCCCTTTCGATGCTCGCCCGGCAAGCCACCAAGGCAGCCATTGCCGCGATGCGCGTCTTCAATGGCGAACCAGAAGCCGACGACCGATGTCGGTTCCGTATGCAGAAATGTCGAATCCTGATGACAGACGACTTCGCCGCCAATACCGGGCTGCTTGAAAATGTACATCGATTGCACCAGCTTCGGATCGAACAAACCAATGGCATTCGCCACCGCCTGCAATCGACGGCCGCGCGAAAATGCGCCGAAAACCGGATCGAGATCGTGCATCGCGTGCCCGATCTTGTTGACGGCGCGATCCAACGGCACCTGCAAAATTCCGCCGGCATCATGCGCACCTTCTTCAAAAAACACGCCGATACCATTCGCCGAGGCCGCAAAATCGTTATTGATGGCGTGGCGGTTATCGCGTGTGGAAAATACCGCACCCGACGCACGCGGCGCATGTTCGGCCACCAATTCGAGCGCACGCTGCTTCAAGCGGTCGCAGTCATCCGGCGCGACGAAATTTTCAATGACGATCGCACCGTCGCGCGCAAACGCATCGCTCGCCATTTTGCCGAGCCGGTAGGACTCATCAAGGCGGCATCGATGGATCACTTGCTTCATTTCCTTTCTGCGTTCTATTGCGTGCAATCTTGCCAGAATATCGTATATCCGCCCGCGATATTCGTCGGCATCCGACATATAGGAGGCACGAAAACGGCACCAAAAACAAACCCCGCGTGAGCGGGGCTTGTTGGGAAACCAGAGCAACATTGCGATCAGGTCGCGTCGGTGCCGCCGCGCTTTCGTTTCGCAAATCCGAGGCCGATCAAGCCGACCGCGAGCAGGCCAAGGGTCGCGGGTTCAGGAACGGGCGTGAATACCGCCAGATCCTGTCTTGTTGCGCTTTGCCACACACCCACACTGTAGGTACTGCTTCCTGACAAGTCGCTTAGCCAATTTTGTGCCAACGCAATCGAGCCATCCGAGGCACCCCAAGCGCTGAAATTGCCGGTACCCATATTGTAATTGGTACCGATATTTTCGTAGACAATCTCCCACGCGGCGAGTTGAAAGGCCGCAGACGTTGTCGCATTGGTGACTTCTGCCAGATGATGAGTCGCCAGACGCGCCAGGGCATCGGCACGGACGGCGCCAATTTGACTTACTGAGGCGGCATCAACCAAGGTGTAACTGTTACTGGCTTGACCAAGGTAGGTACTTTGCAAGATATCGACGCACCACGACGTAAAAACATTGGTGCCATCCGTCGTATTGAAGCCACCCGCATAAACATAAAGGGCGGTTGCAGGCGACGCCGATTGAATGCGTACGGTGGTGGGATTGGGTTGCGTAAAACTGGTGACGGTGATGAGCGTTGCGGACGCTGGCAATGCCATCAATGACGCCGCAATCGAGGCAGCTACGGCAAGGCAGAGGCTTGTTTTTTTGACAAATTTCATTGATGAGTCCCGACAAATTTTTGGATTATGGGAGAGTGCGCGTGAAGGAACAGCAATCTTCGGGCCATGTAAATTTTATCTTTGCCGTTCAACGGCTTACAATTTTTACCTGTGGTGAACGAAATACGGCTGTAAGTGAATCCGACAAAATTAGTGAATAAAAACAATAATTTATGTGACGTACCGCACACTTCATGCGATTTGGATCGGCACCCCTCAACAAACAGAACCATGGCATGATCAAAGGGTACCGCCAGTGATATCTCAATAATCGCGAAACGGATGTTCAAGCCATGTCGCCAGCCCTATTGCTGTTCTTCGTTGCAGCCTACTTTCTATTGCTGCTGGCGGTCGCCTGGATGACATCGCGCAATTCCACCAACGATAGCTTTTTCATCGGCAACCGGAATAGCAACTGGATACTCGTTGCATTTGGCATGATCGGCACATCGTTGAGCGGCGTGACCTTCATCAGCGTTCCGGGTGCGGTGGCAACCACATCGTTCACTTATTTCCAGATCGTGCTGGGACAGGTGCTGGGCTATGCGGTGATTGCATTTGTCCTATTGCCGCTGTACTACCGGCTGAATGTCACATCGATTTACCATTTTCTGGATGTGCGCCTGGGCCGCCACGCCTACAAAACCGGTGCGGCCTTTTTTATTTTGTCGCGCACGCTGGGCGCGACCGCCCGGCTGTACCTCGTCGTTAAAATTTTGCAAGACATGATTCTCGATGGCTTGCAGGTGCCGTTTTGGCTCAGCGCGTTGGTCATCATGCTGATGATTCTCGCGTACACCTTCGAAGGCGGCGTAAAGACCATCGTCTGGACTGATACGCTTCAGACCACCTGCATGCTGATGGGCCTTGCCGTCTGCGTCGCATACCTGTTGCATGGCTTGAACATGACTTTCCCGGAAAGTGTCGCGCGCATGGATGCGCGCGGGCTTTCAACCATATTCGTCACCAACATCGACAGTAAACAATTCTGGCTGAAACAGATCCTCGCCGGCATGTTCATCGCGATTGCAATGACCGGCATGGATCAGGAAATGATGCAGAAAAATATCTCCGTGAAGACACTTGGCGGTTCGCAGAAAAATATTCTTTGCCTTGCCGTCATCATGTTGGGCGTAGTGCTGTTGTTCTTGTATCTGGGTGGGCTGCTTTATCTATTTGCCGCAGACATGGGCATTGCGGCAACCGGCGACAAAATATTTCCCATGGTGGTCATGGGGCATCTGCCCGATTGGGTGCAACTGATATTCGTGATTGCGCTGATCTCGGCGTTGTTCCCGAGCGCGGATGGGGCCATCACCGCGCTGACATCGAGTGTCTGCATCGATCTCCTTGGCATGCAGCGGCGGATCGATATCGACGAAGCGCGCAAAAACCGGCTGCGCAAACAAGTGCACCTTTCAATTGCGGTCTTGTTTCTGATACTGATCATGATTTTCAAATGGGCAGACAATCCCAGCATGATCGGGCTGATCCTGAAACTCGCCGCCTACACTTACGGGCCACTGCTGGGCCTGTTTGCCTTCGGGATTTTCACTTCCCGATCCATTCATGGGCCGTGGGTGGTGGTGATCGCGATCGCATCGCCGCTGATTTGCCTCGGTATCGAGACGCGGCAGGCGGAACTGTTCGCGACTTTCCGTATTGGATTGGAACTATTGATTATTAATGGCGCGATTACCTTCGCAGGTCTTTGGTTAATATCATCGCCTAAACGCGCGGCGGAAATAATTCCAGCGATGCGTGGCAATGCATGAACAAAAAAATCGCCTCGTTGGGACAAGAAAAGTGCACGTGAACTTTGCAAAATCAATGACTTTGGTTTCCGCGTGCCTATGCATGGCAATGCTTATCAGCTGCGTTTCGCCGACGCCGTTTCAGCCGGCAAGCATCGAGCAATTGATCGTGCCCGCGAGTCGCTGGGGTGGCACACCGGCCGATGCATCGAAGGCGCGTGCGCACTCCATTTCGCGTATTACGCTGCATCATCAGGGTGAAACTTTCCCGCCGGGCAAGGATACAGCGAAATACCTCCGGGATTTGCAAAAATGGTCGCGGACGACAAAGATGTGGATTGATATTCCTTACCACTATGTCATCGATCTCAATGGCACTATCTATCGAGGGCGCGATATTGCGTTTGCGGGCGATACCAACACCACATACGATCCCGCCGGACATGCTTTGATCGAGGTTGTCGGCAACTATGAGGAGATCGAGCCCAACGCCGCGCAACTCGATGCCGTGGTCGCGCTCATGACCATGCTCGCCGCCAAGTATTCGTTGCCGCCGGAAATGATTCGCGGACACCGCGACTATGTGCGCGACACGGTTTGTCCCGGAAAAAAACTGCATCGCTATCTTGAAAATGGTTTTTTCCGCGATAGGGTTCGCAAAAACCTTGCGAGCATGAATGCAGGCTCGCGCTGAAAACGCAGAAGCAACTGAATTGGTTAGACGCGCATTGTCACGGTGCGCGCGTCGCGAGATACGCGGCAATTGCAATCATGTCGTCCAGATCGAGCTTCTCCACCACCGGCTTCATTTGCGCTGCCATGGTGCCGTCGCGAACACCGCTCTGCAATTCATACAACTGGCGAATCATCGTTGAAGGCGACCGGCCAACAATCGGCGGCGTCGAATCGAGGCCACGCAAATCCAGCCCGTGACAGGTTGCGCACGCGGGCGACTTGCCGGGCACCGTGCCCGCCACCAATGCCTCGCCTTTCTTGACGCTGCCCGGCGGGACATAGGCGATAAACATCGCCCGAGAATCGCGCAACTCAAATTCTTCCAGGTCTTCGGGCATTTCGATGATGCGCCGTCCGATCGGCTCGGTGTTGCCATTTTTCTTGTCCGCCCAAACCCAACCCGCGACATACGTTTGCGGAATATTCTCCGCTTCGACGACACGAATATTGGCGCGCGGTTTGATTGCCGAAAAATATTTCGCCGCTTCGCTAATTTCGTCATCTGTGAGTTGTTTTGCAAGGGCAATCATCAACGCCTGCGGCAGGCGTTTTGGCCGCGCGGTGCTGCGCCTGCCGCTTTTGTAGTCGGCGAGTTGTTGCACGATATATGCAGCCGGCAAACCGGCGATGTTTGCATTCTCCGGCCCGCCGCGTCCGTCGGCGCGATGACAAACACCGCACGCCTGCACGACGGGCTTGCGGCCCTTTGCGACAATGTCGGGCAATTTTGGGTGATCTACCGGATGCCAGACGGGTGCCGCAAATAAATTGCGTGAGTCGGTCACGGTGTAGTCGGCAACACTCCCGGGCACACGTCTGACCAAGCCATCGTCTGACGCGGGTTTGTAGTCCGGTGCAGCGACCGGGTACGCCCATTCCGGAAAATCCGTTGCGCCGCAAGGCAACGTGGCCACCAACATTATTGCGCTAACGATTGAAACATTTCGTAGATAGCGCCCTGCGACGAATTTTTTCGTCATGGCAAAACGACACCCGAGCGCGCTTTTACGGCAGAAACGTCGGCTGCATTGATGGCACCATCGGCGTTAATGTCGAACTTTGCGTTCGGCACCGTGACCGCAGCGTTGTTGCGCGCTTTGACGGTACTAATATCGACCGCATTGACCGCGCGCGAACCGCTAATATCGCCCACCAGAAAGGCGAGCGAAACTTCCGCACTGACAGGGCCATTCGCACTGGTGGCATTTGCCAGCAAAATTTGCACGCGCTGGCCGTCGGGAATGCCGGTCAATGTGACTTGCACTTCCGAACCGCTGCGCACCGCAGTCGCCATGCCGATCGGTGCGCCGTTCTGATCGAACGCGGAAACCATCCCCTCCGCGGTCACTAACTGGTCGAACTTGAATACAATCAGGTGCCCGTTCTTGCCAATTCGCGGCTCGACGCTGACATTGCCGTTGACGGCGATGCCGGTGGTGATTGGTAGATTGAGCGTTCCTGACGCGCCGTGGGCTTTGCGCGATTCCACACCCGTCAATGTCGCCAGCGGCACAAAATTGGCAATGACGGTGCAAGCCGCGTTGACCGCGCTGGTGGTGAATACATTGCCCGCTAAGGACCCGCCGCAGGTGCCGCTCACCGCGGGCGCAAACCCGGGCGGCGACGTGATCGTGAAACTGGTGGTGCCACCGGGTAGCACGGCAACCGGCGTATTTGGCATGATGGCTCCGCCGACGGCAACGCTGGGCGTTACGTTGAACGTACCAATGATGGTGACGCTATAAGCGCGCGCAACGCTGCAATTGCCGGCACCCGGTCCTGTTGCTGTGACAGTGAAATTAGCGATTCCGCCAACGCCAGTCGGTGTGCCCGACAACAATCCTGCACCCGAAAGTGTCAAACCTTGCGGCAATGCTCCGGCGGTGACGATAAAGTTGAATGCACCCGCCACACCAGCAACCGACAGCGATTGCGAGTAGGGAACGGTGACAGTGCCGGAGGGCAGCGAACTCGGATTTAGCGTGAGAACGGGACACGCAACGCTGACTGAAAATGCCTGATTGGTCGAACCGACATTGGTGGCGCGGGTGGTGCCCGAGAACGGACCTGATTGCGTCGGTGTGCCGGTGATCGCGCCCGCACTCGAAAGGGTTAATCCCGTTGGCAGGCTTCCCGACAGCAGGGAATAGGTAATCGGCCCTTGGCCCGTTGCGGAGTACACGAATGAATAAGGCGTACCAACCGTTGCCGAGTTCGGCGGTGGCCCGTTGGCAAAAACCGGTGGTCGCACATAATTAATGGTGGGACTGATTGAACTGCTTGGATTGTTTTGCAGCCACAGGTCGGTAATCGTATTTGCTCCCAGCGTTACAATGACCGTACCATCCGCCGTCATGCCACTCACCGCGACGTTGTAGCTTGAACCCGAACCGGTAATCACCGCGGTGGTGGGAAGCGCCGTACCCGACAGCGCGAGATCGCCAGCAGCAAGGCCGGCGATTGGCGCAGCGCCTTGGTTGTTGGTGAAGGCGAGCGTGTAATTGATCGGTGTTGACCCTGTGGGCGAACCGGACAACGGTGTAAAGCTCGCACCCGGTGCAGTGGGCACGGCACCGGCGGGTGGACTTGCCCACACACGATCAAGGGTAATCGTGCCGAATCCGGACGACTGATTGGTCTGCGAAAAAAACGCCAGCACCACCGATGTCACCTGCGCAAAATTTCCGGTTCCGGTAAATGTCGTAAACGGAAACGCCATATTGCCCTGGCCATTAGTGATGCCGAGTCCCGCTTTCTGCCGCACGCCGGTAGTGGTATTCACAGTAATCGAGAGATTGGCAAGCCCTTGCAACGGCAATCCATTGTCGGCAATCACGCTAATGAACTCAACCAGAAACTGATCGTTGGTGCCGCCACCGGTAAGGTCAATCGTGCCAACCGGGGTGTAGGTGAGCGTGGCAGACACGATCGAATTTTGCGGCTGCATGCGAATAGCACCACCACCCGCTGGCGTTAAGGTAAACGTCGGCGCGGTGCCGATACCGCCACCCTGGTTGCCGACAAATGAGCGGGTGCCAACATTGGTTCCGGAATAGTTGTCGATGATGATGGCGGCGGCGAACGCCTGGCTCACGGCAGCGAGCGCGCCGAATGCAAGCAGGCACCATAGCGCGACGCGATGTAACAAATTGACCGCAACGACTTGTCGATTTTTCATAGTTAATCCGCAAAAGTTCGCTTCACGATTTCCTGCTGCCAAGCCCCATCGATCGACTGATCACTTCCTTCATGATCTCATTGGTGCCGCCGTAGATTCGTTGCACGCGCGCATCGACGAAGGCGCGGGCAATCGGATATTCCCACATATAGCCATAGCCGCCGTGCAGTTGCACGCATTCGTCAATGACCTTGCATTGTAAGTCGGTCGCCCAGTATTTGGCCATTGAGGCGGTGGCGGTATCGAGTCTATCGATCATCAGTAATTCAGTGCACTTGTCGATGAATACCTGGGCGATTTGCACTTCGGTCTGCATTTCGGCCAATTTAAAGCGTGTGTTTTGAAAGTTGCTGACTGTCTGACCGAACGCCTTGCGCTCTTTCACATACGCAATTGTCCAATCGATCGCAGCTTGTGCGCTAGCCACTGCCGTGACCGCAATTTGCAGACGCTCCCACGGCAATTGCTCCATCAGACACACAAATCCGCGGTTCTCGAATGCATCACCGCCCAGCAAATTCTCGATCGGGATTTTCACGTCGTTGAAGAATAGCTCCGCTGTGTCTTGCGCCTTCAAGCCGATTTTTTTCAGGCGATTGCCGGTTTCAAATCCAGGCATGCCCCGCTCGACCAGCAACAAGCTGGTACCTTTTCCGCCGGCCGCCGGATTGGTCTTGGCAACCACGATCACCAGATCCGCGTGCCAACCATTCGTGATGAATGTTTTCGAGCCGTTGAGCAAGTAATGATCACCGTGCCGAATCGCGCTGGTTTTCACCCCTTGCAGGTCCGACCCTGCCGCCGGCTCGCTCATCGCAATCGCCGTGACCAACTCTCCACTCGCGAGCTTGGGCAAATATTTTTTCTTTTGCGCCTCGGTGCCGTAGTGCAGCAAGTACGGCGCAACAATTTCGCTATGCAGCGAGAAACCAATGCCGGTGAATCCGGCGCGCCCTAATTCCTCCATTTCGATCACAGAAAATAACTTGTCGCCACCGGCACCACCGTATTCCTCCGGCATGCTGGTGCAGAGAAATCCATTCTCGCCCGCCTTGTTCCACACCGCGCGATCGACATAGCCCTGCTCTTCCCAAGCGGCATGAAAGGGTGCCACGTCGCGTTCGAGAAAGGTGCAAAAGCTTTCGCGGAAGGAATAATGGTCGGGTGTAAACAGGGTACGTTCGATCATGCGGATTCTTCCATTGTTTGAGGTGTTTGAAACAGCGGTCGATAGAGTCGCGCACAGTCATCGTGCGTCGTCGCGCATTAAGTCGTGAGCAGCGCAAACACGGCGTCCGTTCCTGCCGGTACCGTCGACCGCGCTTCCAGCCGCGTGTCCGCTGGCAGCCTGGCCTGGCGCGCGCCCGCACCGGTCAACAGGATTTCGCCGGGTCGGGCAACATCTTCGCCGAGCTTGCAGGCCGCATTCACTTCAGTACCAAAAATGTCGGCGTCGCCGATTCGCAATACTTCACCGTAACCAATGCCAACGCACAGCAACACTTTTTCTTCGTCGATCCGGTTTTCATTGTATTTTCGTGTGCACGCCTGCATTGCCAATGCACAACGAATGGCGTCGTTCACATTGCGAAACATCACAATAAGACTATCGCCTTCTGTCTTGAGCAAAATACCGTTATCGCGTTCGATTAGCGGCACCAGCAACCGGTGCGATTCGTAAATCGTCTGCAAGAAATGTACGACGCCAAATTCGGCCACATTGCGTGAAAAACCGGCGAGATCGGTGTACATGACGGCCCAGGTTTCACCGAACAATCGCCAGATTCGCCGATCGATCGATTTCTTGTCGGCACCAGCGACAAGGCGCTCTTCGATCAATTTTTCGAGGCGATCAGCGGAGGCGCCGGAAACGACGTTATAGGTAAAGGGCATGGCGGGATTCCCGGATTAGACTATCGTTGTTGCAACCATTGCAGGCAAATCGAATGAAAGAACCCTTGCGGCCGGTCATTCGGTGAGACATTTTGCCAGCGCTGGTCGGAATTTGTGCACGAATATTTGCGCGGCTGCCGCAAATGGGAGTAGACCGCTTTGCTCGATACTCATGGCAGAAAATGGGTGCAACCGATGCTCGACGCCATCGCAGAAGCATGCGCGCGCGCGGGCATCAGCGCAAATATGCTGACGGTGGCCGGTATGTTGACCGGATTGGTCGCCGCCATCCTGGTGGTGACAGGACACGCGGTTGCCGGATTCATTGTGCTGTGGTTATCCGGCGCCATCGACGCCGCCGACGGCACGCTTGCGCGCCTGACGCAGCCAAGCGCGCTGGGTGCGATACTCGACATCACCTTCGACCGGGTGGTCGAGATAGCCCTTATTGCGGCGCTGGCGTGGCGCTATCCCGATGCGCGATTTGAGCTGGTGATACTTGCCGGCATCATCGCGATCGCGATGTCGCTGTTTTTGTCGATCGGCGCGGCGGTGCAGAATCAATCCGTCAAATCATTCCATTACGCACCCGGCTTGGGCGAGCGCACCGAAGCCTTCATTTACCTGTCACTGATGATCCTTGATACAGATCGACTGGTGATCTGGACGTGGTTATTTGTCGCCGTGATTGTGTTCACGATGGGACAACGGCTGAGGCATGCGCAGGCGATGCTTGCGGAAACAACTAAGGAATCCAAAGAAGGTAAGTCTGCCAATAAATAAACAAAAGCCCAACACTGGCGGGGCTGTACAAACACTTTCCTTTGAAACGCCGCGCCAATGCTGGTTCTGCGTTTACTAAATCCGGCTGGCGACCTTAGCACTCAATACGGCTGACGCACGATACTCTTGGCTTGTGTGGTTCCCGCGAACGGCCCGCCAGTGAATGAATAGTTCATGGTCGCGTTATTGGCATTGGCAAAATTGAAACTCAATGTTCCGGCAGTCGCCACCGCAAGCAAGTTCTTGTTGTAGGCAACGCCCAACCACGCCGATCCCGTGGTGCTGTACATCGTGCCCGAATAGGTGTTGCCGGTCCAGGTGCCGTCGGGCAACACAAACCATGTCGGCTTGCCGTCCGTGCCGTAGGTGTACCAGACTGCAAATACCGCCCCGGCCTGCTGAACCAGATTGATCCCCCAACCGTCCTGTGTGGTACCGGCCCACCACATGTCGCCGACCGTCAATGGCGCAGTGCCTTTGCCGAACACCTGCCGCGAAATGGACTTGGTGCCGCTCTGGCCGCTGATGGTGTATTGCATCGTCGCCGTCGAGGCGCTCGTGTATGTGATCGTGACACTGCCAGGCGAAGGTGGAACCACAAACGAGGCAGGCGTGTAATTGTTGAGCGGTGCCGATGTCGGCTGGTAAATGGCGCCGGTGTAGGTGGTAAATGTTGAATTCCAGGTACCGTTCGGCAAAACGTACCATGTCGGTTTGCCCGCGTTGTCGTAAACGTAGATGGCGACGAATTGGATATTGCCGTGTTGCTGGATCGACATGCCCCATCCGTCTTCGGCGGTACCTGCCCACCACATATCCGAGTAGTTGAGCGGCCCTGGCGCGGCGGCAGGTATCGTGCCGGTTGCACCCGCGAAATTCTTCGGTGAGTTCACGGCCGTCGCACCACTCGCATTGATGGACAATCCCCCGGTGGTCGGCAGGCTCGCATAGTTGACGATATCGACATTCGCGAAATTAATGCTGCCATTGGTCGTGAACAGGAAACCGTTGGGCACCGTGTAATCCGGCGTCACCAGATTCAACGCGGCGAACCCCTGGGTGCCGATCAACATCGTTTTGCCCGCGGTGTCGCCCGGCAAATTTGACGGAAATGTAAATCGATTGTTTTGCGTGGCTTGCGAACTGGTGAGAGATTGCCCCGCCAGAAATTGCTGGCCGCCGGAAAAAGCGGTGAGCTCGATAAATTGCACGCTGCCATCCACGTTTGAGTAAATTTCGCTGATGCCCCAAAGGTGAAAGGCGGCGTGCGCAGGCGGCGCGATCCAAATAGAAAACAAAATCACCACTCGCGCGAGAAATTTGATCACGTCACTTCCTCCAAAAATATCGTTGAGCATTTCAATGAACGCGCAGCGAAAGCCAATCCACAATTGTCGTTGGATCTTGCATTAAACCAGTTGTTCAATACGCCTGCCGGACGACACTCTTCGATTGCGTGACCCCGGCGTATGGCCCGCCCGTAAACGAATAATTCATGGTCGCGCTATTGGCATTGGCGAAATTGAAGCTCAGTGTTCCCGCCGTGGCAACTGCCAGCAGGTTCTTGTTGTAGTTGGTACCCAACCACGCGGAACCCGTGGTGCTGTACAAGGTTCCAGAATAGGTATTTCCCGCCCAGGTGCCGTCGGGCAACACAAACCACGTAGGTTTGCCGTCGGTGCCGTAGGTGTACCACACCGCAAATACCGCACCCGCCTGCTGCACCAGATTGATCCCCCAACCGTCCTCCACTGACCCGACCCACCACATGTCGCCAACGTTCATCGGTGCCGTGCCTTTGCCAAATACCTGGCGCGATATGGACTTGGTGCCGCTCTGGCCGTTGATGGTGTATTGCATGGTCGCCGTTGACGCACTGGTAAAAGTAATCGTGACGCTGCCGGGAGAAGGCGGCACCACGAAAGCCACTTTCGTGTAGTTATTGAGCGGAGCCGAAGTCGGCTGATAGATGGCACCAGCGTAGGTGGTGAAGGTTGAATTCCAGGTACCGGTCGGCTGCACGTACCAAGTCGGCTTGCCGGCGTTGTCATAGACGTACAAGGCGTTGAATTGGGTATTGCCGTGTTGCTGGATTGACATGCCCCAGCCGTCTTCGGCGGCGCCGCCCCACCACATGTCGGAATAGTTGAGCGGCCCCAGCACGGCAGAGGCCGCAATGGTTCCCGTTACGCCAGCGAAATTGGTCGGTGTATTCATCATTGCGACGCCGTTGCCGTTGTACGACAGTCCACCACTCGTCGGCAGGCTTTCATAACTCCTGACATCGGAATTCTCGGCGAAATTCACTGTGCCATTGGTGGTGAACAAGAAGCCATTGGGCACCACGAAATCCGGTGCCACCAGATTCATCGCGGCGAACCCCTGCGTGCCGATAAGAAAAGTTTTAAAGTCGGCATCCATGTTTGAGCCGTAATAGCCGTCGCCCGCCATCGCCATTGCCGTGTCGCCGGGCAGGTTGTTGGGAAAGGTATACGACTTGGTCTGGCTGCCTTGCGAACTGGTGATGCGGTGCCCGGCAATGAATTGTTGCCCGGCAGCCATCGCAGTGAGTTCGATGAATTGCACGCTGCCATCGGCATTGGAATAAAGCTCGGAAATTCTCCAGAGGTGGAAGCTCGCATTCGCGGAAAAACTTGCTAATAGCAGTAGCAACATGAAAATCCGTGAAATATTTGCGAACATTTCGGCCTCCTCGCGGGCGACTTAAGCTATTGGTACGGCCCAAGGATGCCGCCGGATGACCGTAATTTCAATAAATTCTGCTTTTAATGCCGGTAAATGCCGCACCGAATCAAGTACCTCGCATCCATCGCGCGGCGTTGGTCGTAGCTAGTGTCTCGACCCAGAAATATCGATACATGAAACGGCGTCTTTTTCCGCACGGCAGCGTTGCTCGTCGTTGACATAGGCCATGCTATGCCGCCTCCTCGCGCCTTGCCATACGAAAAAATCCATCCGATTCAACACATATCGCCATTTCTGGATCGAGACACGAGTTCCGTTGGTACCTGACAACGCCAACCGTCCGCGGCGACGCGGACGCGCCTCTGTGACACTTGACCAAAGGGGAAGATTCCATGCGACGATTAAATTGGCCACTCTGCACGATGATTGTGCTTCTCGCGAGTCTTGCCGGCTGCGCAAATGTGGCCCCCACCGAACGCGGCATTCTGGCGCGCCCGGAAATGCAATTCGACCCCGAAAGCGCGCACGTGAAAGTGACCGACCAGATTTACGCCGCGCGCGAAGCCGCCGCCGGCGGGCGCGTGACCGGTGGTGGTGGCTGCGGCTGCACGATGTGATCATGGGGAAAAAACACGCTTCCGCGCTCTCCGTATTCATGTCCGCCGCCGCGGCGTTGCCGATCGTGGCAATGCCGGTGTCGTCTTGCGCGCAAGTGCTCGACGAAGAATTCATTCCTGCGGTATTGCCGAGCGGTGCCGCGATGGGGATTCGCACACTTTCCTATCGCGAGGCGCATGACCGGATGAAAGTCTCCGAGTCGGTTGCGTGGATCAAAATCCCGCTGGGAGAAAATTGGGAGGTCGCCGGCTCACGATTGCTGGATGTGATCAGCGGTGCGTCGGTTGCGCGAGTGTCCAATGAATCCGGCAAGCCGGTACAAATCGTCACGGGTGCTTCGGGCGAGCCGATCAGGGATCGACGCAATGGCACTGATTTTTCCGTCAAGCGAAAAATTGGCGACGGCACGCTTGCCGTATCACGCGCGATCTCCAAAGAGGAGGATTACGATTCGCACGCGTTCGGGGTGGCGGCTACCATCGATTTCAATGAACGCAATACCACGCTCGCGTTAGGCTACGGCAAAAGCAATGATCACGTGCGTTCCGGCGATGATCCTTCCCTGCATGAGCGCAGACAATCGCGGGATATTTTGTTCGGCGTGACCCAATTGCTGGATCGGCATTCGTTAGTGCAAAGCAATCTGTCGAACACGCGAAACTCGGGATTCCTCAATGATCCACACCGCAGCACGCTCTCGTTTTATCGCGACGGCCTGTTCCCACCATTGGTGCTCGTGAAGGATGCGCGTCCCGATTCGCGCATTCAGTGGGCGTGGTTCAATCGTTACAAACGCACCTTGCCCGCGAAAAACGCAGTGATTTCCGCCGAGTACCGCTACTTTCGCGACGACTGGGGCATTCGTGCGCACACGATTTACGCAAGCTGGTTACAGACAATGAGCGATACGTGGAAATGGGAAACCGGTCTTCGCTATCACTCCCAATCGGCTGCCGATTTTTACCGGGCCGAAATTACCCAGCGCCCGGTGCCGCGCTATACGTCCAGCGACCAACGCATTGCCGCGTTTGGCACACTTGAGCCGTCAACCAAAGTGATCCTCAAACTGTCGGCGGGCACCTCGCTTGACGTCGGGGTCTCGGTCTATCGTCAGCAGGGAAACTGGAAAATCGGTGGCGGCACGCCAACGTTCGAGCCGTTGCAAGCGGTCGCCATCAACGCCGGAATCGTGCATCGGTTCTGAGACGACCGCTCGGGCATTGTGGAAACCTCGCGTGGACGTAAACTGTTGCATGCAACAATTCCGTTACACGTTTCGGGCAATGGCGTGCGACAACGTCATCGAACTTTTCGCGCCTGCGAGCGGCCTTGCGGACGCGAGTGCGCAGTCGGCAATCGACGAAGTATTGAGAATCGAGGCCAAGTATTCGCGTTACCGTGATGACAGCGTCGTCTCAGTCATCAATGCATCGGCGGGTATTGCGCCCGTTGCGATCGACACCGAAACCTCACACCTGCTCGATTACGCGTCGATCTGTTTTGAACAAAGTGCCGGTCTGTTCGACATCACATCCGGCATATTGCGCCGCGTGTGGAATTTCAACGAAAAACAGCCGCCGTCTCGTGCAGCAATCAAACCGCTGCTGCCGTTAATCGGCTGGCGACAAGTGATACGCGACTCGGAACACGTTTATCTGCCCAGAGCTGGTATGGAAATCGACTTTGGCGGATTTGGCAAAGAGTATGCGGTGGATCGCGCGGCCGCAATGTTGCTTTCATTTGGCGTGCGGCACGCCTTCGTAAGCCTCGGTGGCGATGTGACCGTGACCGGCCCGCGAGCGGATGGGCAGCCGTGGCAATTGGGCATCCGCCATCCGCGCAATCCCGATGCGGTGATTGCGCAACTGCCGATCGCATCAGGTGCCATTGCCACCAGCGGCGATTACGAACGTTTTCTCGAAAATGATGGCAAGCGCTACTCACACATTCTTGATCCGCGCAGCGGAGAGTCGGTACACGTTTTTCAATCCGTTACGGTATTAGCCCCGACCTGTCTGGTTGCCGGCAGCGTCAGCACCATTGCGATGCTGAAAGGTACAACCGGTGCGCAGGCGTGGCTGGCAGATAGCGGTGCCGACTACCTCGCGATCGATGCGGAGGGAAACCTCATCTCGAATATTGCAGTAACGTGAATCGCGGCCTGGCAATCATGGCTTTTGCCGCTCGTGATCAGAACTTGTTGGCGGCCTGATTGGCAGTAAGCGTCGGGCACTTTCAAACCGTCGTTGTTGCGCGGTGACGGGATCGAGAAACGAGATCGATTTCGCCAGCAGTTGAAGCGGTTGGCTGAAATCATCCTCCTCGATGCGATCTTTGGAGAAATGCACGGGATAAATCTGGTCGTTAAGAATAGGCAGCCCCAGCGCCGCCATCTGCACGCGCAATTGATGGCGTTTTCCACTGGCGGGTTGAAGCCCGTAGCGCGCGACCTGGCCATTCGACTCAATGAGTTCGATGGCCGTTTCGGCATTGGCCGCGCCATCGGCTTCGCACATGCGCATGAAATGCTCGGTGCGCACAATCCGGCTACGATACCTCACCGGCAGGATCAAATCCGCGCGAAACGCTGCCACCGCCTCATAGCATTTCAGTACCTCGCGCTGCGCGAACAGCGATTGATAGATGCCGCGCGTGTGCGGCTGTTTGGTGAACAAAACCAACCCGGCCGTTTCGCGGTCGATGCGGTGCATCGGCGCCAGTGTTTCCACGCCGAGCCTGCGTTTCAGACGCACCAACAATGTCTCCTGCAAATAGCGTCCGCCCGGCGTTACCGGCAGGAAATGCGGTTTATCGGCAACCACGATTTGCTCATCCTCGAACAGCACCATTTCATCAAATGGAATGCGCTTCTCGTCCACGATATTGCGGTAGTAATAGAGCTTCAGGTGCGCCTGAAATGGCTGC
>JAYTUX010000334.1:0-18539 GCA_043744315.1 Betaproteobacteria bacterium | reverse complement strand
ATATCTCGCGTGACTGCGTTCTTGCGTCTTCTTTATCCATGCAAAATCAGACAACACATCACGCGAAAAGTTCACGGATAAATCGTGCCGGGTCAATAGTTTGATTTGGCATTGCACCGTGGCATGAGGGTACTTCCAATTCCATTAGCCTCACAATTTCGTCATTCCGGCGTAAGCGGTAATGACAGGTATTTAGAAGTTGCCGTTTCCTTAATGCAAAGTCTAGCACTGGCGCGGCATTACAGATTCTTCTGTCCCAAACGCCGCACCAGTACTAGTGTTTTGCGCTGCGCGTTTTCGTCGCACCTATGTGCCTTCACGATAACCGATTTTCGATCACTTCTCTGCTGCTACACTCGATGCAAATGACAAACATTGGGGAAATTTCATGCCTTGCAGCCATTATCTTCGTCTTGCACTTTGCGCTATTGTCAGCCTCGTCACGACCCATGCGGCAATCGCCCAAACGTATCCCTCAAAACCGATTCGCATTGTTCTAGGCTTTCCGCCTGGCGGTGCCACTGATATTCTCTCTCGCGATTTTGCGGCGAAGCTCGGCGAAGAATTGAAGCAGCAAGTCATTATCGAAAACAAGCCCGGTGCCGGCGGCACCATCGGCGCGGATCTCGTAGCCAAGGCGCCGCCTGATGGCTACACACTCACCATCGGCACCTCGAGCAATCATGCGATCGCCGTCAGCCTTTATAAAAAGCTACCCTACGACCCCGTGAAAGACTTCGCGCCGATCACCATGCTCGCGGTGTCGCAAAACGTGGTGGTGGTGAATCCGGACATTCCAGCAGCCAACATTCGTGAACTTGTTGCACACGCGAAGGCCAATCCGGGAAAATTGAATTTCGGCTCCAGCGGCAACGGTACCATTTCGCATCTGACCGGCGAGATGTTCAATACATTAAGCGGAACTCAAATCACGCACATCCCTTACAAAGGCAGTGCGTTCGTATTTCCCGATTTGATTTCTGGCCAAATTTCGGTGATGTTTGACAGCACCATTTCAATTGCCCCGCTGTTGAGATCCGGAAAAATCAGGGCGCTGGCCGTCACCGGCGCGAAGCGCTCGAAAATCATGCCGGATTTACCGACGGTTGCAGAATCCGGCTACCCGGGATTTGAATCAAGCAATTGGTTCGGGTTTTTCGCGCCCGCCGCGACGCCGAAGGACATGGTCGCGCGGCTGCACGCTGCCGCTGTGAAAGTATTGGCAGGCACCGAATTGCAGGAGCGATTCGCGAATCAGGGCGCAGAGGTTGTCGCCAACAAGCCGGAGGAAGCGTCCGCGATGCTCAAAGCAGATATCGCCAAGTGGGCGGATGTCGCCAGACGCAGCGGCGCAAAAATCGATTAGGAACCGGAAGCGAACGGCTTGGGGCAAGTCGGAAAACTGGAGGCGGGTGCCGGAATCGAACCGACGTAGACGGATTTGCAATCCGCTGCATAACCACTTTGCTAACCCGCCGATGACGAGGAACCTAGAACTGGCGTGGGCTTAAACGATTCGGGGAAGGTTTTCACCTTCCCCGAGGACATCTGGAGCGGGAAAAGAGTCTCGAACTCTCGACCTCAACCTTGGCAAGGTTGCGCTCTACCAACTGAGCTATTCCCGCATTGGAAAGTATTATAGCGGAAAAATATCAGCGGTCAAAACGGAAAATTCGACGGCAATCCTGTCAGCGAACAAATTTGATCGAAGACGAGCAGCTGGAAATCCTTTGGAAACGCCCGCCAATAGAGTCAAAGCGGGATTGCGATAAACTGTGCTTACCCCCCCTCCGCTGTTTGCGCTCTTCCCCGAAACGAATTCCTATGGCCAAGACGCCAGCCAGGCACCCTGCTTTGCCACCCGCATCGACAGCCACGAATGCACGTGCTTCCACGATGCATCGTGAATTGCTTGCGCTGGTAAACCTTATCAGCACGCCGCTTGCCATTAGTGATTGCGAGCTCCGATTTCTCTATGTCAATCGTGTCATGTGCGAGTGGTTTGATCGCGGCGAAGATGAGATCATTGGGCACTCGTGGCGGGAGCTCTTTGGCGATGTTTTGTTTGCCGCGATGAAGCCCTATTTGACCCGAGCGACATCGCGGGAATCCGTAACTTATGAACTCGATGGGAGCTTCCCTGGACATCGAGCGGGGCGCATACGCGTTGAAATGAAGCCCTTTCGCGATGTGAATGACTGCCTCGCCGGAATCTATCTCCTGATTACCGATATCGAGGAGGATCACCGCCTGCGGCAGAAGGTCTCTAACGGCGAACGCCAGCTTCGACTGGTTGCTGACAATATTGGCATGCCCATCAGCTATGTGACCGCGGACGAAAGAATCGCCTTTTACAATAAGACTGGCGAAGAATTGCTGGGCGTTCCCGAGAAGGCGGTACTGGGAAAAAGCATCAATGAGGCCTTTGGTGAAATGGTGGTGAGTATGGTGCGCCCCCATCTCAACAAGGCGCTTGGCGGGGAACATGTCACATACGAGAGACTGGCTGAATATCCCGGACGCGATTCGCGTTGGGTACGGGGCCACCTGGTGCCGGATCGCCGCGACGACGGCAGCGTCGCCGGCATCTATACGGTACTTACGGACATTCACGACGATGTAATCATGCGCGACAATCTGCGCGAGCAGGAACGCCAACTGCGCTTGTTCACCAACAATATTCCCGCATCCATCGCCTATATCGATTGTGACCGGCGCTATAGATTCGTAAATAATACATTCCTGCAACAGCGCGGAAAATCGCGCGAAGACGTCATCGGCAGGACCACCGAGGAAATCCTCGGTGCAGACGCGGCTCGCCTTGCCGACCCGTACGTCGCGAAGGCCATGGCCGGCGAAACTGTCACGTATGAGAGGTTGGTGCAGTCGGTCGATGGGCAATCGCGCTGGTTTAGCGTTCGTACGGTGCCTGATGTGGATACTGACGGGCGCGTACAAGGTCTCTATATAGTTGGTATCGATATTCACGATATCAAGGTGGCTCAGGCGACGCTGGAGTCGAGCGAATCCGAATTGCGCATCGCCATGGACAGCCTTCCCCATCCGATGGTGTATGTCGACCGCGATTTTCGCTATCGCATGGTCAACAAGCGCGTCGAAGCCATGCTTGGAAAATCGCGCGAGGAATTACTGGGAAAAAATCTGCGGGAAGTATTCGGCGAAAAACGTTTTGCCGAGGTAATGCCGTTCTGGCAACGCGCCTTGCGGGGGGAAACGGTCACGGCCGAGCGATTGATCGGCACCGATCCCGCAACCCAGCGCTGGATGGTGGTGCGTTACACCCCGCGTTACGACAACACCGGCAACATCATTGGTCTCTAT
Source organism: Betaproteobacteria bacterium (assembly GCA_043744315.1). Taxonomy (GTDB): domain Bacteria; phylum Pseudomonadota; class Gammaproteobacteria; order Burkholderiales; family Usitatibacteraceae; genus UKL13-2. The sequence continues at coordinate 15,197 of JAYTUX010000334.1, read as the reverse complement.
TCGGCCGCCACCGACATCAACGAATTGAAGCGCGCCGAAATCGACTTGCGACACGCGAACTGGCTGCTTTCTTCTCATTTTGAAAACACGCCGCTGGCGGTGATTGAATGGGATCCGGCGTTTCGCGTGCGGCGCTGGTCCTCGCAGGCAGAAAAAATCTTCGGATGGCGTGAAGAGGAATTGGCCGGCAAGCACTACCGTGACTGGAAATTCGTTGTCGAATCCGACGCTACCCAGGCAGATGCCATGACTGAAAAGCTGATCGGCAAACGCGAACCGCGCGCCACCATTCTGCTACGCAACCACCGCAAGGACGGCCGGGTAATCTGGTGCGAGTGGTACAACTCAAGCCTGCGCGACGACGCTGGAAATATCGTCTCCATTCTTTCGCTTGCGCAGGATGTCACCACCCGCGTACTCGCCGAAGAGCGTCTCATGCATCAGGCGACGCACGATAGCCTGACCGGCCTGCCCAACCGTGCCATGTTGCAAGACCGCCTGCGGCAGGCGATATCACGCGCCCGGCGCGGCGGGCATCGTATCGCCGCGATGTTCATCGATCTCGATCGATTCAAGGATGTCAACGATACACTCGGTCACCGCATCGGCGATGAGTTGCTGCGCGAAATGGCGGCACGCCTTGGCCGTGTGGTTCGCGACGGCGATCTGCTGGTGCGCTTGTCGGGTGATGAATTTATGGTAGTGCTGGAACAAGTCACCGATCTGGAATCGCCTGGCGTGGTTGCACTCAAATTGCTCGAAGAAATCCGCCAACCATCACGCATCGAAGGTCATGACATCCATATATCGGGCTCGATCGGCATCAGTGTATTTCCCGATGATGCCGAGGATGTAGAGACGCTGCTCAAGAATGCCGACATGGCGATGTATCGCGCCAAGGAACTCGGCAAGAACGGTCATCAGGTATTTTCTGCCGATTTGGCAGAGCATGGTTCAACTGCCCGCTTGATGGAGAACGCGCTGCGCTCGGCCGTGGTGCGGCAAGAGTTCGAACTTTACTACCAGCCAAAAGTCGATATGCAAAGCGGCGGCATAATCGGTGCAGAAGCGTTGCTGCGCTGGCATCATCCAACGCGCGGCACACTCGCCCCCGGCGAATTCATCCACCTTGCCGAAGAAAGTGGCCTCGTGCATGAGATCGGCGACTGGGTGCTTCAGTCCGCGTTCGCCCAGGCACGCCGCTGGCACGATGCCGGGTTCACCACATTGCGCATCGCAATCAATCTTTCGGCGGGCCAGTTTCGCGCCACCAATCTTGCCGAACGCATCCGTGAGCGCATCGGGCGAGAAGGCTGCCGTCCGCAATCGATCGAAGTCGAAGTCACCGAGACCAGCATGTTGCGCGACCCCGATGGTGTCGGCCGCGCGCTTGCATCGCTGCGCGAGATGGGCTTGCGGGTGGCGATCGACGACTTCGGCACCGGCTACTCAAGCCTCTCGCACTTGAAACGATTCCCGATCGATACCCTGAAAATTGATAAATCTTTCGTAGCCGACCTCCTCACCGACCGCGGCGACAGCGCGATCGTCTCCGCAATCATTGCGCTGGCGCGGGCGCTGGATATGGACGTGATCGCGGAAGGCGTCGAGACCGCCGCACAGCGCGATATGCTTGCCGCGCAGGGCTGTGACGCATATCAGGGATTCTTATTCAGCCCCGCCCTGCCCGCGGCGCAATTCCAAGCAATGTTGCAAAGCCAACAGCCGAGTGCTGAGCGCGATTGAACGCACCTCGACGGCGCGCTGACGGTCGATCTCTCGTTCATTCGCGTTGTCATCCTGAGCGCAGCGAAGGATCTGCTGATGACGAGATCCTTCGCTGCGCTCAGGATGACACGTCGCTTTCTGTGGGATGCGGAATCAATCGGCCTTTTCTTTGTGGCCGGCGAGTGCTGCCTTCAGATAATAAAACATCGACCACACTGTCAACACGGCGGCGATCCAGATCAAGATGCGCCCCGTGATTCGACAATCGAGTACGCCGAACAAGGTGCCATCGAACAGCAGGAACGGAATCGCCACCAACTGCGCGACAGTCTTGACTTTGCCGAGCATCGATACGGCCACATTCTTGGATTGACCCAATTGCGCCATCCACTCGCGCAGCGCCGAAATAGTGATTTCGCGACCGATGATAATGAGCGCGACAATCGCGTCAATGCGGCCCAATTCGACCAGCACGATGAGCGCCGCCGCAACCATCAATTTATCGGCAACCGGATCTAGAAACGCGCCAAAAGCCGAGGTCTGATTCCATTTCCGCGCAAGGTAGCCGTCAAGCCAATCGGTCACGGCAGCGGCAATGAAAATCCACATGGAAACAATATTCGCCTGCCGTGTGGTCAGCCAGGCTTCGTCGATGTACAGCACGGCGACGAACAATGGAATCGCCGCAATGCGCAGCCAAGTCAGGATATTGGGAATATTGAGTTTCACGCCGATAGTTTACTTTGAATGCACGCGCCGACTGGCGATCAATGAAAACCGCTGTAAATCAATTCCGCCAATTCTTTACTGATCCCCTCCACCCGCGTCAAATCGTCCACGCTCGCAGAGGCAACACCCTGCAAACCGCCGAATTGCGCGAGCAAGGCCTTGCGCCGTTTCGGGCCTACTCCGGCGATATCTTCGAGCCGAGAGGAGTTGCGCTTCTTTGCTCGCCGCGCGCGGTGACCGGTGATGGCGAAACGATGCGCTTCATCGCGGATTTGCTGAATCAGGTGAAAACCCGGATTATCTTTGGGCAAGTTCAACTCGATGCGTGTAAGGCCCATGATGAGTGTCTCCAGTCCGGGCTTGCGCGCCTCGCCCTTGGCAACGCCGATCAGCGCAATGTCGGCTAAGCCCAGCTCAGTCATGACCTCTTCGGCGACACTCAATTGCCCCTTGCCGCCATCGATCAGCACCAGATCTGGTCGCGGTCGCGGGGTGGTTTCATCATCAGGTTGTTCGGCGAGTTTCTGGTAACGACGCGTAAGTGCGTCGCGCATCGCTGCATAGTCGTCACCCGGTGTGATGCCGGTGATGTTGTAGCGGCGGTATTCCGATGACTGCAATGCGCCACGATCAAACACCACGCACGACGCAACCGTCGCCTCGCCCATGGTGTGACTGATGTCGAAACATTCGACGCGCTGCAAGTGATCCATGCCCAACGCTTCCTGCATCGCGAGTAATTTCTTCTCCTGCGTGGCTTTGTCGGCAAGGCGCTGTTCGATTGCGAAAGACGCATTCTTTGCCGCCATTGCCATCCAAACTCTTCCCTCACCACTTGGATGCATGACCACACGAACTTGCCGGCCAGCCATTTCCGTGAGCGTTTCTTCCCACTCAACCTTGTCAAAAATACCATCGAGAATCAATTGCGGTGGCGGCGCTTCAGTTGCATAGTGCTGCTCGATGAAGGCTTCGACGACGGTCGGCAAATCCGCATCGGCGGCGTTACCCGGGAAAAAACTCTTGTCGCCCAAATGGCGTCCGCCGCGGATCATCACCAGATTCACGCACCAGGTTCCTGATACTTCGACCGCAGCGATGACATCAACATCGCGCTCACTGCCAGACTCGACAAATTGCTTGGTAAGGACCTTTTGCAGCGTACGAATCTGATCGCGAAATCCGGCGGCTTGCTCGAATTGCAACTCGGCGGATGCGGCATCCATTTTCGCCGTTAGCGCGTTCAGCACTTCGTTTTCCTTGCCTTGCAAAAATAATCCCGCGTGACGGATATCGCGCTCGTAGTCCGCCGCCGCAATGAGCCCGACGCACGGTGCCGAACAGCGTCCGATCTGATGCAATAGACATGGCCGCGATCGATGCGAAAACACGGTGTCGTCGCAGGTGCGCAACTTGAATACTTTTTGCAGGTGATGAATCGAATCGCGTACCGCCCATGCCGACGGGAAAGGGCCGAAGTAGCGGTTGGGTTTCAATTGCGCGCCGCGATAGAAGCGAATCTGCGGGAAAGCGTGGCCGGTGAACATGATGTAGGGATAACTTTTATCATCGCGAAACAGCACGTTGTAGCGCGGCGCAAACGATTTGATCAGGTTATTTTCCAGCAGCAGCGCTTCCGATTCGCTATGCGTGATCGTGGTTTCGATCGAATCGATATGCGACACCATCAGCGCGGTGCGCGGGCTCGCAAGCTGCCTCGCGAAGTACGACGAGACGCGTTTTTTCAGATCGCGCGCCTTGCCGACGTAAATGACGTCGCCGGCCGCGTTTTTCATCCGGTACACACCGGGCAATCCCGGCAGTTGTTGCAGAAACGGCTTGGGGTCGAAGGGCATGCGTTGTCAGCGTTTCTCAGGCATCGTTATTCAGCCAATATGGTCGCGGATCGTCGAGAACACCGCCTCAAACATGTCGGCAGTGAGCCGCCGTGTGTTGGTATTGTATCGGGAGCAATGATAGCTATCGAAGAGCACGTGGCCGGCGGGCAACACATGCTCGGCACCGTGCTGAAACTTGCAATGGCCCGCCTTCAGACTCGATGCCGTCAAAACGGCCGCGTGTGCAATCGTGCCGAGCGCCAATATTGCGTTGGACGGCGGCAAGCCGGCGATTTCATTTTTCAGAAAGCGATTGCAGGTACGAATTTCAACCGGCAGCGGTTTGTTTTGTGGCGGCAAGCATTTGACGGCATTGGTGATGCGGCAATCGATCAGGCGCATGTTGTCGCTCGCCGCCACCGACTGCGCTGCACTCGCAAAGCCAAATTTGTAAAGCGTTTCATAGAGCAGGATACCGGCATGGTCTCCGGTAAAAGGCCGGCCGGTGCGGTTCGCGCCATGCAGGCCGGGTGCGAGACCGACAATGAGCAACTTCGGTTGCGGCGCGCCGAATGGCGGCACCGGCAGACAAAAATATCCCGGAAAATCGCCGCGCACGTCATCCAGAAAACCCGCAAGACGCGGACAGGCGCGACAACTGGCGTCGTAGCTCTGTCCATCACTGGTGTTTTTTTTCTTCATCGCGTTCTCAAAAGCAAAAGGGCACGATGACGTGCCCTTTCGATCGATCGACCAATCGCCGAATCAAACGCGGCGCTTGTATTCGTTGGTGCGGGTATCGATCTCGATGCGGTCGCCGCTTTCGCAAAACAGCGGCACATGGACGATGTGATTGGTCGGCTTGATGCGCGCCGGTTTTTGCACTTTGCCAGAGGTGTCGCCACGAACGGCGGGTTCGGTCTCGATTTCACGTTCGACACTGTTTGCCATTTCCAGCGAGATCGCGCGACCGTTGTAGAACACGACTTCGCAAGGCATGCCGTCATCGAGGTAATTGAGTGCGTCGCCCATGTTGTCGGCTTCGACCTCGTACTGGTTGTAGTCGCCGTCGACAAAGACATACATCGGATCCTGAAAATACGAATAGGTGCATTCTTTCTTGTCGAGGTTGACGACTTCAAATTTGTCGTCGGCCTTGTACACCGATTCCGTGCCCGAATTGGACAGGAGATTTTTCAGTTTCAGTTTGACGACGGCCGAATTGCGGCCCGATTTATTGTATTCGGCCTTCTGGATGACCATGGGATCTTTGCCGATCATGACGACGTTGCCGGCGCGGAGTTCGTGTGCGATTTTCATTCGATTACCTAAGACGTTGGAAAGGGTTCAGGCCGAACCGTTATGCGGAAAAAGCGCGCAAGGTCATTCACGGTTGGGCAAAGCCCTGGATTTTAGCGTTTTTCGTGTGGAAACTCAATAACTGCGACGCAAGGTCCGGCATCGATTGTAAGCGTTTCGACCACTCGAGCGCATGTGGGTTCAGTGCCGGCAGTTGCGCGACAAATGCCTTCCACGCTTCGGCGATATCGGCGGGCGACGGTGCGTTCCAGGCAAACCATAGCGCCCGCAACGCGCGCGCGGCAGGGGCTGCCAAACGTTCACAATAGAGATCGAGAAACGCGTTGAGTTTGGCCAAATGCGCAGCATCCGCTTGCGGATACGCTTGCCAAATGCAAGGACGTCCTGCCCATTGCGCGCGCACGAATGAATCTTCGCCGCGCACAAACAGCACGTCATATTGACCGAGCATCGAATCAAATTCCGACTGGGGAACAAACGGCACACTAGTAAACTCCAGCACTGGAGCGGTTTTCAGGGCATTTTCGTCTGAAACACCTCGCCGATATTGGACTTTATCTAACAGTTCGCGCGCGACAATATCAACGGCAAACTCATGCCCGGCCTCGGCAGCGGCGACGCAGAGCGCATTGATGGGTGCACTCTCATAGGCAAAAATCAGCACTCGTGGCCGCTGACCAAGATTTCTTGTCGGCGAAACGTTATGGTCCGGACCAAATGATTTCTCACGGATCAATCCGCCGGAGCCAGTGGTAAATCCCGGAAAGTAAAAGTACTTCGTGAGCGGCAATATCGGATGCGGGGACGGTAACAAGTGATGCGCTTCCACCCAAGGCTCTGCACTCAAGTATTCAAGATTTATCCACGTTGGGCGCGGAGTCACGTCCGACATTGCCGATAGAAACTCGCCCGGCAATTCGCACCCAAAGGCTTCAATGACAAGTGCGGCTGGATTATGAATGGCCGTCGAATCGTGCCACGCGACAATGTGGACACCATCGACCATTTGTCGCGCGCGACCGTCAATGACCGCTGGCACCAGCACATGCATGGTATTCAGATCATCGACAATCAATCTGACCCGCACCGAATGTTCCAGCGAAAGCTGGCGTGCCAGTCGCCATGCGACGCCGATGTCGCCGAAATTATCGACGACGCGGCAAAAAATATCGCAGGTGAGCGGTGAAGCTGGCAATGCCGTGGCCGACGTTAATCCAGGCCTAGCAGCCTGTCGGACTCAAGGAATCGAAGCGAAAAATGAGCTGGGCGAGGGCAGATTTTGACGATTTTCGAGCCAATGGTTGTTCCATTGGCGCAGGGAAGCGGCGAAATATGCACAGGCCAGATCATTTTGCAGCCGATTCTCCTTGAGTCCGACAGGCTGCTATTGTGGCTATCGCGTTGCGCGCGTATTCATAGCGCGCCGCATCGATTTTGCGCACAGCCGACAACTCGGCAATGCGCCCCAAACGTCTGGCAAGATCGGCGTCTGGCGCAACGCCATCGGCACTCAACCCCGCCAGCAATTCATCGGCCTTTGCAGCATCGTTGCAAATCAGCGCGATATCGCAGCCTGCATTTAGCGCCGCGTGCGCGCGCTGCGTAATGCTGCCGGCGACGCTGGCACCTTCCATTGATAAGTCATCGCTGAATATCAGTCCATCGAAACCCATCCGGCCACGCAGTATTTCCTTCAGCCACTTTGCCGAAAACCCTGCCGGGCTGGGATCCACTTCGGGATAGATCACATGTGCCGGCATGACGCCGCCCATGGTGCCGTCGGCCAAATCGCGAAACGGCAACATATCCTCGCGCCAAATGGTGTCGAAATTACGCTCGTCGATCGGAATCTCGTGATGTGAATCGGCGCGGACAAAACCGTGCCCGGGAAAATGTTTGCCGACCGAAATCATTCCGGCGTCGGCCAACCCCGACATCACGCCGCGCGCCAGCAATGAAATGGTCGATGGCATTGAATGAAACGCCCGGTCGCCAATGACCCCCGACTCACCCCAATCGACATCCAGCACCGGTGCAAACGTCATATCAACGCCGTGATCCAACAATTCCGTACCAATCACATAGCCGACGCTCGCCGCCGTCTCGATTGCCTCAACGGGCGAGCGATTCCAGCATTCGCCCAGTGCGCGCATCGGCGGGATCGCCGTAAAGCCCACGCGAAAACGTTGCACACGCCCGCCTTCATGATCCACCGCGATCGGCAACCACGGATCGCGCAGAGCGTGTATGGCAGTCGTCAAGCGTTTCAATTGTTCGGGCGACTCAAAACTGCGCGCGAACAAAATCACACCGCCGACCAGAGGATGTTGCAGCCGCGTGATGTCGTCATCGGTCAATTCGAGTCCGGCAACATCGGTCATTACCGGGCCAAGAGGCATTTTTTTCGTCATGGTGTATTTTTCTCAAGAACTACAAAAGCCAATGCGTGGTCGTCTTCATCGGAAATTGAAATGTGTGTGGCGACAATTTTCTCGGTCGCAAATTTCTCCGCCATTGCCGCGCTGGGTGCAATCAGCGGCTTGCCGCGCGCATCGTGTGCAACCGCGACATCATGCCAGCCAACGGCCTCGCCGATGCCCGTCCCCCACGCCTTGGAAAACGCTTCTTTCGCCGCGAATCGCTTCGCCAGAAACTTGGCCGGTTGACTCGATTCGGCATATTCGGCGACTTCTGACTCGCTCAAGATACGGTGCAAAAATCGATCACCGAATTTGAATAAGGTCTCTTCGATACGTTTGACACTGACCAGATCGGTACCGATACCGTGAATCATTTTGCGACGCCGGCGTTCAATTGCAAACGATAGCGGCGCACTGTTTCGGCCAGCCCGAATTCAAGCGCATCCGCGATCAAGGCATGGCCAATGGAGACCTCCAGAACACCTGGCACAGCCTCAACGAACTGGCGGAGGTTGGCGAGGTTCAAGTCGTGCCCCGCGTTGACACCCAGGCCCACCAGACGCGCCGCAATGGCGGTATCCACGTAGCGTTGCATTTCGACGGGTGCCTCTGCAGTACCGAACGCACGCGCATAGGGTTCAGTATAAAGCTCAACTCGGTCGGCACCCAAATCGGCGAGCAATTGCATGGCGGCGGGATCGGGATCCATAAAGAGACTTACGCGTACGCCCAGCGACTTTACGTCGGCAATGACCGGTGCCAATTTTTCGGCATCGGCCGATAGATTCCAGCCGTGATCGGAGGTGAACTGGCCGGATTCATCAGGCACCAGGGTACATTGCGCGGGCCGCATCTGGCGCACGAAATCGAGCAGACCGTGAAACGGGTTGCCTTCGATATTCAGTTCCGCGCGCGGCCAATTGCGCATCACGGCACCGAGATCGCGGACATCGCCGGCGCGGATGTGCCGACCATCGGGGCGCGGGTGAACCGTGATGCCGTCAGCACCGGCTTCCAGCACGATCGTGGCGGCGCGCGTGACGCTTGGAATGCCGAGCGCGCGGGTATTGCGCAACAACGCGACTTTGTTGAGATTGACGCTAAGCAAGGTCATCGTGTCACCGCAGGTCGCGCATCAATTGCCGCGTGTGCAGGACTCTATCTCCCAGCAAATAGTTGATCATCTTTCGCATCAATTGCTTCGCCTGAACCTGCGTTTGGGGATCAGCATAGTTATTGGCCGATATATCGAGCAAGGTCTTTCCAGACAATCGAAGCCCGTCGTCATTGTACGATTGTGGCATCGGTTCCTTCATTGCATTTTCCGCCGCGCACGCGACCGGCCCGCGCTCGGTTTGATAAACATAGATGCCATCGGGATCCAGCGGGCGGTGCGAATCCGCCTCCTCTACAAGTTGCAGTGCATAACCGAGTTCGCGCAATAAATTGACTTCAAATCGCCGCAAGATTTCGGCAATAGCGCGAACGCCATGGTTACCGGGCGGCAACGCGGCCAGTGCATAGACCGCATCCGAGTAGGCGTCGTAGAGGTCCTCGTGTGGATCTTCGCGGTGCGTGAGTTTCAGCAGAAGTTCGTTCAAATAGAATGCCGATAACAGCGCAGCGCCCGACAATTGCGGCAGTATCTGCTCCTGCTCGGCGGCCTTCAGGGTTTTCATCTCTGATCGGCCAAACCAACTGAGCCGCAGCGCCTGGAACGGATTCAGCATGCCGCGCATTGCGGCATGCGGGCGCTTGGCGCCCTTTGCGACCAGTACCACCCGGCCATGCGCGGCCGTGAAGGCTTCGACGATGAGACTGGTCTCGAGATATGGATAGGTATGCAATACAAACGCGCGGTCGGCGTCCGCTGGCGTCGCCCGGCTGGATTTCGGCGTCGCCGGTCGCGCGGCGTGTGTGGGTTCCGTCAAGCGATCATTCATATCCGTATTGGCGAACCAGCGCATCGTCGTCCGCCCAGCCTTTTTTGACGCGCACAAACAATTCGAGATAGACCTTGCCGCCGAAAGTTGCTTCCATGTCCTTGCGCGCATCGGTACCAATGCGCTTCAGGCGCTCGCCTTTTTCGCCGATCAGGATCGCTTTCTGGCTCGCCTTTTCGACGATGATACTGGCAAAGATCCGATGCAAGCTGCCGATTTCTTCGTACTTGTCGATCACCACATTGGTCGCGTAGGGCAATTCGTCGCCCAGTTGGCGAAATACTTTTTCGCGAATGAATTCGGTCGCCATGAAGCGTTCTGTCCGGTCGGTGAAATCATCCGGGCTGAACATCGCCGGAGCCACTGGAAGATATTCGCGGATAACTTTTTTCAGTTCATCCAGTGATTTTTTCTGCTTCACACTCACCGGAATCAGCGCAGCGAAATCCGCCTTGCCCTGCATTTCCTTAAGGAACGCCATCAGCTTTGATTTTTCCTTTACCTTGTCGCATTTGGCGACTACCAGCAAAATCGTCTTAAAACCCGAGAGTTGTTTCAACACGGTTTCGTCGGCCTCCGAATAACGCAGTGCCTCGACGATGAACAGCGCGACATCGGCGTCGCTGACGGCTTGGCTAACGGTGCGGTTGAGCACGCGGTTGAGCGCATTGTCGTGGGACTTCTGAAAGCCGGGGGTATCCAGAAACAGGAATTGCGCGGCAGCGTCGGTGAGGATTCCAGTGATTCGGTGGCGTGTGGTCTGCGCTTTATTAGAGGTGATACTGACTTTCTGGCCGACGAGATGATTGAGCAGCGTCGATTTGCCGACATTCGGCCTACCGACAATCACTACGCTGCCGCATTTAAATGCTGTCATGTTTTCTCGATGCGTTCTGCCGCATGCTGCGCAGCCGTCGGTAAGGCGTTGTTGATCATGGCGAAGGCCTGCATCGCCGCATCCTGCTCAGCGGTACGGCGGCTGGTACCCTGCCCTGTGGTATCGATGGCCTGCGAAGGCACCTCGCAGCGAACATGAAATACCTGACGATGTGCGTCCCCCGACACTCGTTGCACGGTATAAAGCGGCAAAGGCAATTTGCGCGCCTGCAACCATTCCTGCAAGGCAGTTTTGGCGTCTTTGGCAGGATTACTGTCTAGCGCCATCGCCAATCGTGGAGAAAATAATCGCTCCACGGCTGAAGTGGCTGCGTCAAATCCGGCATCGAGATAAATGGCTCCCAACACCGCCTCAAGCGCATCCGCCAGGATCGACGGGCGCGCGGCACCGCCGGTTTTGTGTTCACCTTCGCCTAGCCGCAATAATTCTCCAATGCCCAATCCGGCCGAGATTTCGGCAAGGGTTGCCTGATTGACCAAATTGGATCGAAGGCGGCTGAGCTGGCCTTCCGGCATATCGGGATTGCGCGCATAAATCAGCGCCGCAATGGCGCAATTCAACACGCTGTCGCCGAGGAACTCCAGCCGCTCATTGTGAGGAATGCCGAAACTGCGATGAGTGAGCGCCTGTATCAGCAACGGCGCGCTGGAAAACGCATGGCCAAGACGGGTTTCAAGCGCCTGGGCGTTGGAGCTCATAAAGTGGAGGCTACTTGTCTGCCGTGCTCACGTTCAGATCCACCAGCAGCGTGTAGCCGGTAAATAAAGGAATTTTCTTTTGCCAGGCAGCGGCCACGACCGTCTCACCACCTTCTTTGGTGATTTCCAGGTCATCCGCCGTGATGTCCTCAACGTAGCCAATGGTCGCGCGCCGGTCAAAACTTTTGCGTATTTCAGCGACCGTTCCCGACCGAACCTCCTCGGACGCGGCCATGCCTTTGAAGACTGATTTGATATTGAAATACTGGCTATAAACCGGAAACAGCTTCAAGCCCAGCAGCAGGACGACTGCGCACACCGCCATAACAAATACCAGCATGAAGAAGCTCATGCCACGTTGATGTTGCAGATTTTTTCGCGGTGAATACATGGAAATCCTCGGGGCGTTGGAAACGGACATTGTTGGGCCTGCGGCGGCAACGGGAAACATCACTCGATGCTCGATCCGATACGTTTAAGCGAACTGAAATTCATCCACACCAGCACGGCCTTGCCGACAATATTTTCTTCTGGAACAAAACCCCAATAACGGCTGTCGTCGCTGTTGTCGCGGTTATCGCCCATCATGAAATAGTGCCCCGCCGGAACCGTGCAAACCACTCCGTCATTATTGTATTCGCAATTGTTGCGATTGGGGAACTGGCGGACGCCGGCCAAGTTCACGCCGATCGCATCAGGATTGAGCAAAATACTGTGATTTTTGTCGCCGAATTTTTCGCGGAAAGATTCAAATCTGCGCAACCCCAGTCGTTGATCGACTTCGGTCGCGGTGCCCAGGCTTTGCATGTCAACTTCCTTGCCGTTCACCGTCAGACGTTTCTTGAGATAGGCGATTTTGTCGCCCGGCGTGCCAACGACACGTTTGATGAAATCTTTCGCGGGGTCTTCGGGATAGCGAAAGACCATGACGTCGCCGCGCTGCGGCGAACCGGTTTCGACGATCTTCTTGTTGATCACCGGCAGCCGAACGCCATAGGTGAATTTATTGACAAGAATAAAATCGCCCACCTGCAAGGTCGGCAACATGGATTCGGATGGAATCTTGAACGGCTCATATAGAAACGAGCGCAGCAGAAACACGATCAGAATGACGGGGAAAAAACTGCGTGCCATTTCCACCACAACGGGCTCGACCGATGCGCCACGCTTTTTGCGCAGCAACAGAGTATCAATGCCCCAGATCAACCCGCTAATGGTAGTCGCAAGCAGCAATACCGCAGCGAACCCCAAGATCTCTTTCAGCGTGAGCATGCCCATGACGGCAATAAAAAACACCGGCCAGGCGATTTCCAGCCAGGCATGCAAAGGATGAGTGCCTTCTGCCGAGACCGCCGCCGAATTGCCGGCGGGCACCGCTTTATTGCCGACAAAAAAACTCGCGACAATCAACGCGCCGCTGATGCCCAACGCCAACCAGCCGATTGTTTCCCAGTTCATTGATGCCTTTCGAAAAGTTTCGCGCGATGATTTCCAGCCAAAACCGATGGCGAATCATCACCGCCGCCCGAAAAAATTGCAGCCGCCACGCGACGAACCGCCATTTTGGCGGAATCAGTCGTAAGAATGAGGTACGCGCCGTTCACCGGCTCTCCACCTGCAAGATTGCCAGGAACGCCTCTTGCGGAATTTCCACATTGCCGACCTGCTTCATGCGCTTCTTTCCGGCTTTTTGCTTTTCCAGCAACTTGCGCTTGCGCGAAATATCGCCGCCGTAGCACTTGGCGAGCACATTCTTGCGCAATGCCTTGATATTTTCGCGCGCAATGATGTTGGCACCGATTGCCGCTTGTACCGCGATATCGAACATCTGGCGAGGGATCAGGCTGCGCATTTTCGCAGCTAGATCGCGGCCACGATATTGACTGTTGGCACGATGCACGATCAACGACAGCGCATCGACTTTTTCGCTGTTGATCAGAATATCGAGTTTGACCAGATCGGCCGCCCGGTACTCCTTGAATTCGTAATCGAGCGACGCATAACCGCGCGAAGACGATTTCAACTTATCGAAGAAATCCATCACCACTTCATTCATCGGCATTTCGTATTTAAGAATCACCTGCCGGCCGTGATATTCCATGTCGATCTGATTGCCGCGCTTCTGGTTGCACAGCGTCATCACCGTGCCGACATACTCCTGCGGCATCAACATGGTGGCAGTAATGATCGGCTCGCGGATTTCCTCGATCTTTGACAACTCCGGCAGGCGCGACGGATTCTCGATTTCGATCACCTCGCCACCACGCAGCATGACTTGATAAATCACTGTTGGCGCAGTGGTGATCAATTCCTGATCGAATTCGCGTTCCAGCCGTTCCTGCACGATTTCCATGTGCAGCAAACCCAGAAAACCGCAGCGAAAGCCGAAGCCCAGTGCCTGCGAGGTTTCCGGCTCGAATCGCAATGAGGAATCGTTCAATTGCAACTTGGTGAGCGCATCGCGCAGGGAATCGTATTGATTCGATTCCACCGGATAAAGGCCCGCAAACACCTGTGGCTTGATTTCCTTGAAACCGGGCAACGCTTTTTCGGCAGGACTATCGACCAGGGTGACCGTATCGCCAACCTTCGCGTCCTTCAATTCCTTGATGCCGGAAATAATGAAACCCACACCACCGGCCGAAAGTTCAGTGCGGTTTTGCGAACGCGGCGTAAATACACCGACTTGCTCAACCAAATGCTGCGCGCCGGTTGCCATCAGCAAAATCTTGTCTTTCGGCTTGATGACGCCATCGACCACCCGCACCAACATCACCACACCGACGTAGTTGTCAAACCACGAATCAATGATCAGTGCCTTCAATGGCGCATCAGCCGAACCCTTTGGTGGCGGCACTTTCGCAACCACCGTTTCAATCACGTCCTCGATGCCAAGCCCGGTTTTGGCGCTGCACTGAACCGCACCAACGGCGGAAATGCCGATGATGTCTTCGATTTCCTCCATCACCCGTGTCGGGTCGGCGCTCGCCAGATCGATTTTGTTCAAGACCGGCGTCACTTCAACGCCCAAATCGATCGCCGTATAGCAATTCGCAACCGTCTGCGCTTCCACGCCTTGCGAGGCATCGACCACCAGCAATGCGCCTTCGCATGCCGAAAGCGAACGTGAGACTTCGTAGGAAAAATCAACGTGGCCTGGGGTATCGATCAGATTCAGGTCATAGGTGATGCCATCGCGCGCGGTGTATTTCAGCGCGGCGGTCTGTGCTTTGATGGTGATGCCGCGTTCTCGCTCAAGATCCATCGAATCCAGCACCTGCGACTCCATTTCCCGCGACGACAAGCCCCCGCAACGCTCGATGATGCGATCGGCCAGTGTCGATTTGCCGTGGTCAATGTGCGCAATGATGGAAAAATTACGTATGTGATTCATGGAGTTATGCGATACCAAACGAGTAAAACCCGCAAAAACAAGGGCACCTCTCGTGCCCTTGTTTGGAGTTTTCGTGCAGCCCACTATTTTACGTCAGAACGGGCTTTTTCGCGAATAAAATCGCTGCGTTTGCCAGTGTCCTGCACAGTTTTTCCGGAGTCAGCCCTTCGCGCGGACGCAGCCTTACATTAACGCCCGCACATGTGCCACCGCGCTGCGCCCCAACGCA
>JAYTUX010000333.1:0-1569 GCA_043744315.1 Betaproteobacteria bacterium | reverse complement strand
CCATGATGCGCATGCAACTCAAAATTGAAATCGGTGCCGAGAATCTTGTTACCCAGATAGCCTGCCGCACGCGCCTGGTCGAGCGCTTCTTCAAAGCGTTCGTAGTCGGCCCAAATTTCACCATGAATGTAGTTGTAGCCGACCGGCACGCCCATCGCGTAACCAGCGATGATCATGCCCTCGATCAGAATGTGCGGGTTGTAGCGAATGATGTCGCGGTCTTTGAATGTACCCGGCTCGCCCTCGTCCGAATTGCACACCACATACTTGGCACCGGGAAAGCCGCGCGGCATGAAGCTCCACTTCAATCCGGTCGGAAAGCCGGCACCACCACGGCCGCGCAAGGCCGATTTCTTGAGCTCGGAAACGACTTCTTCCGGCTTGATGCCGGTGGTGAGAATTTTTTTCAGCGCGGCATAGCCGTCGCGCTTTTCGTAATCAGCCAGCCCCCAGTTCTTGCCGTCCAGGCCCGCGACGATAAGGGGGTTGATGTGACGGTCGTGCAGGCAGGTCATTTGAGCTCCTCGACCAAGGCATCGAGTTTGTCGTGGCTCATGAAGCTGCACATGCGCTTGTTGTTGACCAGCAATACGGGCGCGTCTCCGCAGGCCCCCATGCATTCGCCTTCCATCAAGGTAAAGCGGCCATCAGCGGTGGTTTCGCGGTAGCCGATGCCCAGTTTCTTTTTGAGATGTTCTGCCGCTCTTTCGCCACCGGAAAGTGCGCACGGCAAATTGGTGCAGACCGTCAACTTGTGCCGGCCCAGTGGCTTGAGGTGATACATGTTGTAGAAGGTCGCCACCTCCTGCACGGCCACTGCTGGCATGCCGAGATAGTCGGCCACCGCCTGCATGGTCTCGGGAGCGAGCCAGCCTTTTTCATCCTGCGCGATCGCCAGCGCCGACATGACGGCCGACTGTTTTTGGTCAGCCGGATATTTGGCGACTTCGCGGTCGATGCGTTTCAGGGATGCGGCGCTGAGAATTTCGATGCTCATGATTAACGGTCGATCTCGCCGAATACGATGTCCTGCGTGCCAATAATGGTCACCACGTCGGCGATCATGTGCCCGCGAGACATTTCGTCCAAACCTTGCAGGTGCGCAAAACCCGGCGCACGAATTTTCAATCGGTATGGCTTGTTGGCGCCATCAGAGACGAGGTAAATACCGAATTCGCCTTTCGGATGCTCGAC
Organism: Betaproteobacteria bacterium; assembly: GCA_043744315.1. GTDB lineage: Bacteria > Pseudomonadota > Gammaproteobacteria > Burkholderiales > Usitatibacteraceae > UKL13-2. Next base: position 375 of record JAYTUX010000333.1, on the reverse strand, counting down.
CGCGGCATAAGCCTCGCCCGGCGGCACATGGAAGCCTTCAGTGAACAGCTTGAAGTGGTGAATCAGATCTTCCATGCTGGTCTTCATCGCCAGACGCGACGGCGGCGCCACCTTGTGGTTATCGCTCATCACGGGGCCGGGATGGTTACGCAGCCATTCGACACACTGCTTGATGATCTTGTTCGATTCGCGCATTTCCTGCACGCGCACAAGATAACGGTCGTAGCAGTCGCCGTTGGTACCGACCGGGATGTCGAAATCGAGCAGATCGTAGACTTCATAGGGCTGCTTTTTGCGCAAATCCCATGCAATGCCTGAACCGCGAATCATTGGCCCGGTAAAGCCCATCTGCAACGCACGTTCAGGTGTGACGAT
>JAYTUX010000332.1:0-1570 GCA_043744315.1 Betaproteobacteria bacterium | reverse complement strand
TCGGCCCGCAGGCGCTCAATGATATTTATGTGACTTCATCAACCGGCCAGCAGATACCGATTTCGACCGTCGCCACGGTAATTGAAAAACCAGCCTCACTGGCAATCAATCACATCGGCCAGTTTCCAGCCACGACGATCTCATTCAATCTGGGCGCGGGATACTCGCTTGGCGACGCGGTAAAGGCTATCGAAAGAACAGAGCAGGAAATGGGTGTGCCGGCCAGCATACGTACCGGATTTCAGGGGGCAGCGCTGGCTTTTCGCGCCTCACTCACAAACACTCTATTTTTGATCCTTGCTGCCATTGTTACGATGTACATCGTGCTTGGTGTGCTGTATGAGAGCTATATCCATCCGGTCACCATTTTGTCCACGCTGCCATCGGCGGGTGTAGGCGCGTTGCTTGCGCTGCTGTTGTCGCGAAATGATTTGGGCATTATTGCCATTATCGGTATTATTTTATTGATCGGTATCGTGAAGAAAAACGCGATCATGATGATCGACTTCGCGCTTGATGCAGAAAGAAAACTTGGCATGCCGCCGCGTGAGGCAATCTATCAGGCTTGCCTGCTGCGGCTGCGCCCAATCCTGATGACAACCATGGCGGCGTTGCTTGGGGCATTGCCGCTGATGGTCGGCGGCGGCGTTGGCTCCGAGTTGCGACAACCACTCGGCATCGTCATGGTTGGCGGTCTGATCGTGTCACAAGTGCTGACATTATTCACCACACCGGTCATTTATCTGGCCTTTGATCGGCTGGAACGCCGCATCAACAAACATGATGATCCCGAGCAGTTGGCTACTGTGCGCACCGATGGCGCAGCCGGAGACTAGATGAATATTTCCGAGCCATTCATCCGCCGCCCTGTTGCCACGACACTGCTCACGCTGGGTGTGGTGCTGGCTGGCGCGATTTCATTTACGCTGCTCCCCGTTGCCCCGCTGCCGCAGGTAGATATTCCGACCATCTCGGTATCTGCCTCACTCCCCGGAGCCAGTCCCGAAGTGATGGCGGCTACCGTCGCAACACCACTTGAACGGGCGCTTGGGCGCATTGCGGGTGTCAATGAAATTACATCGCAGTCGACGTTGGGCAACGCGCGCGTCACGCTGCAGTTTGATCTCAGTCGCAGTGTCGATGGCGCAGCGCGTGATGTGCAGGCCGCCATTCAGGCCGCGCGTAGCGAATTGCCGTCTAGCCTGCCGAATAATCCCACTTACCGCAAAGTCAATCCGGCTGATGCGCCGTCGATCATCCTGGCGATGAACTCGGATACGCTTACGCAGGGGCAAATTTATGACGCTGCCTCAACGGTGGTGGCACAAAAGATTTCACAGGTTGCGGGTGTCGGGCTGGTGACCGTCGGCGGCAGTTCATTGCCGGCCGTGCGCGTGGAGTTGAACCCAACAACGCTTAATAAGTACGGCATCAGTTTTAGCGAAGTGCGCAACGCGATCAACGCCAACAATGCGAACAGACCAAAAGGCATAGTCGAGGACGGCGAAAAAAGCTGGCAGATTTACGCTAACGATCAGGCTAAGAAGGCGGCTGATTACCTGCCCGTCAT
>JAYTUX010000331.1:0-4987 GCA_043744315.1 Betaproteobacteria bacterium | reverse complement strand
CTTTCACGTCCGAATAAAGCAATTCATCGCGCGCCTGATCAGTGCCGATATAAATCAGTCGTTGCTCCTGACCCTCCCAGATTTTCACATCGGCGTCGTTGCGCAATCGCAGCACATCTTGCACCGATGGATCCAGCACGAAATCGATTTCACCGGATTTCAATGCCGCCATACGCGTGGCAGCGTTTGAGATCGGCCGATAGTCGATCGTCTCGACGTTGCCGGTAAATTGCCCTGCCTTGATGCCCCACCATTCCGGATTTTTCGTGTGCTGGATTTTGATGCCCTGCTCCCAGATCACCAGTTTGAAAGGCCCGGTGCCCATCGCGTTGCGGGTCGCAAACGACTCTTCCTTCTTGGTGTAATCGAGCGGCTTGACCACGCCATTTTTTTCGCACCAGGCTTTGCTCATGATCATGATGTTGCTGAGCGTATCCAGCATCACCGGGTTCGGCACGGGTGTGGTGAATTCAACGGTGTAATCGTCGATTTTTTTGGCGATGCCGGATTGCGTCGAATACAGCCGAAACGTCACTGTGGAATCGCGCGCGCGATTGAACGAAAACACGACGTCGTCCGCGGTGAACGGCGTGCCGTCATGAAACTTGACAGCCTGGCGCAGCTTGAAAATCCACGTCAGCGGGCCGGTGTTGGTCCAGCTCACCGCCAACGCGGGAACATGTTTTGATAGCGATTGCCGGTCGCGGTTCACCAGATATTCATAGACCAGATTGTTGATGCCGTTATTGAAGGTTTCGTTCTGGCTGTGCGGGTCGAGCGTGGCGGCGTCGCCTTGGGTGGACCAGCGGAAGTTCTTGGCGGATGCCGATGTGGCAACTGCGAAAATGAAACATGCAAATAGCGTGCGATAAATCATGTCGCCTCCAACCGTGGAACTGCTTTTGCGGATGGCGAGAATACCGACACACCGCAACCAATACCGATCCGTTCGCCCCCGGCTTCACACATACCGGGGCAAGCTCAGCGCGAACGGTATTTTCATTTCCCTAAATCTTGATCCACGAAACCTCAAGCCAGTTATCTGCCCGGTGGACGACACTTACCGACGCCTTTGTCGCCCACGGGATCACCTGCAAATGCAGCGGAATGTGCAGCACCTGGTCATGGTGCAATTGCATTGCCTTGTTGATCATGTCCTGGCGCTTTTTCATGTCCATCTCGCCTTCCGCGCTCTCAATCAATTGATCGAACTCGGCAATCTTGTAATTGCCCCAGTTGTATTCGCCTGCGCCGGAATCGTTGCGGCTGTGCAGCACCGGTTTCATGGTGAAAATTGCATCGGTCGTGGCACCGCCCCATCCAAGCAGGTACATGCTGGTGTCGAGCTTTTGCACCTTCGGGAAATAGTTCGCTTTCGGGATCGCCGCTACATTCACTTTCACGCCGATTTTCGACCACATCGCGGCCAGGGCCACGCAAATTTTTTCATCATTCAGGTAACGGTCGTTCGGGCAATCGAGCGTCACCTCAAATCCGTTCGGATATCCCGCTTCGCTCAAAAGTTTCTTCGCCGCCGCGATATCCAGCGGATAGCGTTTATCCATCGAGGCCGGAATGCCTGCGGCGATGGGGTTCGAGACATTGATCGCGGTCGGCACAGAGAGCCCGCGCATGACAGATTTTTTCAACGCTTCCACATCCGCCGCCTGATACAGCGCCTGCCGCACGCGCTTGTCCTTGAAGGGGTTCTTGCCCTTTACATTGGAATACAGCAATTCATCTCGCGCCTGATCCATGCCGATGAAGATCACTCGGTTCTCGCGGCCTTCAAGAACCTTCAATGATTTTTCCTGCTTGAGTTTTTCAATATCCTGCAGCGGCGGATCGAGAATGAAATCGACATCGCCCGTCAACAGCGCGGCAACGCGCGTCTGCGGCGATTTGATCGGCGTGTAAATCACATCGTCGACATTGCCGATGAAACGCTTGTCCTTGATACCCCACCAGTTCGGGTTTTTCTTCAATACCGTTTTCACGTCCGGCTCGCGCGACACCAGCATGAACGGACCCGTACCCATTGCGTGCCGGATGGCGAAAGTTTCCTCCTTGTTCTTGAAATCCTGAGGTTTCTCGACCTTGTTTTTCTCGCACCATGCCTTGCTCATGATAAAAATATTTCCTGCGCTGACCATGTCGAGCAACACCGGGTTCGGTACGGGCGTGGTGAGCTCGACGGTATAGTCATCGATTTTTTTCGGCTTACCCATGGCGTTGCCGTAAACCTTCATATTGGAGGTATCGGCTTGCGAGCGCAGCACGGAGAACACCACGTCATCGGCCGTGAATCTGGAGCCGTCGTGCCAGGTCACGCCTTGGCGTAATTTGAATATCCAGGTGGTCGGCGAAGTCTGCTTCCATTCCGTGGCGAGGCCGGCGATCGGCTTCATGTTCTTGTCGCGCACCAGCAGTTGCTCGTAAATCTGGCCATTGAACTGGTTGTTGAATGATTCGTTCTGTGCGTGGGGGTCATGCGTGGCAATGTCACCCTGACTTGCCCAGCGCAATGTCTTTGCGTCCAGGTTGGTACTTGCTGCGCTGATGGTGGCTGCCGTGAATGCGACGCAGATCGTGAATATTGCCTTCATGTGAAATCCTCTTTTCGGAAATGTCGCGGTGGGGGAATCATAACGGAAACGGAAACACGGAGAAATTTTGATACCCTTGCCAAATGAGTCTTTCCCAATCGTCGCCCATTTGCTATCGAATCGCCGTAAAGAACCCTGCCGCGCATCTGTTTGAGGTCAGCGTCGCAATCGATGATCCGGCACCGGATGGCCAGCAATTCATGCTGCCGGTGTGGATTCCCGGCAGCTACATGATCCGCGAATTCGCGCGCAACGTTGTCGCCATTCGCGCGGAGGCAGGTGGTAAGCTGCTTCGTTTGACAAAGATCGACAAGGCGACCTGGCAATGCGATCCCACAGCCGATCCGATCCAACTGACCTACGAGATCTATGCGTGGGATTTGTCGGTGCGCGGCGCGCATCTGGATGAGACGCATGGATTTTTCAATGGTGCAGGCGTGTTTTTGCTGCCCCTTGGCAAGGAAAGTCTCGCTTGCGAATTGGAAGTTGTCGCGCCGCAGGGCGAACGATATGTCGATTGGCGAATCGCGACTGCGCTGAGTCAAAGGCCAGCATTGGCGGGCGTTTCCGGGCAAAAAGCCGCTAAAATCCCCGTGGATGCTGGAGATGCCCCCGTTTCTGCTAAGCCATTTGGCCATTTCACTGCGGCCAACTACGATGAGCTGATTGACCATCCCGTCGAGATGGGTGCCTTCACGCACGCCACGTTCGACGCTTGTGGCGTCACGCATCACATCGCGATCACCGGTCGCCATCGTGCCGATATGTCGAGGTTGTGTGCGGATCTGAAGAAGATCTGCGACGCGCAAATCTGCCTGTTTGAGCCCACCACGGCCCACGCGCCAATGACCGAGTACTGGTTCCTGATCATGGCGGTCGGCGATCGCCATGGCTGGGGCGGGCTCGAACATCGCGCATCGACCGCGTTAATGTGCGACCGCGACGATCTTGCGCTCGCCGGCCAGCCCAAAATCAACGACGGTTACCGGCGTTTTCTCGGCCTCGCATCGCACGAATATTTTCACACGTGGAACGTAAAACGCATCAAGCCCGAGGTCTTCACCGAATACGATTTGTCGCGCGAAAATTACACGCGCCAGCTGTGGTTTTTTGAAGGCTTTACCAGCTATTACGATGACCTGATCCTGGCACGCACGGGGTTGGTCGAGCCGGTCGCGTATCTCGAATTGATCGCAGAGAATATTGGCCGCGTGATGTCGACGGCAGGGCGCTTGAAGCAAAGTGTTGCCGAATCGAGCTTCGATGCGTGGGTGAAGTATTACCGCCAGGACGAAAATTCGCCGAATGCAATCGTCAGCTATTACCAAAAGGGCGCGATGGTCGCGCTCGCGCTGGATCTTACGATTCGTCAACACACGCTCGGCAAATGTTCGCTCGACGACGTCATGCGTGCGCTATGGGAGGCGCACGGTAAAACCGCAGTGGGCGTGCCCGAGGGCGGTGTGCAAATGATGGCCGAGAAAGTGTCCGGCATGTCATTGCGCAAATTTTTCGAGGAGGCGGTCGAAGGTACCGCGGATATTGAATTCCCCACGTTGTTTGAGTCGGTTGCGATCGAGTTCGCATGGAAATTTCCGATTCCATCCAAAGGCGACAACGTGCCCGCAGCGTGGCTTGGTGCGAAGATCGGTACTGACACCAACGGCGACGCGAAGCTGATGAACGTATTCGACGATGGTGCCGCCCAGCTCGCCGGGTTGTCGGCGGGCGATGTCGTCATCGCCGTCGATGGACTTCGGGTGACGGGCACAACATTAGAGAAAAAACTGCGCAGCCATGCACCCGGTGCGCAACTCAAGCTCACCGCGTTTCGGCGGGATGAATTGATGACCTTCGATGTCGCGTTGCAAGCACTGCCCGCGCAAATCTGCACACTCACCATGCGCGATACGCCGATAGACGCGAAAGCGCGGCGCAACGCGTGGCTGATGGGATAGAAACATTCGCCTTGCGCCGCGCTATACTTTTGCTCCGCCGGTCATTCGTATCGCCCATCATTGATCGCCAATACGGGTCGCGCACTCGTGCCGATGCGGAAAGATGTCCACTTCGGAGTCCCGATGAATGCACCCCTTGAAATGAAGTCGTTACCATTGCAGGATCCATCGCTGTTTCGCGCTCAAAGCTATATCGATGGCGCGTGGGTCGAGGCCGACTCGGGGAAGCGTTTCGACGTGGATAATCCGGCCGATGGCAGCGTCGTTGGCAGCGTGCCGGATTGCGGTGCCAGCGAGACGCGACGTGCCATCGAGGCCGCTAACGCCGCCTTACCTGCGTGGCGCGCACAGACGGCAAAACAGCGCGCGGCATTGCTTCGCCGCTGGTACGAGTTGATGCTGCAGAACGCCGACGATCTCGCC
>JAYTUX010000330.1:0-4990 GCA_043744315.1 Betaproteobacteria bacterium | reverse complement strand
TGAACAACCGGCTACGTGAATGTCTGGGCTGGCGAACACCAAACGAAGTCTGGGCAGAGATGGTAAAGAAAACGTTGCACTAAAATCCTGAGCGCGCCGATCATGAATCAACAATCAACTGCTGGCGCGGCTCTCCACAGCTTTTAGCCCGCAGACGCTCGCCGATTGGCGTTCTATTTTGATTTATGCTGGGAAAGTAGCCCTTCGCAGGATGAGTGGAGCACAGCGATATCCATCATGCGAAACTAAAGTTTGTCGCGCCGGATTTCTGGGGCCCAAGTTTGCTAAGGTCAAATTGGACCCCCGCATCCGCGGGGGCGACAGTTTCATAATTTTTGTAAGCGGTGGCACCCAACGCGCGCCGTGATCTTAAGGTAGCCGCATGCTTGTTTTGGGTCCACGCTCCCCCACCTCGTCGCCTGCATGCGGCTCGGATTCGCGAGACACAGGACAGGCCGCAGGGCCTGTCCTGTGTCCACGCTCATCCACTGTTTCTCAACCCTGCGGCTAAACCGTTTATCGTGAGATGAATCGCGCGTTTGGTTTTGTCGTCGGTTTGCCCGGCACGATAGCGCCTGAGCAGATCGATTTGCAGATGGTTCAGTGGATCAAGGTATGGAAACCGATTGCGGATACTGCGCGCAAGCGCGGGATTGTCTTCGAGGAATGCGGTGGTGCCGGTGATGGCGCGCAACATGTCGACGCTCACTTGCCATTCAGATTTGATGATGGAAAAAATGCGTGCGGCTAATTCGCGATCTGGCACCAGATCGATATAGCGCGCGGCAATGGCGAGGTCAGTTTTCGCGAGCACCATATCCATGTTGGCAAGCACGGTGCGGAAGAATGGCCAATCGGCGTACATTTCGCGCAATTGCGCCAGCGCCGCATCGCGGCCTGCAGGTGCGTGGTCAAGCCAATTCTTCAGGGCGCTGCCAAAGCCGTACCAGCCGGGAATCGACAGACGACATTGGCTCCAACTGAACACCCACGGAATTGCGCGCAGGTCGGCGATGGAACTTGACGGCTTTCGCGACGCGGGCCGGCTGCCAATATTGAGTCCGGCGATCTCTGTCACCGGTGTTGCACCGCGAAAAAAATCGACGAAACCGGGCGTCTCATACACCAAGTGGCGATACGCCTCGCACGCGCTAGCCGACAGCGCATGCATTGCCTCCCACCATTGCGGTTTGTCGCGATGCTCAATGGCGGGAAAATTCGACAGCATCGCGGCTGAAATCAGGGTCTCGAAATTGCGCCGACCAAGTTCGGTGTCGGAATATTTCGCCGCAATCACTTCGCCCTGCTCGGTAATTCGTAGTCCCGCCGCCGCGCAGCCTGCCGGTTGCGCTTGAATCGCCTCAAACGTCGGCCCGCCGCCGCGACCGACAGTGCCACCGCGGCCATGAAACAACCGCAGCTTCACGCCGCTTTCAATGGAGAGATCGCCAAGCCGTTTCTGCGCGCCGTAGAGTTCCCAGTTGGCGGTGAGGTAGCCACCGTCCTTGTTGCTGTCGGAATAGCCGAGCATGATTTCCTGCAAGCCATCGCGACCATCCAGCCAGGCGCGGTATTGCGGCAACGCGAAGGCGGCACGCATAATGGCCGCGGCCGCTTGCAGGTCGGTGATGGTTTCGAACAAGGGGATGATGGAAATCTTCAGATGCGAAACGCCATCGCGGGTAAACAGCGAGCCGGATTCTTTCAGCAGCAGCGCCACCTCCAGCAAATCGCTGACCGATTGCGCCTTGGAAATAATCGCATTCGGCACGGCATCGCCGCCAAAGCGCGCGTTGATGCCGGCGGCGGCTTGAAACACCGCAAGTTCTCCGACCGTCGTCTCGCTATAGCTTTCGCCGGCGATCCGCAACGCACGCGGGTTGGCGAGTTCATGCAACAATGTCTTGACGCGTGCGGCTTCATCCAGGCGCAAATAGTCCACACACACCTGCGCTTTGGCAAGCAATTCGCCGACCGCGACTTCATGCACGTCCGAGTTTTGGCGAAGGTCGATCGAGGCCAAATGAAATCCGAAAATATCGACCGCATAGCGCAATTGCGCGAGCCTTCCCGCCGCCAACGCGCCACTCGCGTGCGTGGCGAGCGAAGCGGCGATCACATCAAGGTCCGCGTGGAACTCCTGTGGACTAGCGTAGGCCTCCAGCGATACGTCCGGTCGCCGGATCGGATGCGCGCCAGCCAGCGCGGTCATGCTCGCGGCGAGCCGCGCATACACACCGACCAACGCGCGGCGGTACGGCTCGTCTTGCCGATGCGCCGATGCGTCGCCGGATTTCTCGGCAAGTGCCAGCAATGCATCCGTCGGCGCGACCAATCGACTGGACATTGAAAGTTCCGCGCCCAGCCGATGCACTTCAAACAAGTAATGCTCGAAGGCGACAGTGGCCTGTCTGCGCATCGCCCCTTCCAATGATTCGGCGGTGACGAAAGGATTGCCGTCGCGATCACCGCCAATCCATGAACCCATGCGAAAGAAAGTCGGGATGCGCTCGCCGCCGCCCAATGCGCTTTCGATGTCGCTATAGATTTTCGGCAGCTCCGACAAGAACGTATATCGGTAAAAGCTCAATCCGTTTTCGATTTCGTCGATCACCCTCAGGCGCGACAAGCGGAGCATCGCGGTCTGCCACAATTGCAGCACCGAGCGGCGCAGATTTTGCTCCGCATCCGCCAGTTCTTCCGGCAGCAGATCGCTACGCTCCAATTGCGACATCAGCCGCGCGATTTCGCGCTCGCAATCGAGCACCGATTTGCGTTGCACCTCGGTGGGATGCGCGGTCAGCACCGGGCTCACCAGCGCGCCGCGCAGCCATTCGCGGATGGCACCCGGCGAAATGTGACGCGTATTCAAAGATGAGAGCGCATGCTTCAGACTACCGGTCTGCGGCGGTGAACCCGCCAAACGGTGCGCGCGGCGGCGGCGATTCTGATGACGGTCTTCGGCGATGTTGGCGAGCAGCGAAAAGTGGCTGAATGCGCGCACCACGTTCAAGGTCTGCTCGATCGACAGCCCGTCGAGTTCATGGTCGAGTTGTCCCTTCAATGCGGCGCTCTCTTCCCCGCTGTTTTGCCCGGCCGTGCGCCGCAGCGAAACGGCAAGTTTGCGGATGTGCTCGATCCGATGGTAAATGACGTCGCCATTGGCTTCGCGTACTACATCGCCGAGCATGCGCCCAAGAAACTGGATTTCCTGCCCGAGACGGGCATCTTTTTCATCTTGCGCCACGACGTGGATACTCCTGAATATCACCAAAATGGCACGGCACGGTGATCGCGCCGAATGCCGCTGCGACCGCTTATTTCCGGCTGTGCGAAACCATGTGCGCCAATCGCCTATCGGATACGGGTTTCTCTACCGGCGACTCCTGAAGGTCCGGCAACATGGGCAGATTTTTCTCGTCCGCTCCCGTGCGCATGGCGACACCCACGGCGAGAATGTCGATCACCAGCAGATAGAGCACGCGGCTGATCATCGGCACTTGCGTGGCGACGTCTTCGCCATGATCAACAGAAATCGTAATACTGGCGTGTTTGGCGAGAGGCGATTGATTGGCGGTGATGGCGATGATGGTGGCGCCGCGTTCACGCGCCGTTTCGACGGCGAGATTCAATCCAGCGATGCGCCCCGTACTGGACACCACGACCACCACATCGTCGGCGGTCAATACATTAGCCACCATCAATTGCAAGCGTGGCTCAGTATATGCACTGGTAGCGAGCCCGAAGCGCAAAAATTTGTACTGCGCGTCTTCCGCCACGACGCCGTAATTGCCGACGGCGAAAAATTCAATGCGCTTCGCCTTGATGAGCGCATCGATCGCCTGATCAATCGCCTTGCGGTTCAACTGATCGCGCATTTGCAGGATCGCACTTGCGGTATTGCCCAACACCTTGTCGCTCAATTCCAGCGACGTGTCGTTATTCGTCACCTGCGTATGCGTAACCGGAATGGTGCCGGTCAAGCTCGCGGCAAGGCGCAATTTGAAATCGGACAAACCTTCGCAACCCAGCGTGCGGCAAAAACGCACTACGGTCGGCTGACTCACCTCGGCGGCGCGAGCGATTTCGACAATCGGATCACTCAGCATCGTGCGCGGGCGCGACAGCACCAAATTCGCGACTCGGCGCTCAGCCGGTGACAGATCCGCTTGCGACACGCGAATGCGCTCCAATATCGATGAGCCGGTGCCCCGCTTCCTGAGTTGCGCATCCAGAATCGCGGCGACACCGACAAAGGTCGCGCTGTCGGCCGTGATTACGTAGGTGGGAATATGCGCGACATACGCCGAGAATCTGCCTTTCGATTCGAAGCGTTGGCGAAACGGCGAGGAATCAAAATATTTGCCCAGGCGCGGCACAATCGAGCCACCGATGTAGATGCCACCAAACGTGCCAAGCGTCACCGCAAGGTTGGCCGCCACGCCACCAAGAATGCCACAGAACAAATCCAGCGCTTGCGCGCACTCCGCATTCTGGCCTTTGATGCCGCGCGTGGTGATCGCGGTCGCTGCCAACGGCTCGATCGTTTTGCCGGCCAGGTGTTGCACCGCGCGATGAATCAATTCGAGTCCACTGCCCGAGATCAGCCGTTCAGCCGAGACATGCGGAAATTGCGTCCAGGCGTATTCGAGAATCGCAATCTCGCGTTTATCCATCGGCGAAAAGCTCACGTGGCCACCCTGCGAGCCGAGAGAAATCCAGCCATCGTCCGCCGGGATCAAACCCGATACACCCAACCCGGTTCCGGCACCCAGCAAACCGATCACGCTGCGCTCTTTCGCTTCACCACCGCCGACTTTGCGGCGTTGATCGTCGCGCAAATGCGGCAAGCCGACTGCCAACGCCGTGTAATCGTTCACCACCAGCAAGGTATCGAGTCCGCAATCCTGGCGGGTCTGCTCGATCGAAAACTGCCAGTGATAATTGGTCATGCGCACCATGTCGCCTTCGACCGGATTGCTGATCGCAA
>JAYTUX010000329.1:0-4992 GCA_043744315.1 Betaproteobacteria bacterium | reverse complement strand
TGCCGTTCGGCATCGAATCATCCAGCGCCAGAATCGCATCCGCAAACGCATCGACCACGCGCTTCTCGGCGCAATCGGGATGATCGCGCTCGAAGATCGAGTAGACGAAAGCCCGATCGATCGGGCGGCGTTTTTTCGCGATGAACTCAGGGAGCTTCTTGCGACGTTGTTCCAGTGTGGGCGCGCCCTCGCCGGTCCATACGAATGCATCGAGTGCCAACCGCGAAATACGCTCGGGATGGCGTTGCGCAAACAATGCTGCCCGCAACGCACCCGACGAAATTCCGTAGGACATGAATTGTTTGATGCCGCGCGCGCTGAAAATGTAATCTGTGGCGGCCTTGAGATCATCGGCACCGTTGGAAATATCGCAATAGATATCTCGGGATTTGTCAGACCTGCCATAGCCTTCCATATCCACGCACCAACAAACAAAGCCGCGTTGCGCAAACCAATCCATGACCGACGAATCGGGGCGACCCGGCACGGTTAGATCGAACGTAGGTTGTGAGGCCATTGACGAGCCGTGTACCCACAGAATGGCGGGCTTGTTGTCCGGCGTGCCAACGTATTTTTCCCACAGAAATAATTTCATGTCGCCTTTTTTCGTCCAGTGCTCGACGCCAGTCACGGTGGATGCGTTGCTCGATTGCGTGGAATTCATGATTGCCCTTGTAAAAAATGAATGGCTGCGGGACTCGATTTGCTCAATCGACCTTGGCGCCGGTTTCCTTTATGATTCTTGCCCAGCGATCTTTTTCCTCGCGAAAATACGTATCAAATTCCGCCGGTGTGGACGCAACGATTTCGATGGACGCACCTGAAAAATAATTCTTCACGTCAGTCGAGCTCATCACGCCAACGACTTCGCGGTGAAGTTTTTCGACAATCGCAGGCGGCGTTCCCTTGGGTGCGAGCAAGCCCATCCACACATAAGCGGAGTAACCCTTAAGGCCGGACTCATCCAGCGTCGGCACGTCGAGAAGCTGCGGCGAGCGGCTCGTGCCGGTGACCGCGAGCGGCCGCAACTTGCCGCCTTTGATGTGGCCCATCATTCCCGCCATGCCAGGTATCGACACCTTCACCTGTCCGCCGATCAGATCAGTGGTGGCCTGGCCGCTGCCGCGATAAGGCACGTGGCTCATTTTGATGGCGGCCATCGAGGCAAACATGGCGGCGAATAGATGCTGGCCGCTGCCGTTACCCGATGACGCGTAATCGACTGGATTCGATTGTGCTTTCACGTACGCAATCAATTCCTGCACGGTCTTCACCGGCAGCGAGGGATGCACCACCAGCACGCCAGGCTCGCGGCCGATCAAAGTGATCGGCGCGAAATCCTCGATCGGATTGAAATTGAGTTTCGCGTATAGCGACGCGCTGATCGCATTGGTTTGCGAGGCAAGCAACAGCGTGTAACCATCAGGAGTCGATTTTGCCACCGCTTCGCTGCCGATCATGGCCCCGGCACCGGGACGATTTTCGACGATCACTTGTTGGTTCAGACGCTTGGATAATTCTTGCGCGACGATACGCATCGGCCCATCGACCGCGCCGCCAGCGGAGAACGGAACAATGATGCGGATCGGGCGGGCAGGATAGTCCTGTGCGATCGCAGTGAGCGCGAAACCACCCACCAGCAGTGCCGCGCATGCGCCTAGGACGCCGCTGGCGCGGGCGCGAATATATGAGTGCATCGTTCCGATCATGACAACTTTCCTCTTAATTTTTATCCAGAAATTCCAAGAGTCTTTGCGGCACATTTGCTTCCGTCTGATCTGCGGGTGGCGCGTCCCAGTATTCCGCGCCCGGTATGCACTCCTCCAAATAGCGTGCGGCGGAGGTCGCATGCGACGCATCCTTGCCCGGCACCACCAGTGTCGGAATATTCAGCCGCATCAGATCCTCCGGCTCGGCACCGGGGGCGGTATCGCGGTCAAGCAACGCGTTCTCCACGGCGCGGACGATTTCCCGGTATCCAGCAATATCCTGATTGACATAGGCACCGGCAAACTCGTGGTCGTGCTTCAGCACCGACGCCCACGGCCCGCCGCGCGGATCACCGCCAAAAGGTTTGCCATCCCTGGCAACAAGCGCTGCAACCGCAGCCAATCCTTCCTGATCGATAAATGCCAAATGCTCAGTGAATCGCTTTTGGCCATTGATGCGGTATTTCGCGCCGCCCACCGGCCAATACAAGGTCATGCTCAACGTCGCTTCGGGGTGGGCAACAGCGAACGCCATCACCGGACAACATCCCATGCAACCGCCCATCAAGTGCGCCTGCTTGATGCCGAGGTAATCGAGCAATCCCTTGCCTTGCCGCACGTAGTCGGCCCAGGTGATACGCTCGACACGTCCGCCAGATTGGCCGCACTCGCGCCGATCGAAAACTACGCAGCGGTATTTTTTCGATAAGTGCTCGATGGGTTTGAACTTCGCGTAAACGCCGAGCGTGGACCATTTTTCCAGTGTGGCATCGAAGCCGCCGGGCGAGAACATCAATAGCGGCGGGCCTTCGCCGATTATGTCGTAGCGCGTGTTGATGCCGTCGATGATCGCGAAGGGCATGTGCGTTCAGTACTTTATCTGGCGCGCCGCACGTACGTCTTCGCCGAGTGCGGTCAACGCATCGAGCGTGGTCTTGGCAACATTGGCGTAAGTGCCTGACTTATCTATCGTGCTCGCCGCGTACCCAATGGCGGCATGCACCATGCGCACGCGGCCATCCAACCAGGGCCCACCACCGAAGCCGCCGATGACCGGCACGCCCACCGCACTTACCACGGCGGGCCCCGCGACCGGGCCGGAGTTGGTGAAATCCAATAGCGCGGCACCGGCTTTTTCAAGCTGCTTCGCTTGTTCGACAAACTTAATCGACATGCCGTCAGGCACTTGCGCGCCGGGAGCGGATTGCGCGCTGTAGGGAATGCCGAATTCCAATGCAGTCTGCGGGGTCAAACCGAATTGCGCCCACACGGGAATGCCCGCACGCGTGATCGCGGTAACGGCCTCCGGAAAATTCGCGGCACCATCAAGCTTGATGATATCGGCACCGGCTTCTTTTACCAATTGAATCGCGGCGCGTACGGCGGCATTGGTGCCTTCCTGCAACGGCCCGAACGGAAAATCGCAACTCACCAGCGCACGCATCACACCACGCCGCACCGCTTTGCAGACGATGATCATTTCTTCCATCGTCACTTCCAATGGATTGGCGTGGCCCCATAAATTAACGCCGACCGAATCGCCCACCGAAACAATATCGACACCGGCGCGATCAGCGATTTGCGCGATCTGATAATCCCAGGCGACGACGCCGAATATTTTCTTGCCGTCACGCTTCATTTGTTGAAGCGCAGGAATGGTGATGTTAGTGATGTTGCTGTTCATTGGACTCCTCGACAATCGATGGCAATGCCTAGAGTGCGTGTCATCCTGAGCGTAGCGAAGGATCTTGTTCCACACCGAGATCCTTCGCTACGCTCTGGATGACAGCAAATCTCAGGCACCGAAAACTACAGCGCCTCCCCCTCCTTCAACACTCCCGCCGCACGCAGCGATCCTTCCAGCCACTTTGGCCGAATACTTTTTCCCGACACAATATCCGCGATGCGCTGCTTTTCATCCGCTACTTTTTTCACCGCCAACTCCAACATCGCTTCCGCCTTTTCACGCTCGATCACCACCACGCCATCGGCATCGCCGACGATCAAATCGCCAGGGCTCACCGCCACGCCCCCGCAGGAAATCGGCCAGTTGATGCGGCCCGGCACGTACTTGGTCGGGCCGTTGGGGTTCGCCCCCACCGAGTACACGGGGAATCCCAACTCCAGCAATTCTTCCGTATCGCGATGCGCGCCGTCGATCACCACGCCGCCCAACCCCAATTTTTTGCAGGCGTTCAACATGATTGAGCCCATCAGCGCGCAATTGCGGTCCGCCTTGCCGTCGATTACCAAGATATCGCCGGGCTTCGCCATCGCCATCGCGGCGTGAATCATCAAGTTGTCTCCGGGACGAATTTCGATCGTGAATGCGGGGCCGGCGACGCGTGTACTGTGCGACAGCGGATGAATACGACCATCGACGGTGCCGCGTCGGCCCGCGACGTCGGCAAGGATAGAGGCCGCGAAGGTTGCCGCCTTCCGCGCCACCTGTGGCGATACGCGTTCGAAATCGCGGCGGATATCGGATAAATCGGGAACCGTTTTGGAGGTCATGTTTTTTTCAATTCGCCTATGAGAATTGTTTGGCCACATGGCCGCGTTTTGTCAGCAGCGCATCGAGACGTGGATAAACCTTGCGCGCATTGCCCTCGAAAATTTGGTAGCGCTCCGCTTCCGTCAAGCCGGCCACCTGATCGATATAGCGCTTGGTATCGTCGAACGGAAAGCCCGTTTCCGGATCGATGCCAGGCACGGCACCAAGCATTTCGGAGGCGAACAAAATATTGCCGACGGGAATCACCTTGGTAAGAAGCTCGATCCCCGGCAAATGATAGACGCAGGTATCGAAATACACATTCTTCATCACGTGTTCCACAAGCGGCAATTTCTTAATGCTCAGACACAAGCCGCGATAGCGCCCCCAGTGAAACGGCACCGCACCGCCGCCGTGCGGAATCACGAATTTCAAATCCGGGAAATCCTTGAACAAATTTCCCTGAATCAGTTGCATGAACGCGGCAGTATCGGCGTTGATGTAATGCGCACCGGTGTGATGGAAATTCGGGTTGCAGCACGACGTGACGTGAATCATCGCCGGCACATTCAGCTCGACCAGTTTTTCGTAGATCGGATACCAGTGCTTGTCAGTTAAAGGTGGGCCGGTCCAATAGCCACCGGATGGATCGGGGTTCAAATTGACCCCGACGAATCCAAGTTCGTTAACGATTCGCTCCAATTCCGGAATGCAATTTTTCGGCGAAACGCCCGGCGATTGCGGCAGTTGCCCAACGCCGACAAAGTTGTCCGGCAGCAGCGCGCAAAG
>JAYTUX010000328.1:0-4998 GCA_043744315.1 Betaproteobacteria bacterium | reverse complement strand
TCACATATCGGCGCGCTTCGGCTCCTAGCATTGCGATTCTCGGGCGATCGCGCGCGAGTTGTTCCATTTGTTCACGCATCGATAGCACAAGCATAGATTTGCTGGCCAATGGTATTTTGACGCCTCGAGAGTTGTTGATCAGGCCACCGGGTCCGCCATAATTCACGACGACGCAGCAAAGTCCGCACGCCATTGCTTCCACGACGACACCAGCACCAAGTTCTCGAATGGATGGGAATGCAAAGACATGCGCCTCCCCCATGATTCGCGCGACTTCATCCTGTTTTTTCCATCCAAGGAATTCGATACGTTCTGTGGCTCGAAAACGCGTAACGATATCCCGCAACGTTCCAAGTTCTGGGCCATCGCCTACTACGCGCATTTTGCAATGCTGAAGAGCCTTGCTACCGGCAAAGGCTTCAATTGCGACATCGGCGCATTTGTAGGGAACTAGGCGCCCCGCAAACAGGAACGTTATGGGTTCTGGGCGCAGTCCTTCGCCGGCGTGGAATAGTTCGGGATCAATACCCACCTCAGCAAGTTCGATGGTCCGAGGGCGCGCCACGACCGGCAGATCTTCAACCGTATGTGGAAACGCCGCCAGTGTTGCTGCTGCGCAGGAGTATGTGCTTCGTGCGTAAGGAAGTACGCGAAATATGTTGCGCAAATAGACAAGCCACTCTCGCTCGCGGCGTAGCTCTGAATAGTAGTCTCTTGGCCACTTAAGGCCGCCGTTCAAAGGTCCCAAGACGAACGGGACAGGGCTGCGAGAGGCAAGGAAGCTCGGTAGCGTTGGTGACATGGGCGTAAGGCGGTGGACAACGTCGAATTCCTTGGCCATGAGTCGTGGTTTGAAAGTCCTCCAGGCCAGATACTCAAACGTGAGATAAGGCAAGTATGACATCGCAATGCTCGTCGTCCATCCAACCTTACTACCCCCACGAAAGAAGTGGGCGACCCGGTTCATCGGCCGCGCTATGAACTCGTTATCGAGATAAACAACCTGAGCCCGTCCTGCACCAGCTCGATCAATGGCAATCTTGTTGCGTACATGAGTGACAAGCGTGACATCAGCAACGTCCGCGATCGCCTTGGCCGCTTTGTAGCCGACAACAGGAAGTGATGGCCACTCTGGATTGCAGTCTGCCGCCAAGAGAAGAATTCGAAACCGCCGCATCAAAACCAACCGATGAGGTCAAGGCGTACCGAAGGGTGATAGGCAATCAATATAGAAGTAAACAAGGTATTTCGGGCTGCATACTCACGAGTGGCGATTCCAAGGAGCGAGATGGGGGCGAATTATGTTGTTGTGAAGGCCCGAATAGAGGGGGCGATTCCGAGTAGTAATTAATGACGTACTCGTGAAAGTTTAACCGATAATTCTTTTTCAATAGCGCTTCGCTTTCCTGACTATATCGCCCGTGTTGCACGCGGTCAAGCTGACGGGAAGGATGATCTTTTCGCGGTGCTCCATTTGCAAAAAGTCGCTGAACTGATATCCGTGAACTTATATTTCGAAATTCAGAAACCCCTTCGTCCCTTTCGAGAAAATTCTACTTCCGATTTCTGCTTTTTTATGGGAGGATTATCATCGCAATCTTAAGTTAGCGCATAATCGACTAGCTCTCCCCAAACCAATGATCATCCTCAAGAAGGTCGACAAACACGAGATGGCGCGGCGGTTTGCCATTGGCGAAGTCAATTCGCAATTTTTCTTTTCCGAGGACGAGGCGACAAAGCGCGAAACGCTTCGATGCCTCAGATCGGGAGACCGCGAACTTGAGCGAGTCGGGATCCAGAGCCACTGGAGAACACGCGGCCCGTTCATCGAATCTCTGCCGAAATTCACCAGCTGGCATGTCGCGACGCTGGGCCTGGACGAAGCGCAATTCCTGACGCTACGAACTGTGTCGGATGCCGGGTGGATGAAATACACGAATGGGTCGCGCAAGCTGGTTGACGCAGCGCGCTTCCTTCACTTGAATCCAGATGCAGACCGGCGCGTGCGGGCAATCGTTGAAGCTCACCAGCACGGACAGGCCGAGCGATGCGGGATCACCTTGCTGGGCAAACGCAGAACAGGTCCGTTCACCATCGTCGAGGGCACCGGCAGACTGATCGCCTTGTATTTGACAAACATTCACGCGAAACCGCCGCTTGGCTTCGAGCTAAAAGAGATTGAGATCGTCGTCGGACTTTCGTGGTGGAACTGGCGGGAGCGCCTGTGAGGGCGACGGCGCGAACTTTTTTTACTAGACCTGCCCATTGCCAGCGCGACCGTGGCGCAGTCGCGTGATTAGTTTTTTTGCTATCTGTTTTATTCGACGAACTTTCCGAAAGGCGATTGGCGGAAGCCAGTCTTTCAAATAGTTGTCCGTTCTTAAATTGAAAGCTTGAAATTTAATATTTTTGTCATCGGTGGGCCTTGCTACATACATCGTTGAATGAGATGGAGTGTCCTCGTATACTTTTTTTGATGCGGTGTAATAATATAAAGCTATAGATTTTCGTGTTATTTCTGCTGGTGAATTTAGTGGGTCAGGATGTCCATGATACGAGTCGGCATCGGTATTGAATATCACGCATCTGTTAAAAACTGGCGCAATGGCATCAATCTTAGAAGTCATATTTTTGTCCCATATTTCGAAATATCCTCCGTAAGCGTCATTCCATTCTTTATTGAGGTAAATCAGCATGTTGATTCGCCGGTTCAGATGTAGTTGCTCGTTAATTCTGAAGTCTGCATGAATTCCCAATTTCCCGCCGCGTGATATTTCATGAAATCCCCCGCCCACGAAATAAGGATCTCCGATCAAGCCTTTAATCGTAGTCAACCCTTCCAAAAATTGAAGCACTGGGGCCGAATTAAAAAAACTAAAAAAATTTCGACAGTAAGCATCACAGCTATCTGGAAATATTTGGCGTTTATGCAGTCCCGCATAATCGTTTTCAAAAAAAACATCGTCGGATAGCTTTTGGTGAGGAAAACTTTTCAGAATATCCTCTATAAGTTTTTCGGGCAAAAAGTTGTCAATAACAATATATGGATATGGTTCTGCGAAGCAATAGGTTCCAGCCAACTCCTCGCCAAATTGGCGAGCCGATTTGACATCAAGTTGAATGCCGTTTCCCAAGCTAACGGGCAGTGTTGCTTTAACGTGTTCGTTGCTCGAGGGCGGTAAAGTTTTTGTCATTTATTGTTTTCGCTTGCGCGGTTGAGTGTTGTGCGTATATCTATGATAATCCTCTCACAAAATTGTATGGATGAAAAGTCGCGTATGTGCATGAACAGCGCGTCCTCGGAAATTTATTTGCATTTGCGGTGATGGAATGTCGAAAGAGGGAGCCGGCGACGTGGAAAATGGCACGTGGCTACCAACCGCCGCCGCACCTTGTCGCGATATCAGAAAGCAGAAAGGCATAAACAATGAATTGGCGGCGCGTCGCGCACTTCGGAATAATAGTCTCGTACCTGGGCGTGGTGTTTTCTTCGACGGCAGAACCGACGAATGCTAAATTCTCAACGCCTGCTCACTTTAAGGTAACCACAGAAGTGGTGAACAAGGACGTGGAGCCGTTCACGGCCACGATCGGAGGGTTTGGCAATAGCGCAATGAAAACTGGATCCGGTTTTGAGCCGATCGTGTTTCGCGCCAAATACGTGTCTGTGGCGGATGCCCCAGACCGGGTGATCGCCGACCCCGCTGCCATTTCGCACTGGGATACCCTTCGGGAGAGGGCGCTCGACGGCGCTGAAGTGCAAGTCTATCGCGTCGAAAACGGCCGGTTTGTCACTGTGCGGCAAGACCGCATAGCCGAGGGGGGATTTAACGCCAGCGGGTGGCTGCCGGCAATGCCGGCGAACATGGTGGTCGCCACGGCGAAACCCCGGTTTATTTTTCGTTGGGATGCGTGGAACCGGCCTGAAGTACCGTATTTCTTCTCGGTGCGGGCCATCAGTCACGGCGGCGAACTATCACCGATATCGAATGTCGTCTCGGTGGTGCGCCCGGCGAACGTCGGCAAAGATCAGCCGGCCAATGGGCTTGAAAGCTTTAAGGCTGCGCGATTCGCGCTTGGTTCGACTACGCCGCCGCCGCCCGCCAACCTGCGCGGCAAAATCGATGTCAGCGGTGCGCTGGTTCTCGAATGGGATGCAGTTAAGGCAAGCGGCGTGGCCGGCTATATCGTGTACAGATCGGATTACCCACCCGAGACGCATAAGGGATTTTTTTTCCAGTTGGCAAGAATCGCCGTGTCTGCGACGCAGCACATCAAAGCGGGCGACATGGTCATCGTAAGCAAAAAATTCTATTCGGCTTCCCGCAATCGCCTCCACACCAACCGCGTGTGGGGGGCGGAAAGTGATAACCGGCTACTGATGCCTGGGCACATCACATTTTTCCCGGATGAAAATGAAAAGGCGTCCTGGGAACTGGTGCGACATGAAGCGGGTACGCGGGTTGAAGAACCAGGCGAGACTTTTTTGCGGCTCAAGTTGAACGAGACAGAAGAGGGCGTCAAAAAGGTTTCGGTAGGTCACGTTAACCACTCTGGCACTTCACAGGACTGGTACGACGTGCTAGAGCCTAAGCCATACACTGTGGAGGTGTGGTTGCGCCACAATGGCAGCGGCGCGGTCCAATTCAAGCTGCCGGGCTATTACGACACTCCTCCAAACAAGATTGAGCCGATCAAATTTCAACCCGGCCAGACTTGGCAAAAATTCACCGGCACATTCACGCCTCCCAAAGTACAGGACGAAAAGCGCGCGAATCAAATGGTGTTGGAATTTTCCGGCATCGGTACTTTCGACGTGGACAACTTTCGAGTCTTCCGGGCTGATGAGGCTTACCTTGACTATACACGGGCGGAATACGCCGAGATCAAGAAGTCCGGATTGAGTGCCTTGCGCACCCATGGTTTCATCAAGACCGGGCGGCGCACATATGACATGGATCAACTTACCAATCCGGGCGGAGTGAGCAGTGGAACGGG
>JAYTUX010000327.1:0-5000 GCA_043744315.1 Betaproteobacteria bacterium | reverse complement strand
GCGCGCAAACCGGATGCACGCAAAACCATACCCGCGAATCGGGTACGCATTATTGGTGGCGATTGGCGCAGTCGCGTCATTGAATTTCCGGATGCGATAGGCTTGCGTCCCACCGCGAACCGCGTGCGCGAAACACTATTCAACTGGCTGGGACAGATGTTGCACGGTAAACGATGCCTGGATTTGTTCGCCGGTTCCGGCGCGCTTGGTTTTGAGGCGGCGTCGCGGGGCGCCACCCAGGTCGTGATGGTTGAAAACGACAAATCGGTGATGAAGGCACTTGAGCATAATCGCGATAAACTTGGCGCAAACCAGTGTCGACTCATCCAGCGGGGTGCGCATGAATTTCTTGCCGCGGACAAGGATACATTCGACATCATATTCCTCGATCCGCCGTTTGCCTCCGACCTTATGGCGACCATCCTGGGTCAACTGAATACGCACCTCAATTCCGACGCTCTCGTCTATGCGGAATGGCATGGTCCATTGTCCGACATCCTGTCCGCTCTGCCGCCGGATCGGTGGCAGCTCTTGAAACAGGGCAAGGCCGGTGCGGTACACTTCGCGTTGATGACTCTCGGCAAGGGCGAATCATGATCAGAGCGGTATACCCGGGGACGTTCGATCCTCTCACGAATGGCCACGAAGACTTGGTCGCGCGCGCAAGTCAATTGTTCGGCGAAGTGGTGGTTGCGGTCGCTCACAGCCCGGCAAAGCGGCCATTCTTTTCACTTGAAGAACGCGTCGGACTCGCGAAACAGATTTTGGCGTCGTACCAAAACGTTCGGGTAATGGGATTTACCGGATTGCTCTCGCAGTTTCTGACCAATCAGGACGCCAACGTGATTCTGCGCGGGCTGCGCGCCGTGTCCGACTTCGAGTACGAATTTCAAATGGCCGGCATGAACCGGCGCCTGTTGCCGGGTGTCGAAACCATGTTCCTCACACCGTCAGACAAATACATGTTTATTTCCGCAACCATCGTCCGTGAAATTGCTACGCTCGGCGGCGATGTCAGTGAATTCGTTCATCCGTTGACGGCGGCCGCATTGCGCGCCAAAGTAGGCGGCTAGCGTGGCGCTCAAGATCACCGATCAGTGCATCAATTGCGATGTATGCGAGCCGGAATGCCCGAATGAGGCCATATCGCAGGGCATCGAAATATATGAAATCGATGCGCGAAAATGCACCGAATGCGTTGGGCATTTTGATACTCCGCAGTGCCGCGAAGTGTGCCCGGTCGATTGCATACCGCTTGATCCCGATTGGGCCGAAACACGCGAGCAACTATTCGACAAGTTCGTGAAACTCACCGCGCAAAAAGCGGCGTAAGTGTCTATTCGTCGTCCTGTTCCCGCGGTTCGCCGGTGAATCGCCGCAGCCCATCGCGCGCATCGGCCAATGCCTTGTGTCTGCGTTTGATCGCGTCGAGGCGCCCCTGCATTTCGGCGATGCGTTCCGCCAAATCCAGTTCGGCAGATTTGAATTTCTCAACATTTGCCGAATGTTCAAACGTGCCTTTCCTCAGCGCCTCTAATGGACCTTCAACGGAACTATACAAACCACGCATCCAGGTGGTCGATTCGCGGCTGGCAATATCGAAAATATGTTGTACCCGGCTCGCGATGAGTTCATCGAATTGTTCCGCCAAGGCACCGCCGCGGCGCACCAGCAGATTGCTGGTTTTGGTAAATTCTGCCTCGGCTTTTTCCTGTGCCTTTTGCAACTCGGTGTGGAATCGTTGCGTGGCAAACGGATGGGCATCGTAAATATCGAGATCGAAATCGCGCCGCATTCGCTCGGTGATGCTGCCGTAGAGATTACGGATCTCGTCGATCTTTGATTCCAGCGCGTGCAACTTTTCCCGCGTTTCGGAAAAGTAGTGCTTAACCGCATCAAATGTCTTGCCGGGCAACAGACTTGATGCGATTGCCCGCTTGGCGCGAACCGCATCCTGTTTCGCCGAGGTCACGTCGACGATGGTCGCCAAATCGGCGGCGAACGTGGTGTGGACGTTTTTGATGCTTTTGAATTCACGCATTGCGGCATCCAGCCGATCGTGTCGCAAGCCTGCCTGCGAGACAATTGATGCGGTGAGCTTTTCATTTTTTTCGCGCAACGCCGTGAGGTTTCGCAGGCCATCGAGCGTATCAAATCGATCGCTATCGAGGCTTGCCTGTGCCGTTTCAAGCGCGTTTGACAGCGTCGCTACGATCTCGGCGTGCAGCGCGTCCTGACGGTTGGTCGGCAACGCCGCCGCGAGGCCCCTCTCAAGCTGATACAGCCTGCCCCGCAAGGCTTTGTCTGCATCGCCGTTGAGTTTCCCCGCAAGTCCCAGACGCGCAGATACAGGAATCACGCGGATCGGCTCGATGCGGAGCATGTCGGCTGCTTGTTGCACGCCTTTGTCGAGATCGCGCAGCAATTGCCGGGTTGATTCCGCCGGGTCGAGACTTTCATCAATCTTGATCGCGTCGATCTTGTTCAACACCACCAGCCGCGACTGGTTTGATTTTTCATTGGCGCGATCGCGAAAATGTCTTCCCCCGCCCAGATGATCCCGCCAAATGGCCAGGTCTGCTTTGGTTACACCTTCGATTGCATCGAGCACCAACACGATGGCGTCTGCATTTGGCACGCGCTGGCGGGCGAACTCCGGCTCCGACACAAACGCGGCGAGCCCGGGCGTATCTATGATCACGAGACCAGCATCCAGCAGCGGGTGCGGAAAATTGACGATTGCATGTCGCCAGCGCGGCACATCAACCAGAATGTAATTGCTTTCGGAGGCGGGAACCGCGACGCCTTCGCCGTGCAAACCCCACGCGACCGCATCGGAGAGGGTGATCCGCTTGGTCTCGGAGAGTGCCGCCAATGCTCGCGCGGTTGAATCTGCGTTGTCCGAATCGAACAGGGTCGTGCGCCAAACGCTTTCGTCCTTCAATAATTCATCGAACCGTTTCGGGCTTTCGCGGGTCTCAACCGGCAACAGGCGCACGCTGGTTTGCACGTCACGGTCGAATCGAAGTTCGGTGACGCAACGGGTTCCCTTGCCCGGCCCGGAGGGCAGCAGCCGGCGACCGAGATCGGAAAAAAACAACGCGTTGATCAGCTCTGATTTGCCGCGCGCAACTTCGGCAATGAAAGCGATGGTGACGCGTTGGCCTGCCGCCTGCATGCGCGCATCATTGAGTGCCGCTTCCAGATTGGGGGTGAGGAAATGATGTGTGCCCAGAAAATCGGTGACACGTTCGATTTGCGTGGCAAGCCCTATTCGCCAGCTATGCAGTTCGGCCAGTCGTTCAGTGATCCCGGGCGCGCGGCTCATGGTTTCATTTTACGTCTGGCAGATCGGGCAAAAATAGGTCGAGCGTTGTCCCTGCCGAATCGCACGTATTGGCGTTGAGCAAACGCGGCAGGGCAATCCCTCGCGATCATAGACAAACGCATTGACTTGAAAGTACCCCAACTCGCCATTCGCCTGCACATAATCCCGCAGCGAAGAACCGCCGGCGAGGATGGCCGAACTGAGTGTCCGCTTGATCGCATCAACTAGTTTGGCGAGGCGCGCGCGCGAAATCCGCCCCGCGACGCGCTTTGGGTGAATGCCGGAGAGGAACAGCGACTCCGACGCGTAAATATTGCCGACACCCACAACCACGTGACTATTCATGACAAATTCTTTTATGCTGACCGAGCGCGCTCGCGCGGCACCAACGAGATAATCGACATTGAATTCGGGGGCTAGCGGCTCCGGCCCCAATGTGTCCAGCAGCGGATGACACATGTCGCGCCCGGAAATCCATAGCATTGCACCAAAACGCCGTGGATCGGTATAACGAATCGCGTGGCCGTTGTCGAGTACGAAATCGAGGTGATCATGCTTGCCGTGCGCGTCTGTTGCGTTGACTACCCGCAACGAGCCCGACATCCCCAAGTGACTCAATATGTAGCCCGATTCACAGTCCCACAACAGATATTTTCCCCGGCGCAAGACATCAATGACCGTCCGGCCCTTTAGTCGCCGCGAAAAACCGGCGGGCACCGGCCAGCGCAGTCGATCATCGCGCACGGTCACCTTTGCGATCTGCCGTCCACGCACAAACGGAAGCAGGCCCAGACGGGTGGTTTCAACTTCAGGTAGTTCGGGCATGGACTCGGCTGCGCAGTGAGTGAGAACAAGTATTGTCGAGATTGTAAGGGGTACCCGCGCGCTTCGCGAACTTGCGCGCAACAAACCCGTCCAATGGAACATCGGGCTCCACGCGCAGCACTTGCCGCATCAATTCCGGATTATCATGCCCGGTCAGCGACTAAATATTCGTACGCGAACTCGAGCTTGCGGATTTGCCGAGTCACCGGAAAGTTGAAATGTCATACAGAATCATCAAATTTGCCTCACATACCGCGCTCGTCGCGGGTTTCGCCCTGATCGCTCTGATCAGTTTGCCCGCCTTGTCGGTCGAGTCTACTTTACCGCCGGTTGACGGCGCAGTCGCGAAACCGTCGAGCGCCGCAGATTCCGGTTTAACCGATCAAATCCTCTACAAATATCTGATTTCGGAGATCGCCGGTCAACGCGGGCGCTCCGGCCTTGCTTTTAAGGGATTAACGGAGCTGGCACAAAAGACCCGCGATCCTCGTCTGGCTCGACGAGCGGTGGAAGTCGCTTTCCAGGCGCGCGAACTGTCTGCCGCACTGGAAGGAACCACGCTGTGGCTGGAATTGGAACCGAATTCACCGATCGCGCGTCAGGCGTTGCAAGCTTTGGTGGGCACGCAGGGAAATCTCGATTCCGCCAAAGCAAATATTGCCAACATGCTCGCGCAACCGGGGAGAACGCCCGCAGTGCTGATGCAAGTCAACGCCTTGCTCGCACGTTTCACTGAGAAATCCGAAGTCGCAGTTGTCGTCAAAACCCTTTCAGCCCCGTATTTGAAATTGCCGGAAGCGCATTTCGCGATCGCTGCGGCATTGCACGCCGCCAAGGATTCCAACGG
>JAYTUX010000326.1:0-1576 GCA_043744315.1 Betaproteobacteria bacterium | reverse complement strand
GCCCTTCGATACCTCAGGGCGAACCGTGAATATTGGTCTTATCGAACAGTATTGGGTTCTATCCGTGTTTATCTGTGTTTATCCGTCGCAAAAAAACTCTTTCCAATCTCACCCCTGCTCGATAAACCTCGGACTCATCAACGCCGCCTCCGACCGATCATGCGGCTCCTTCTCCTTCATCAGTCCTTGCACAATCTGCAATGCGGTCTTCTCACAAGGCGGTAAATCGATATCGGAGGTTGCGATCGGCGTGGTGCGCGCACCCCAGCGGATCAAATGTGCAGACATGGTCAGGCCACCGCCGAACGCGGGAATCAATACCAGGCATCCCGGCTTGATGCGGCCTTCTTCGAGCGCTTCCACCAATGCGATCGGCGCGGTGGCCGCACTCATGTTGCCGTATTTGTGAATCGTCAGAAACACTTTCTCCATCGGTGCGCCCACCTTCTTTGCGACCGCCTCGAGGATGCGCAGATTGGCTTGGTGCGGCACCACCACTTCAATGTCGTCCATCGTCACGCCCGCCTGCTTCAACACGTCAAGGCTACCCTCACTCATGCCGGTGACGGCTTTCTTGAAAATTTCCTGGCCATCGAAATCCCAACGCGTGTCACCCAGTTCCGTCCCGGCGTTGGCGTAGATGGCACCCATGCCGCGCACGCGCAACGTGTGACGCGCATCGGCAAAGCATTGCAATTTTTGCGCGATCACGCCTTCTTCATGTTCGGTCGCTTCAAATACGCACGCCGCCGCGCCATCGCCAAACAACACCGCGACGTTTCGATTATTCCAATCCATAAATTTGGAAATGTGTTCGACGCCGATCACCAGTATTTTTTTCGCCGCACCCGATTTGATGAACGCGGTCGCAGTGGACATGCCGTAGAGAAAACTGGTGCAGGCCGTGTTCAGATCCATCGCCGCCGCTTTGGTGGCCCCCAGTTTCACTTGCAAGCCGGATGCGGAATTCGGCACGTGTTCATCGAAGCTGCAACTGCCATAGATAATGAAATCAAGCTCGTCGGCCTTGATGCCTGCACACGCCAGCGCACGCACCGCCGCCACATAGGACATGTCGAGCCCGGAAACATGCGACACGCGGCGTTCCTTCATGCCGGTGCGACTGGTGATCCACGCGTCGTCGGTCGGCAGAAACGTGCCGAGGTCGGCATTGGTGAGAATGGCCGGCGGCAGGCATTTGCCCCAACCGGTGAGTGCGGCGTAAGTCATGACAATATTCCCCGAGTAGGGTTGGCGTTCGCTCTTCTTTGACTATCGTGAGAACGATTCGTTGGTTTCAAGCAATTGCGCATTGTCGCGCAAAATGCATTGCTTGGAAGAAAACATCAAGGCGGGTTCTAGGCTTACTGCACAACCACATTCCTGGCAAGCGTCTTGAACCTCACTCCACCTTTCTGTTCAACGGTGATCGTGATGTGGCTCGTTTTGCTGGTATTGATATCGCGTACGGTGCCCGATTTGCCTGCATGGGTGCCGCCGGTCACGGTGCAATGCGCGCCGTCTTTCAGTTCGCCTGGCGTTGCTTTTTTCATGTTGGTTACTCCGATTCCAAAGT
>JAYTUX010000325.1:0-5020 GCA_043744315.1 Betaproteobacteria bacterium | reverse complement strand
AATCACCCGGATATAGCTTTGCAATCTGGAGAGGTGTAATGGTATATAACGGCCCATCCTGATGTTCGGTCTTGGTAATGAAATCCTCAATAGTGGGGTCACCTCAAGAAACGGAAATTTACGCACGTTAAGGCATGACTATGGAGATTTAACGGGCCGTAGCGGCCGGAATCTCCCTTTCGCCACACGTTTGTTTGCGTGCCAGACGTAGTCTCCCGTCAGGTTGATATGTTCCCAGCCCAGCGGCGACACATGCGGTAAAAGTGTTTCGTCGACGGTGTCGTGCTGGCGCAGTGCCTCGATGGCTTTTTCTAGATAGACCGTATTCCAAAGCGTGATTGCCGCCACGACCAGGTTCAAGCCGCTGGCGCGATAGCGCTGATTTTCGTAGGAACGGTCACGAATCTCGCCTAGCCGATGGAAGAACACCGCGCGGGCTAAAGTATTTCGCGCCTCGCCTTTATTCAGTCCGGTATTCACGCGCCGGCGTAATGCCGGATCCCGCAACCACGCCAGTTCAAACAGCGTGCGTTCGATCCGCCCGAACTCCCGCAGCGCGACAGCCAAACTGTTTTGCCGCGGATATGCGCTTAGTTTTCGCATCATGAGCGAAGCCGTCACCGTGCCATGCTTGATCGACGACCCCAATCGCAGAATTTCCGGGAACTGCTGTTCAATGAGCTTTTGGTTTAGGGGCGCGCCGATGATGGATACGAGTGCCGGCCATTGCGATGCCTTACCCGGAACGTAGAGGCGCTTGTCGGCAAGATCGCGGATGCGCGGCGCGAACCGGAAACCCACCACATGGAACAGCGCAAATACGTGATCAGTAAAGCCCGCCGTGTCGGTGTAGTGTTCTTCAATTCGCAAATCGGACTCGTGATATAGCAACCCGTCGAGAACGTGCGTGGCGTCGCGCACCGTGGCGTTGATCACCTTGGTGTGAAACGGCGCGTATTGGTCCGAGACGTGGGTGTAAAACAGCACGCCCGGCTCGTTGCCGTACCGCGCATTGACCTGACCTGCCGATCCGCCATGGCCGCCGGCACGATAACGTTGGCCGTCCGAAGACGAGGTGGTGCCTTCGCCCCAATATTTCGCAAAGGGTATCCGGTGCTGGTGGTTCACCAATTCGGCGAGCGCCTTGCTGTAGGTCTCGTCACGGATATGCCATGCCACCAGCCACGACAGCTTGGCAAGGCTGGTGCCGGGACAGGCTTCGGCCATCTTCGCCAAGCCCAGGTTCAACGCATCCGATAGGATAGCCGTCAACAATAACGCGCGATCTTTTGCCGAGTCGCCGCTCTTCAAATGAGTAAAGTGGCAGGTGAAATCCGTCCACTGATCGACTTCAAGTAGCAGATCGGTGATCTTGACGTGCGGCAGTAGATTATAGGCACGCTGTTTCAGCGCTTCGCCCTCTTCGGGCGTTTCGTTGTCGAGTGGCGAGACCTTCAAACCGCTGTCCGTCAACTCCGCGTCTGGTAGGCCGCCGGCGGCGGCCAATTGATTAACTTCGTCCAACGTTTGGCGTAACAATTCCAGGCGCTCATTGAGATAGGTGCTGCCTGTTGTGATAATCGCCACGCCCAGCCGATCGTCGGCCTGGCGCTGGGCAAACTCGGTGCGCGGCATCAGATATTCATCAAAGTCCTTAAACTGACGGCTACCGACGACCGCGACATCGCCGGCGCGAACGGCATTCTTGAGTTCTGCCATGGCGCATAGCTCGTAGTATTTGCGATCGATGCCGCCTTCCTTGAAGACAAAGGGTTGCCAGCGTTTGCGCACAAAACCGGTGGGCGCATCGGCCGGTACCTTGCGATCGCCACTTTGGTTGAGTGCTTTGAGCATTGCGATTGCGTCGACGATATCTTGCACCACCGGTGCCGCTCGAAACTCGAAGGTCTCCAGCAACGCCGGCTCATAGCGTCGCAGTTGTGTGTAATGGTCGGCAACAAGCGCCAGATGATCAAAGTTTTCATCACGAGCGAGTTGCTCGGCTTCGAGTACGCTCTCCGTAAAGCGTTCCCATGAAACTACTGCCTCGATGGCCGTGTAGGGATCCGCTTTGGCTTTCTTGGCGTCGATCAGGGCCGTGCCCACTTTGGCCAACATGCGCACTTTGTCATTGACGGATTTGCCGGAGGCGGCAAAGGTTTTCTCGTACTTGTGCTTGGCTTTGGTAAAGAACGAGCCGATCAGGCGATCGTGCAAATCGAGAATTTCGTCGGTGAGCGTTGCCGCAGTGTCGATCACAATCGCGACGAGCATGGCGTGACGCCGGTCGATTTCGTAGTCCGCGATTTGAAACGCGGCGGTCTGCGCGCCTTCGCGCACCAACCGCAGCAAGCGATTCTGATGAACCGTGCGACCAATGTCTGCAGGCAGTCCCAAAGCACGAATGGCCTTCAGTCGCGCGATGTGGTGGAGTACGGCCTTGGCGCTCGGTGCGCCAGGCGATTGGCGTAACCAAGCTAACGTAGTGACAGGTCGATCTTGTTTTCTTTCCAGAAGCTGGTCGAGTGCCATGCGTTGCGTGTCTGTAAGCGTTGCAGTCAACAACTTAAATACTTGCCGTTGCGCTCGGGTCGAGACTTCCGCACAGAGACGTTCGATCGCTGCCGCCGACGGCACGATAATGTGCTGTTTGCGCAGTTCGTCGACCACGGCTTGGGCGAGTGCCATCCCGTTGGTCGTTTGCATGGCGATCGGCGACAGCCAATCGGCGATCGCACGGTAGAACGTACGGCTAAACTGGACGAGCTGCAGACGTTCGATGATTTCCTGCAAATGCTCGCGGCGTGTCTGGTCACGCTCCGCGTATACATCCCACATGGAAGGCGACAAATTTAACTGCGCGGCCAGCATGCCGAGTAAGGGCGGATAGGGACGTTCGTCCCGCGCCAATGCTCGGCTTGGATACCATAAGTACGCCATTTGTACAGCCACGCCCAGGCGGTTTTGATCGCCGCGATGCTGGCGTACGAATGCGATGTCGGCCTTTGAAAGGGTGTAGCGACGAATCAGTTCGCCCTCATCGCTAGGCGGGGCCACTAACTCAATGCGTTGCGCCGAGGTGAGCAGTTCGCGGCGCGGCACACGCGTGTCCTACGCTTCGCGCACCGTAACCGTCTTGTGGGCCTGGGCGAGCAGCCGGGAGATCGTTGCCTGATGAACATTGAACAGGCGGGCGGCATCGGCAGCCGTTTGTTTGCCCTTAGTTACCATCCGTACGATCTCTGCCTGCTGCTGTGGCAACAGCTTGGGCCGGCGGCCACCGATGCGACCTTGCTTACGGGCCGACTCTAATCCTGCCTTGGTGCGCTCACGAAGCATGGCACGTTCGAATTCGGCGAATGATCCGACCATTTGCATCATCATCCGACCGGCTGCAGTGGTGGTGTCGATTGCTTCGGTGAGACTGCGGAACCCGGCTTTCGCGTCGTGAATATGTTCCATGAGCATGAGCACGTCGCGCAGTGATCGAGATAACCGATCAAGCTTCCACACCACCAGCACGTCGCCTTTGCGCAGTTGATCGAGCAACTTGCGCAACTCCGGGCGATCCCAGCGGCCACCGGACGCCTTCTCACGGAAGATGCGTTCACAGCCTGCCGTCTTGAGTGCGGCGGTCTGGGTAGTCGTATCCTGTTCGTTGGTTGAAACCCGTGCGTAGCCGATAAGCATGATTGCAGAAAGGTGTTGCCAATGAATTCAATATTGCAATACCTTAACGCAATGCGCCAAGCCGCGCCAGCACGTTGTCAGCGTTTTATTGCGTAAACGTTCGTTTGTGCAAGTCGCAGCCCGTGGGACCTATTCATCGACGATCATGTCTTAACGTGCGTAAATTTCCGTTTCTTGAGGTGACCCCAATAGGACCCAACGCGGAAGTCAGCGATGTCAATGGCCAGGCTGGCGCGGATGCGGTGCGATTCCTTCCGTTGCCCTAACAAATGACGGTCAATGGAAAGCACCTCAGGACGAAATAAAATTTTGGGGAAGAAACCGTGCCTGATACGCAAGCGAGGCGCACAATTCCGTGAATTGGCGCTAAAAACCCACTCAGAATAACGCGCTAAGAGGATGCTCGCGAGGGGTCCAGCGCGGGACAAAAAATTCATCGATATCGCTTTGGGTCACTTCAGCAAGGGTGGGCGGCTGCCATCGGGGCCGCTGATCTTTATCGACGATCATCGCCCGCACACCTTCGATGAAATCCCCTTGATCAAAACACGCATGCACGAGATTCAGTTCCATGCGAAAGCAATCGGCCAGAGACATGCGCCGTCCGCG
The DNA here is from genome assembly GCA_043744315.1 of Betaproteobacteria bacterium. Classification (GTDB taxonomy): domain Bacteria; phylum Pseudomonadota; class Gammaproteobacteria; order Burkholderiales; family Usitatibacteraceae; genus UKL13-2. Next base: position 721 of record JAYTUX010000325.1, on the reverse strand, counting down.
ATGCAATTGCTCAAGGGTGACGGCCATCATGAGCGGCGACCGTTTTTCCAAACCGGCGAGCGTTTGTGTTGCCCAGTCGGTGAGTTCGGTTCGTGATTCGTTTTTAAGCGACTCGGTGATTTCCGGTAGCGTGGGTTCGCTGAAGTGCAGGTCGATCGCATCGGTAATGGGTTCCAGCGATGGCGTGACCGCCGGTTCGCTGGCCAGGGTGTTGAGCGCCATTTCTACATCCCGATCATGGTCGTCAGTCCAAATAATATCGTTGAGTCGATCATCCAGCGCCACGACCGAATAAGCATCAAGATGCAGATCGCCAAGCCCAACGTAAAGTATGTCCGGCGCTTTGATGGACGTTCCGGTAATACCTAAGTAAATTCCCAGTGCGCCTTCAAGACGCGAGAGAAAATAACTTGCGCCGACGTCGGGAAATAGGCCGATCGCCGTTTCCGGCGTCGCCATGCGTGTGCGGTCCGTCACGATGCGAAACTTCGCGCCCTGGGAAATTCCCATTCCTCCGCCCATCACGATGCCGTCCATCAAGGCGATGTAGGGTTTGGGGTAGCGATGAATGTAATGATCGAGTTGGTATTCGTCGGCGAAAAATTGCAGATGCTCCGTACTGTCGGCTTGAAATGAATCGTAGATATTTCGAACATCACCACCGGCGCAGAAAGCTTTCTCGCCCGCGCCACGCACGAGAACAGCGTGAATCGAATCATCG
>JAYTUX010000324.1:0-5043 GCA_043744315.1 Betaproteobacteria bacterium | reverse complement strand
CCCAGTAATTTACTGCCACTTGCAATGATCGCGTTGCTCGCTGCAACCGCCGTGGGGCTGTTGATCGCACTTATCATGCGCTGACGCGCAGGCCACGCAACCTCACATCGCTGCTCGGTTGTCGCCTTGCGTATCGCCGACACCACGCAATTTTTTTAGCGTCGTCGCACGCTTTCGACTCCCGCCACTTCGCCGACGGCGCGCAGTACGCGTTGCATCTGCTCCGAGCGCAAAATTTCGACGGTAAACCGCATCGATGCAATGTTATTGCGAGTGAGAGTATTCACGGCGGTAACATTGATGCGCTCATGAGAAAGCGCTTCAGAAATATCGCGCAACAGGCCTTGACGGTCGGCGGCAATCACTTCCATGTCAGCCGAGAACGGCTGATCGCCCGTGTTGCCCCACTCTGCCGGCATCAATCGTTCGCGCTGATCCGATTTCAGCGCAGTGATATTGATGCAATCGAGCCGATGCACCGTCACTCCACGCGCCTTGGTGACAAAGCCGATGATAGGGTCTGGTGGCACCGGCTTGCAGCATTTTGCAACCAACGTTGCGATATTGTTGAGGCCGAGCACCAGCACGCCGCCCGACGTTTTTGTCGTCTGCCGGGATTCGGCGAGCGCAATCGGTACGTCCGCGCGAGGCGCTTCAACTTTTGGCGCAATCAATTCGCGAAGGACCACTTCAATCTGGTGCGTTGTGATCTCATTGCGCCCCACAGCGGCAAGGCACTCGTCGAGTTCCTTGTGCCCCAACGCGGTCGCAACTTTTTCAAGGGCAATTGACGTTGCGCCTGCCCGCGACAATTCTTTTTCCATCGCCTGCCGGCCATGCGCGACATCGACTTCGAAATACTCCTGACGAAACCAACTGCGAACCTTTGCCTGTGCGCGCGGACTCATGAGGAAACCGAGTTGCGGATTCAACCAATCGCGCGATGGCCCACCTTGCTTCGCGGCGAGAATTTCCACTCGCTGCGCGTTTTGCAATCGCGTATTCAGCGGCACGATTTGGCCGTCGATCTTGGCACCTCGGCAGCGATGGCCGAGATCGGTGTGGACGTGATAGGCGAAATCCACCGGGGTCGATCCAGCAGTCAAGTCGATCACCTTACCCTGCGGCGTAAATACATAAATGGTGTCGTTAAACAATCCTTGTTTGACCTGCTCGGAGAATCCTTCTTGATCCGCCAATTCCTTGTTCCATTCCAATACTTGACGCAGCCATGCAATCTTTGATTCGAATTTCTTGTCGGCAGTCGACTTGCCGCCTTTTGCAGCGGACGCGCCTTCTTTGTAACGCCAATGCGCGGCCACACCGTGCTCGGAGGCAGCATGCATTTCATGCGTGCGGATTTGCACTTCCAGCGTTTTGTCTTCCGGCCCGATCACCGCCGTATGCAACGAACGATAGTTGTTCGCCTTTGGCTGCGCGATGTAGTCGTCGAATTCACCGGATATCGGTCGCCAGAGATCATGAATCAACGCAAGTACCGCATAGCAATCTTCGATATCGTCGACCAACACCCGCACGGCGCGCACGTCGTAGAGCTTTTCAAACGCGATATTTTTCGATTGCATCTTTCGGTGAATCGAATAAATGTGCTTGGGGCGCCCGGCGATTTCGGCGATCACGCCAAGTTTGTCCAACTCCGAACGAAGTGTTTCCAGAACCCGCTGAATATAAGCCTCGCGCTCGAATCGTTTGCCATCGAGCAGCGTGGCAACCCGCTTATAGAGTTCAGGTTCGAGGAAACGGAATGACAAATCTTCCAGTTCCCATTTGAGCTGGAAAACGCCAAGTCGATTGGCGAGCGGTGCAAACAGATCGCGTGTCTGGATCGCGGCGGCACGGCGCAGCGCCTCGTCCGCCTTGGTGATTGAGCGCATATGGACAACGCGTTCGGCGAGCTTGATCAACACGACACGAACATCATCCGCCATCGCCAGCAACATCTTGCGCATTGTTTCAATGCCCGGCGAATTCTTGCTGTCAGCACCGGTACGCAGATTCTCGATGCGACCGGCACGCAGCACGCCGTTGATGAGCGAAGCGACATCCGCCCCGAACGCCTCGGCAATCATTGCCATGTCGATTTCACCCTTGGGCAGGGTACCGACGATCATGGCCGCCGCCAGCGCATCGTCGTCGGCTTCGATCTGCGTCAATACGTCTGCAATTTCAAGCGCGCGCGACAATCCCTCTGTGCGACCACTGGCTTTCGCCGCCGCTGAAACGAATGCCAGCGCGCGCGCCGGCAGATCACGCCCCAGCAGGCGTTGCTCCAGTTGAACGCCTCGCACTTCAGATGAAAATTCTTTGGCCAGCATCCACCGATTCTACCGGGATGCATGCACGCGGCGAAAACAGGTATATTTGAATCTGGCGACGGCGAGACATCGGCTGCGCATTTCACAAAAAAGCAAGATGACGCGCACATGGCACTGAAGCCCTTCTACAATGAAATGTATGACGCCGATGGCGACGTTCGACCTCAATACGCGGCGTTCGCGAATTGGCTTGACAACACGCCGGCCGAAAAAATCGCGCAAAATCGGCAAGCGGCCGATTTGCTGTTTCATCGAGTCGGCATCACCTTTGCCGTCTATGGCGAAACCAGCGGTACCGAGCGCCTGATTCCGTTCGACATCGTGCCGCACGTGATTCCGGGCGCGAAATGGGACGAAGTGTCGCGCGGCTTGAAGCAGCGCATCGCCGCGCTGAATTTCTTTCTTCACGATATCTATCACGAGCAGCACATTCTGCGAGCAGGCAAAGTTCCCGCCGACAAGGTGCTGGAAAATTCACAGTTCCGTCCGGAAATGATGCACATCGATGTGCCTGGCGGCATTTATGCGCATGTCGCTGGCATCGATTTGGTCAAGGATGCCGACGGCGAATATTACGTGCTTGAGGACAATTTACGTACGCCATCGGGCGTGTCGTATTTGCTCGAAAACCGCAAAATGATGATGCGTCTGTTTCCGGAATTGTTCGCTGTGCAAAATATCCGCCCGGTCGACCACTACCCGGATTTACTGCTGGAGACGTTGCGCAATGCAGCGCCGATCGGCGTGGACAATCCGACCATCGTCTTGATGACACCCGGGAATTTCAATTCCGCCTATTTCGAGCACGCCTTTCTTGCGCAACAAATGGGCATCGAACTGGTCGAAGGCGTCGATCTTTTCGTACAGGACAATACGGTTTACATGCGCACCACCCAGGGGCCGCAGAAAGTCGATGTCATTTATCGCCGCATTGACGATGACTTCATTGATCCGCTGGCATTCCGTGCCGATTCGATGCTGGGCGTACCTGGTTTGATGAACGCCTATCGCGCGGGACGAGTCACACTGGCGAATGCGGTCGGCACCGGTATTGCCGACGATAAATCGCTTTATCCGTACGTGCCCGAGATGATCCGCTTTTATTTGGGCGAGGAGCCGATTCTGAAAAACGTCCACACCTGGCAGCTCTCCAAGAAAGAAGATCTCGATTATGTGATGGCGCATCTTGCCGATCTGGTCGTCAAGGAGGCGCAAGGCTCCGGAGGTTACGGCATGCTGGTCGGCCCGACCTCGACCAAGGATGAACGCGAACGTTACCGTCAACGCGTACTCGACGCACCGGAACGCTTCATCGCCCAGCCGACGCTTTCGCTCTCGACCTGTCCGACTTTTACCGACAAAGGCCTCGCCCCCCGGCACATCGATTTGCGGCCCTACGTTCTTTCCGGCAAGAACGTCAATTTCGTGCCGGGCGGTTTGACGCGCGTGGCACTTCGCGAGGGTTCCCTGGTGGTGAATTCGTCGCAGGGCGGTGGCGTCAAAGATACCTGGATTGTGGACTGACCATGCTCTCGCGCACTGCGTCCACACTTTATTGGATGTCGCGCTATGTGGAGCGCGCCGAGAACACTGCGCGCATTCTCGACGTCGCCTACCGGATGTCATTGCTGACCAAGGATCCGGATTTGCAGGATCAGGAATGGTTTGCGCCGCTTAATATTACCGGCACACTATTTCCTTTCAGCGGTCGCCATTCCATTGTCTGCGCGAAAGAGGTGCTGCATTTCGTGGCATTGGACGCCGACAATCCATCTTCGATTTACAACTGCGCAAAGCAGGCGCGAGAAAATGCCCGCGCCGTGCGCGGCACCATCACCAGTGAAATGTGGGAAGTACTCAATTCCACCTGGCTTGAAATGCAGAACATGGACGAAGATCGCCTGTACGCCCGCGGCATCTCGACGTTTTTCGATTGGGTAAAAGAACGTTCGCACTTGTTCCGCGGCGTCACGTTTGGCACCATCCGCCGCGACGATTCATTTCAATTTCTCAGACTCGGCACCTACATGGAACGCGCCGACAACACCGCGCGCATTCTCGACGTTAAATACCATGTGCTGCTGCCGAGCATCACGGATGTCGGTGGTGCAGTCGATTTTTATCAGTGGTCAGCGGTACTGCGCTCGGTCTCGGCATTTGAGTCCTATCGAAAAGTCTATCGCGATACGGTTACGCCGCTGCGTATCGCCGAGCTGCTGATACTGCGCAAGGATATTCCGCGTTCGCTGCACTTTTGTATGCACGACGTCTATAACATTCTGGCGGCGGTACAGAATCGAGCCTCCGCCGAGGCCACCAGGCAAGCCGGAGAAATTTTCGCGGCACTGCAATTCGGGCGTATCGACGGCATTTTTTTGACCGGCTTGCACGAGTATCTGACCGATTTTCTCGCTTCCACCGCTCGGCTGGGTGCCGAAATCAACGATTCATTTTTCGCGCCGGAGATCGCTGCGGCATCGCACCCGGTAGTTCAAAAAATCAGCGTAAGCTGACGCGCTGGAGTAATTGACATGACTTATTGCGTTGCCCTGCGTCTGGATTCAGGGATGATTTTTGCCTCCGACTCGCGCACCAATGCGGGTGTCGATCACATCGCGACGTTCTGCAAGATGCGCGTCTATGAAAGGCCCGATGACCGTGTCATCGTCGTACTGTCGAGCGGCAATCTATCGATGACGCAGGGTGT
>JAYTUX010000323.1:0-1589 GCA_043744315.1 Betaproteobacteria bacterium | reverse complement strand
CCGGCTTGCCTTCATAGGGCGGCGCACAGGCAATTACCCTTTTTACACCGGCCACCTTTGCGGTCAAAACGCCCATGTGCGCCGAGGCCAGCAGGGGATACTTCCCGCCCGGCACATAGCAGCCCACCGAATTGACGGGAATGTTTTTGTGGCCCAGTACCACGCCCGGCAGCGTTTCCACTTCGACATCACGTATCGACAACAATTGGATTTGTGCAAAGCGCTTGATTTGCGCCTGCGCGAAGCGGATATCCTCGATGGCTTGCGTGGGCAGTGACTGGATGCATTCCGTGATTTCGGCGGCAGTGAGGCGCAGCGCCGGCGGCTCCCATTGATCGAATTTTTTTGAGAATTCCCGCACCGCCGCTTCGCCGCGCTGTTCGATCGCGCTCAGAATTTCCTCGACGGTGACCCGCACCTTGCTGTCAATATCGGCTTTTTGCTCGATCGTTTTGCCGCGCTTTAGAAATTGCACCATGGGCACTTCCCTGGGTGATTGTTTGATGGTTGCAAATGGGGGCCGATAATTTCTCGACGGACTACGGGTGGCGAATGTTGCCGCTTCCATTGTTACCCATATTGTACTGCGAATGCAAGTATTTTGCTGTGCAATTGCTTATTATTACGGGAAGACGACATGCAGATGAGCGATATTTTTGATAACATTTGGCTGCATCCGAAGTACTTTCCAATCCGATTGCCGCCAGACAGATAATGGCAAATTCAACACCAAAGGACCCAAAATATGGCACCAGGTCACCACCTCGACATGGCCGGATTCGATGCTGAATTCCGCGATCTCGATCATTACATCCGCGAAATCACCGCGCGCATCTGGGAAGGGCGGCGAATCGACGACATAGGCCGCTATTACAGCGATCCGTGCATCGTGGAAACGTCGGCATCGGTGACGACTTCGATCGAGGCTGTCATCGACGGGACGAGAGCGACGTTGGTTGCCTTCCCAGACCGGCGACTGCTCGCTGAGGATATTATTCAATCGGGCGACGCCGCCGGCGGATTTCTCAGTTCGCACCGCATCATCTCAACCATGACACACCAGGGTAATGGCGCATTCGGCACGCCAACCGGCAAGAAGATTCATGTTCGCACCATTGCCGATTGTATCTGCAAGGACAACCGCATTATTCACGAGTGGCTGGTGCGCGATCAGGCCGCGATCGCGCACCAGATCGGCGTTTCACCGCGCGATCTCGCCGCGCAATGGTTAACGGAACGCGGCGGCTGGAACAAACCGGTTGCGGGTGCCGCACCAGCCGGCTACGTTTCACTCATCAGCGAGGATTCATTGGCGCTAGGGTATGCGGATGCACTGCACAATTTCGCCGCCGGCAAGGTGCGTATGGACTTGGCCTACGATGACGCCGTGCACCATATCGGCCCGGGTGGGCGAACCTTGTTCGGCCACGATGAAGTCGCTCAATTCTGGCACGCGTTGTTCACGACATTCGCGGTGCAATCAATCGATATCGAGCATCTCGCTGTGCAACGCGGCTATGGTCGGGCCGACCGCGTGGCGATGCGCTGGCGCGCGCGCACCCTGCACACCGGAGGAGCAGCGTTCGGCG
>JAYTUX010000322.1:0-5057 GCA_043744315.1 Betaproteobacteria bacterium | reverse complement strand
GTGGTGTCGTAGGGCACGGAATAATCGAGCCCTTGTGGAAAGCGCGCCTTTAGTTTGGTGAGCGTGGCGTTTACCTCGTCGGCGACACTTAACGCGTTCGCACCGGGCTGCAGAAAAATGCCGATCAGCGTCGCGGGCTTGCCATTGACGCGGCCGATGAAGTCGTAATCCTTGGCACCCAATTCCACACGAGCGATATCTTTGATGCGCAGCGTTGATCCATCGGCGTTGGAACGCACGATAACGTTTTCAAACTCGGCCGGCGTCGACAGCCGGCCTTTGGTGGTAATGGTGTAGACCATCTCCTGGCCTTTGCCGATCGGCGTCTGGCCGATCTTGCCGGCGGCGAATTGCGCGTTCTGTTCGTTGAGCGCGCGCGCGACTTCGTCCACCGTCACTTTCAATTGCGTCATCCGATCCGGCTTCAGCCAGATGCGCATTGCGTAATCCTTGGCACCAAATATCTGAACGCTGGTGGTGCCGGGAATGCGTTTGATGTTATCGAGCACATTCAGCGTCACGTAGTTGGACGTGTAGATATCGTCAAAGCGGCCATCGGGTGAAAAGAACGCCAGCACCTGCAAAAATGCGGATGAGCCTTTTTCCACCGTCACGCCCTGCCGCCGAACTTCCTGCGGGAGTTTGGCCTCGACCTGCTTGACGCGGTTGTTGATATTCTGCGCAGCCTTGTCGGGATCGGTGCCAATCTCGAACGTGACCTCAATGGTGACGGTGCCACTGGACGTCGAGGTCGAGGCCATGTACATCAGGCCCTCGATGCCGGTGAGCGCATTTTCAATCGGTGCCGCCACCGTTTGCTCGACGACGCTGGCCGAGGCACCCGGATAAACGGCGATCACCCGGACAATTGGCGGTGAAATTTCCGGATACTGCGCGATCGGCAACGAGCGCATGGCCGCCAAGCCCGCGATCACGATGAATATTGAAATCACGAAGGCAAAAATAGGCCGATCAATGAAGAAACGGGAGAACATGGTTGAGGATCCTCTCGCTTACTTCTTGGCGTCAGGGGCGGGTGCAGGCGCGGATGGAGCCTGCGCGCCGGGCGGACCTGCTTTGGCGGCAGCCGCTGCAGCTTCTGCGGCCGTCATCGGCTGAATCGGCTGACCCGGCGAAAAGATGCGCGCCATGCCATCGACGATCACCTGATCGCCTGTTTTTAGACCATGGCGGATGATCCAACCATTTGCATCCTTGCCCGGCAACGACACCCACTCACCCGGCACCACCGGGCGCGGTTCCGCGGCAGGCTTGCCATCCTGACCTTTGCCGACCACGTAAACCATTTTTCCCATTGGGCCATCGAGCACCGCGCGCTGCGGCACTGCGATCGCATTGGGTCGCGTTGCACCACTCAATACCAAGCGCACAAATTGTCCTGGCGTAAGCGCGCCGTCAGCGTTCGCCACCACCGCGCGCGCCGCGTAGGCGCCGGTGTTGGCATCGGCGCGGTAGTCGCTAAAATCAAGCTTGCCGGTTTGTTTCAATAATTGCCCGTCGGACGATTTCAGTTTCACCACATAGCCGGTTTTCGGCACCGACAATGTGCCCGCCGCGATTTCACTTTGCACCGCGTTGCGATCGGCCTCCGCAATCGAAAAATTCACGTGCAACGGATCGGTCTGCGCGAGGGTCGCGAGCAGGCTATCTCCGCTCGCGTTCGCCAAGGCACCCTCAACTTTCAATGCGCGCCCGACCACGCCGGAAATCGGTGCGCGAATATTCGTGTAACCGAGATCGACCTGTGCCGCCTGCGCTTGCGCTTGCGCCTGCTTCAATTGCGCGCGCGCCACATCCAGCGCGGAGGCCGCCGTATCCCATTCTTTCTGGCTGATCGCTTTTGCGTCGAGCAACGGCTTCAGCCGCGAGTGATCGCGCTCGGCCAATTTAGAATTCGCTTCCGCGGTAGCGACGCCCGCTTCGGCCTGCGCCGCCACTGCCGCATAGGTCGCCGCATCGAGTTTGAACAAGGGCTGGCCGGCCTTGACCACTGTGCCTTCTTCATACAATCGTTTCTCGACAATGCCATTCACGCGCGCACGGATTTCAACTTCGCGCGAGCCGTTGGTCTGGCCGACGTATTCGCGCTCGACGGGAATTTCGCGGGCAGCAACAACTTCAAATGTGACCTGTGCCGGCGGCATGCCGTGCATACCGCCAGGCTGTTCGCCTTTGCCGCAGGCGGCAAGGGTTGCGAACAAGGCCAGCAATGCTCCCGCCGCCAGCGGGCGCAACGAGAAATTGGCGGCGAAAAACCGAACAGCGGGACGCGATACTAACGTGGACAACATGAAAAAATCCTTTCGACCGCGCCCTCACAAATGGGGTACGGATTTTTGTTGGCAGGAATCTTTGGGAGCACGTATAATACATACATTCACGGATGTATGTAAATAAGATTTTTGTGACAGCCGCTCAACAAAGGTATTTAGAGAAGGGGCGTCACGGCATTTGATGCCGGAACTGAATGTGCGATGTCAACGCGCCGTCATTCCAGCGAAGGCACTCGGAACGGAAGTCATGGTTCGCAGAACGAAGGAAGAAGCGCAGGAAACCCGCAATCGATTACTCGACACGGCGGAACTCGTGTTCAACGAGAAGGGAGTTTCTCGCACTTCGCTTGCCGAAATCGCCGAAGCGGCGGGCCTCACCCGCGGCGCTATCTACTGGCACTTCAAGAACAAGCTCGACCTCTTCAACGCAATGATGGAGCGCGTCACGCTGCCCATGGAAGAAGTGACCAGCACCTTCGGCGATTCGGGACTCAAGGATCCGATGGCCTATATTCGCGGCCGTTCTGTCGCCGTGCTGAAAAGCATCGACGCCGATCCGCAGGTCCAGCGCGTATTCGAAATCGTCACGCATAAATGCGAATACGTGGACGAAATGGCGCCGTTGCGCGATCGCAATCTCGAAGGCCGCAGCGATTGCGTGCAGCACGTCGAAGAAGGCATTCGCAACGCGATCAAGCTGGGACAGTTGCCGAAGACCGTTGACGCGCGTCTCGCGGCAATCGGTTTTCATGCGCTGATGGATGGCCTCATCATCAACTGGCTGCTTGATCCCAATTATTTTTCGCTGGCACGCGATGCGGAGAAGATGATGGATACGTATTTTCGGGGGCTGGGAGCGGCGCCAGCCGCTACTGGCAAGAAGCCGGTCGAGCGGACAGCGAGGACTGCGAAAAAGGCTTAAACCCTTGTACGGGTGAATGCAAAAATAGATAAAGGCAGAAAATAATAGTGGTCCACTATGGCGGGAAAGAGCCGTGGTTGATTGTTTCGCAGTCGTTCAATATATCGACGACGGCCCCCTTTTATTTCCCAAGTTGGCATCTTTAAGCAAGCGAACGACCTCAGCAAGCAGTGCGTCAAGCTCTGCGCGAAAGTCGACCTGCGTTTGAGTTGGCAGAATTTCGCTGCGTCTGATTTGTATATGAAGGTGGGCGTCAGCAATGTGGCGGAGTGACGAATTCAGGCGCTGCATAGAGCCACGGAAGGACTTCGCACCAGCGTAGTTGTTTGCGACTTCGGTGAATGTCTGACAGCCGAATATCGGCGGAACGTGATCCGTGATGGAGCGGACAAGCATTGCAACACTCATGTAACAGCGATTTGCCTCGGCAACATTCAATTCCTCAGCGAGTCGGATGAGACGGCTTGCGTCCCACAATGATGATGTTTGCGAGCGAAGTTCGCCGAGTCGCGAAGTGTCCACGTAGGTGGCGCCGGCAATCTTGCTAGTGGAACCAGCATGAGTAGACTTTCTACGTACTTGATTTAGCCCGCCTTCGACCAGGGCTCTAGCATTTTTTACAGCCGCCAACGAAGGGCCACCTAAGTAGCCTCCAGAACCCAGGTTGATTGCATGAAATAGGTTCGACGAGAACTCGTTGAGCGGTCCAAGTTCTGAATTGAGCATTGCTTTGGCCTCTACGGCCAGGCGTTTGAACTCGGCTTCATCATCGGCCGACAAATGAGGGCCTAGCGCTTGCGAGTCAATGAATCTACCTTCAAGAGCCTGCAGCTCTTCAATTACGTGCGCAAGATCATTGTCGGTTGCCATTTCGTGTGCCAACTAACGTAGAAGTAACCGGCGCGGCGCAGCTTTATAGCGCCGCGTCCGAGTTGACTGCCGGGTTGGGCGACGCGCTACTTCGATTTGGCGGTCCGTGTAACCTCTACCCTGCATGCAAAGTGTCATCAATCTAGAAACATCAGACGGTAGGAGGAGATTTCCAGTCATGCTCTTCGAATTGATATCGTAGTTGCATGCAGCTGCATCTTGCTTGGTTTGTTCCGGTGTTGCACCGGGCTTGTCAAATGACATCATAAACGTCGTCGAGCAAGCCCCCAATGCCATCACTGCCAATACCGCAAATATTGCCTTCATGATTGCCCCCTTTTACAAGCCTACGCTAGACAATAAGGCGCTAGCGTGTCGCCCAACGTTTAAGCTCACGGGCGCGCGTTAGCGCGTCCGTGTGGAGCGCAATGTTAGGAGTGCTTATCATTTCTTCGTCTGTCTCGCCAGTTCAATCATCTTGCGATTGTATTGCTCAGCATACTTGGCAACACGCTGAAAATCTTGCGATCGTGAATCTTCGCCAAGGTCCAAGCATGTGATTGGTCGGCGCCCGTCTTTGATGGCTGCTTGCTCCTCCGGACTATCTTCTAGTGGCCAGCCCGGAATGACCTCGCCGCCTTGGCCCTTGCACACGGGTACAACTATGTGTCGCCTGTCACCGGAAGTAAATGCGCGCTCCGCCTCAGCCATTGGGTTCATAGAAAGAAGGCTGTCGACTGCGCTGGCGGCGACTGCGCTGGCGGCGACTGCGCAAGTCGCAATCAGACATGTGCCCAGCAACAGGGTAATTCCAAGTCGCACTTGTACTCCTAACGAATGAAAGGGACTTCCCCGTCCCGAGGAAGCGGCAGTGAAGTCGCACGGCATCGAAGTGCCAAGATGGTGATGCAGTCACACATCAATAAACTCGAAAGGGGAAGTCATGACGATTATGTATCTGGGAATTGATC
>JAYTUX010000321.1:0-1593 GCA_043744315.1 Betaproteobacteria bacterium | reverse complement strand
GATGCACACTTGGAAGTCGATGGCAAACTTTCCGTCGAAGCGGGACATGACATTGCGGTTTCTGCGCGCGAGCGTGTGATGCAGCGACATCGGGTACTGAACGTGATGACACATATCGATCCGTTTCGCCTGCCGGATCTCGATCACGCGAAATAATGTTGGCATTGTCCGACAGAGGCCCCTAGGTCTGAAACTCCGCATACTCGACCAGCCCCAAAGGCGGCATCGCACCCAGCGCTTTCGCAGTATCCATACGCACGATCAGTGAGAAACGCTTCAGTGTTTCCACCGGCACGCTCGCCACGCCGCTGAGTTTTTGCTCGGCTTTGGAGGCCGCGAATTGTCCGACCTGATAAAACTTTGATACCAGGCCCATCAATACCGGGCCCTTCACATTGAGTAAGGTCTCTACCGACGCGAACGATTTCAGACCCAGGCCGGTCGCGATGCGCGCGATTGCGTCGCCCTGCGTGGATACATACGAATCGGGTGGCAGATACAGCCAGTCTGCACCTGCAGTTTTGAGACGTGCCAGCTTTTCTTCAAGCATGTCAGGCGTTGGTTTGCCTTCGGCATTGAGCGCAAAACTATCAGCCGCCACCACAATATTGTCGCGCAATCCAATGCGTCGCCATTCGTCAACGATTCCCAGCGAGTTCGATTCGAGTTTGTTATACATGACCGCGACACCTTTGACGCCGCCATAGGCGCGCATCGCTTTCAGTTGCGCTTCGAGCGGTGCCACATGCGTTACACCGGTCAGGTTGCGACCGGGCGAGCCAAGTGACGCAACAATTTTTGCACCTATTGGATCGGTGACCGCCGCGAACACCAGCGGGATAGTTTTGCCGATGACTGCATGCGGGTTGTCGAATGTACCGCCCAGACCAACAGTGGGCGGTGTGCCCCACGCGTATACAAGGTCGGGTTTTTCGCGCACGATTTCAGCGCCAAATTCGACCAGTCGAGCACGGTTCTGCCCGGCATCGCGCACGATAAACTCGACGTCTGGGTGGCGCGTTTTCCAATAGTCGCAAAAGCCTTTTTCAACGGCAGTTTCGCCGCGCCATGTGACCATGTAAATCCGCGCTGTCCCGGCGGTTTTCAGCGGTTTTACCGTCTGCGCGCGGAGCACAGGTGTCAGCGCGAGCGCAGCGGTGGCCAGCAAAAAATGTCGGCGGCGCACGGTCATTCGGCTGCTGCCGATGTTGCCACGACTGCTGGCGCAGAACGACGCGGTATATAAAGCCATGCAAAGACAATGCCGCATGTGAATACCGCGAGCCCGAGAACGATGAAGGTATTCTTGAATCCCAAAAATGGCAGTAACGCCGCGGCTGCAAGTGGCCCCAACGCGTTGCCGATGCGCTCGACTAATCGATAGTATCCGTACACAGTGCTTTCACCGAAACGGGCGATTTCCGCCCTTGTCACATCGGGCACCATCGCGGCCTGTGGCGAAATGCTGATTGCCTGTGCAATACCGAGCAGGCTTACCACCAGCACTGCGGCCGCCAGATCATAGGGTAGCGCCATCGCCAGTCCGGCGATGCCTGAGAGTATTAATCCGGCTGCAACGAAGGCGGCATGCGG
>JAYTUX010000320.1:0-67558 GCA_043744315.1 Betaproteobacteria bacterium | reverse complement strand
TTGCCTCCAGCGCATCCGCCCAGTAGGGCGCTTTCACGACCGTGGCACGCGTGGCGACGTAACCGTCGCGAAAAAACCATTGCGCAAGCGCACCACTTTCCTGCGCAAAGGTCAGCAGAACTCCGATCGCGACAACTGCCAACCAAAGTGCCATGCGAAATCGACCCGCATGCCAGCGAAAGCCCCAGCCATGCGTACCTTCGCGCGCGCGCGCAAGCGCGGGTGCCGCCACGGCCTTCCGTGGTGCACGCTTATCGCCCACGCGTGATGGTTTTTGTTTCATCACTACTCCCTGCGAGTGAAATGCAACGATACCGCAATGGCGGCTTGGGCGTTTTTTCGACGTATTGCGTCGCGGGGCCAGAATGAAAACGATTTGAAGCGATGATACGTACCCTGTTGGCAGTCATCGTCGCGGATTCCGCACACCACATGCGACCTCGAATGCGCTGCTTGCATATCGTTCATGCGGCCCCACCTACGAGGAATGATAAAACTCATCGTGAACTGGCGCAGACCGCTGTTTTATTTGTTGTTGCCGGTGTTCTTCGTGATGATATTTCTGGGTTTTCCCATTCCGGTTCCACCGCCGCCCGCGACCAAATCACGGCAGGAAGAATCGGCACCTGTGCGCCCGGAAGAAAAGCGTTGATGGTAGTGTGTCGCACTCGCGACGTGTCACGTTCCCGACGTTACCGAGGCCGGCCCTCAAATTGAAGAAATCTCCCCATGCAAAATGAAACCAGAACACAAACCCTGCGCGCCGTGGTGGCCGCCGTACATCTTCCCGCCGTCACCGATACCGAGTTTGACGCCTCATTGACAGAGTTGCGGGAGTTGGCGAAAACGCTGGGTTATCAGGTCGTCGGCACGTTCGTCCAGAAGCGCGACCGATTCGATTCGGCCGCGTATCTGGGCGTCGGCAAGCGGCAGGAATTGCGGCGGTTTGTCGAGGGCGAGGCGGTGTGCGACGAAGGCGAACTCGATGGTGCCGCGGAGGACAACGTACCGCATGCCAAGAGCGGCAAATCGACCACGCGCGGCGCGGCCAAAGCCAAAGCGGCAGCGAAGTCCGAAGCCAATCCGGAGACCCGTCTCGTCGATGTGATCCTCGTCGATCATGAAATTTCACCGTCACAGGCGCGCAATCTCGAAATCGATGTTGGCTGCGAGGTGATGGACCGTACCATGGTCATTCTGGAAATCTTTCACCGCCACGCGAGCTCGCGCGCGGCACGTGCGCAGGTGGAAATTGCGCGGCTGGGTTATATGTCGCCGCGATTGCGCGAGGCCGCGAAACTGGCGGGGCCGCAAGGCAGGCAACGCAGCGGCACCGGGGGTCGCGGCGCGGGTGAATCGCATAGCCAGTTGGATCGGCAAAAAATCCGCAACCGCATCGCCGAGCTTGAAGTGGAAATCGCCGCGATGGATCTGGAGCGCCATACGCAGCGGGCGCGGCGCACCGCGAACACCAGTCAGGGCCTCGCGCGCGTAGCGCTGGTGGGTTACACCAATGCCGGCAAATCCACACTCATGCGGGCACTCACGGGCAGCGAGGTACTGGTCGCCAATAAGCTGTTTGCCACACTCGATACCACGGTGCGCGCGTTGCATCCAGAAACGGTGCCGCGCGTGCTGGTGAGCGACACCGTCGGCTTCATCAAAAATCTGCCGCACGATCTGGTGGCCTCGTTCAAATCGACCCTGGAAGAAGCCGCCGAATCCTCGCTGCTGCTGCATGTAATCGACGCAAGTGACGCAGGCTTTGAGCGCCAACTCGCCGTCACCGATAAAGTGCTGGATGAAATCGGTGCCGGCGCGGTGCCACGCATTCGCGTATTCAACAAGATTGACATGGTGGGTAAAGGGTCGGAAAACACCCTCGCCGCGCAGGCCGAACGCGAGACCTCACTGCGCGGGCAGTACCCGGGTTGCATCGTCATGAGTGCGAAACGTGAAGCCGACGTGGCGATGATGCATACCGCGATCCGCCAATTTTTTCAGAACGATTTGATGGAAGCGGAATTGTTTTTGCCGTGGTCCTCGCAACAGCTTCGCGGAAAGATATTTGCCAATTGCGAAGTGCTGGAAGAGCGCGCCGACGGCGAGGGGGCGTTCTTGCGGGTGCGAGGAGCGGTCGAGGTGGTGGAGGGATTGAAGGGGCAGTTGGCCGCGAAGTTATGAACGGGCGCAGTGTTCCCCGCTACGGATGCGGATGAATATTGTCCACCCAATAAACCGACTCCGGCTTTTCGGCAACGGGAATATCCAGGTTCACCACCACCGGATCCTGCCCGCTCCTCAGCAACACGCACGACAGTTCTTCACTCTCACTCGCATTGATTTCCTGATGCGGGACATACGGCGGCACGTAGATGAAATCACCTGCGCCGGCTTCGGCGACGAATTCGAGCCGATCGCCCCAGCGCATGCGCGCGCGGCCCTTCACGACATAGATCACGCTTTCCACCGGCCCGTGATGATGCGCGCCGGTCTTGGCGTTGGGATGAATCGTTACCGTGCCCGCCCAGATTTTCTCCGCGCCGACCCGCGCAAAATTCACCGCCGCCGCGCGCGACATGCCGGGTGTCTGTGCGGTGTTGCTATCGAGTGAATCGGCCGGAATCACGCGCACGCCGTGCTGGCGCCATTGCATGGGTTTGTCCGGTGGCGTGATTGGGGTCGTCATGTTCGGTGCGCCTTTCATTTCAGCGTGAGTGCTGGCCATGCCTCAACTATTTTGCGCAGCCTCGCACAAAATTGCCAAACACAAGCACTGACGCGGCTTTACAGACGTTTTCGGCCTGGGAGGCGCTCCAACGCTGGTGTTTAGTCCCTGGGATGTCGCCTCCGCGCGTTGCCCGGAAAAAATCCATCTGTTTCATTTGTACTGCTATGTCTGTGTTGCGAAACTAGCCTGCATATTTTCCGGGGGCGCATTCGAGAATGAGTCGATGGGGGTGTGATTTTTCGCTCAACTGAAGGAGGAATGTCGAGGCATTCCGCGGGAAGAGAGCGGAAAAGCGCATGTCCAGCGGCTCGTTATCGAACCTGCAGGCCAAGCGTGAACTGAAAGAACCAATTGGAATCGACGTCGCCAACATTTTCCGCTGGGCAACCCGCAATAGAGCGGGGCCGACCCGGGAAATATGCGGCTAGCCATCCGCCATGTCGTAATCGTTATCAACAAGGCACGGGAGAATCCTTCACCGGCACGCCGGGATTTTGATCGACCATCATATGGTCCGCCGCAATGTGTGCTTTGAAATGGCTTTATGGCAATGCGATAATCGTTCGTTTTTGCATGGCAATCATTCAAGCCCAAACATGAGTTCCAACTTTTCCACCGAAATCAAGCGCAGACGCACGTTTGCGATCATCTCCCACCCGGACGCGGGCAAGACCACGCTTACGGAAAAGTTGCTCTTATTCGCAGGCGCGATCCAGATTGCGGGTAGCGTGAAAGCCCGAAAGGCGAGCCGCCACGCCACCTCCGACTGGATGGAGATCGAGAAGCAGCGCGGCATTTCGGTCGCGAGCTCAGTCATGCAGATGGAGTACCGCGATTGCGTGGTGAATCTGCTGGATACGCCGGGCCACCAGGATTTTTCCGAAGACACGTACCGCGTGCTGACAGCGGTAGACGCCGCGCTAATGGTGATCGACGCGGCCAAAGGTGTTGAGGCACAGACGCTTCGATTGATCGAAGTTTGCCGCGCGCGCAATACGCCCATCCTCACGTTCATCAACAAGATGGATCGCGAAGTGCGACCACCGCTGGAATTGATGGAAGAAGTCGAGCGCGTGTTGAACATGGATGCGGTGCCGTTCACGTGGCCGGTCGGCATGGGACGGCAATTTGGCGGCGTCTACGATATGCGCTTGAACAGCATGCGCGTCTTTCAGGCGGGCGAAGACCGGATGCATGACGATGATGAAATTCTAGATGGTCTTGATAATCCGCTCGCCGCCGAACGGTTTGGTGCCGAACACACTCAAGCGCGTAACGAGATTGGCCTGATCCGCGAAGCGAGCCCTGCGTTTGATCGCAATGAATTTCTCGCCGCCAAACAATCGCCGCTTTTTTTTGGCTCGGCCGTGAACAATTTCGGCGTGCGCGAAGTGCTCGATGCGTTGGTTGATCTAGCACCTCCTCCCGCGCCGCGCGCGGCATTGCAGCGCGTGGTGATGCCGGACGAAAAACCCTTTACCGGTGTGTGTTTCAAAATTCAGGCGAACATGGATCCCGCGCATCGTGATCGCATTGCGTTTCTGCGAGTGTGTTCGGGAAAATTTGCGCGCGGCATGAAATTGCGTGTGTGCCGCAACGGAAAGGATATTCGCCCCAGCACCGTCGTGTCGTTTTTATCACAGCGCCGCGAGCTATTGGAAGAAGCGTATTCGGGCGACATCATCGGCATCCCCAATCACGGCACGTTACGATTGGGCGATACGCTGACCGAAGGCGAAAACCTGCAATTCACCGGCCTGCCCTACTTCGCGCCGGAAATTTTTCAGACGGTGGAATTGAAAGACCCGATGAAATCCAAACAACTTCGCACCGGCTTGCAGCAGCTTGGCGAAGAAGGTGCGATTCAGGTGTTTCGTCCGGTCGCGGGAGGCAGTCTATTGCTCGGCGCGGTCGGCACGCTGCAATTTGAAGTGGTGCTGCATAGATTGAAAGGAGAATACAACGTGGACGCGCGGCTGGAACCTTCGCGCTATCGGCTGGCACGTTGGGTAACGTGCGACGATGCGGCAATGCTGCGGAAATTCATCGAGGCGAATGCGCATCGCGTTGCCTATGACGTGGTGGAAGCGCCCGCGTTTCTCGCCACCCATGCAGCGGAATTGGAAGTGGTCTCGGAGCGCTTTCCGGCAGTGAAATTCCACGCGATGCGGGAGCATGCGGGGCATGTGTTTCAGGCGCAGATGTGATGTATACAGTCTAGCACTGGTGCGGCGTTTGGGCCGTTTTTAGCCCGAAAAGCCCACCAAATGGCGTTCTATCTCATTTTGTGCGGGGCGTGCACGATTCTGGTTCGTGCGGCACGATAAACAGAAGGCCCGCCGGATTTTCCGTTGAGTCGAATCGATAATGGTTGAGTATGGCAAAACTTGAGTCCCCACTGATCACCGCAGAAACCACCCACATGTTTCGCGAAGCCGCGCAATCCGCCGATGCGGTGCGCGCGCAATTTGAACGCAATCATGCAGGCGCGCTTGAACTCGGTGCGCGCTTGCGTTCACTCAAGCCACGTGCAGTGGTCACCTGCGCGCGCGGCAGCTCCGATCACGCAGCGACGTTCGCGAAATATCTGGTGGAAACGCGGCTCGGCGTCCTCACGTCATCCGCGTCGCCATCGGTGAGCTCGGTTTATGGCGTGAAACAGGATTTGCGCGATTGCCTGTTTCTGGCGATTTCGCAATCGGGCCGCAGTCCCGACTTGGTGTCGGCCGCGCGCGCCGCCAAGGACGCAGGAGCGAAAGTGTTGGCGCTGGTGAATGCCGACAATACGCCGCTCGCGGAGGTTGCGGATTTTTTGCTGCCGCTGTCGGCCGGGCCGGAAAAAAGTGTGGCGGCCACCAAATCCTACATCGCGTCGCTTGCGGCGATCGTGCATTTGGTCGCCGCATGGACTGAGGATGCGACCCTGCTCGACGCGCTAAAGTTTGCACCCGACGCCCTCACACGCGCGTGGCAACTCGATTGGAGCGCAGCAATGCCTGTCCTGCGCGAAACGCGCCATCTGTTTGTGATCGCGCGCGGCGTGGGCCTCGGCATTGCGCAGGAGGCGGCGCTGAAGTGCAAGGAGACGTGTCACCTTCACGCTGAGGCCTTCAGCGGCGCGGAGGTGCGGCACGGGCCGCAGGCGTTGTTGAGCGCTAATTTTCCGGCGCTGATTTTTGCGCAGGATGATGAGACGCGCGATGATCTTGAGGCGCTGGCACGGGACTTGATTGCGCGCGAGGTGAAGGTAATGATCGCGGGCAGTTCGGTCGCGGGTGCAATCGTATTGCCGACCATCGACGCGCATCCCGTCATTCAGCCATTACTATTCGCGCAGATTTTCTACAAGCTCGCCAACGCACTATCGGTGGCTCGCGGATATGACCCGGATCGTCCGCCGCATCTGCGCAAAATTACTGAAACGCGTTGACCTTCGGCAACGCATTGCTGCGCGGAAAATAGTTACACTCGGGTGCGGCGAAACTTCACCAGCGCCGTGTCACCGGAATCCCCGTCGATGCCCCACCTGCCCGCTTCTGCCGCGCTGCAACGTTTTCGCGTCATCGATCTGACGCAGGTCCGCGCCGGTCCAACGGCCTGCCGGCAACTCGCCGATTGGGGCGCGGACGTGATCCAGGTGCAGATGCCCGAGCACATGCGCGGCGACGATACGCTCGGCGGGCAGGATGGCTCGGACTATCAATACACGCACCGCAACAAGCGCTCCGTCACGCTCAATCTGAAAGCAGCCGAAGGCATCGATACGTTAAAGCGATTGATCTCGACGGCGGATGTGGTGGTCGAGAATTTTCGGCCTGACGTTAAATTCCGTTTGGGCATTGATTACGAGACGCTTGCGAAACATCATCCGCGCCTCGTGTACGCGAGCATCTCGGGCTTCGGTCAAACCGGCCCGCTCGCGAATCGTCCCGGCTTCGATCAGATCGCCCAAGGTATGGGCGGCCTCATGTCGGTCACGGGCCTTCCGGAGCAAGGGCCGGTACGTGTGGGGATTCCGATCGCGGATTTGTGCGCGGGCATTTTCGCGGCGCAAGGCATATTGGTGGCACTGCTGGAACGAGAAACCTCCGGCAAGGGTCAATGGCTGCATACCTCATTGCTGGAATCGATGGTGTACATGATGGATTTTCAAACCTCACGCTGGTTGATCGATGGCGAAGTGGCGGGCCAAGCGGGCAACTATCATCCGACCAGCATCCCCACCGGCGTATATAAAGCGCGCGATGGCTACATGAACATCGCGGTATTCGGCTCGAAAATCTGGGAACGTTTTTGCGCGACGCTCGGTGCGCCGGAGTGGGTCACCGATGATCGTTTCCGCGACAAGGCGAGTCGCTCGGTAAATCGCGATGCGCTCAATGCGGCAATCAATGCGCGCCTTGCAAATCAGGATCGCGATTACTGGATCGAGCGCTTCAATGCCGATGGTGTGGCCTGCGGGCATATCAACAATGTGCAGGAAGTTTTCGATGAGCCGCAGATCAAACATTTGCAGATGGTGCAGGAGGTGGTGTCGGCACATCACGGACCGCAGCGATTGATGGGACAGCCGATGCAACTTGAACGCACGCCCAGCCGCATTTCGCGTGCAGCGCCGCGGCGCGGCGAGCACACTGAGGAAATTCTTGGTGAGTTGGGAATTGGTGCCGATGAATTGGCGCGCATGAAATCAACAGGGGTATTTTGATGGCGGAAATCACATATTGCTCGCCCACTGAGCGCATCGAGTCCTGGCTCGACGAGGAAACGTTGCATATTCGTTTCAACAATCCGGCGCGCCACAATGCGTTGTCAGTTGAAATGTGGGAAGCGATTCCGACATTGCTCGCCTTGGCGGAACAAGATGACCGCGTGCGTCTGGTGGTATTTTCCGGCGCCGGGGAAAAGGCGTTTGTTTCAGGCGCGGATATCTCTCAATTTGAAGACATGCGCGCGGCGCGCGAGGCCGTGACCCGGTATGAAGTCATCGCCGAGGCGGCATTGATGGGCATTTACCACTTCACTAAACCGACGCTCGCCTGCATTCGCGGCTATTGCGTCGGCGGTGGTGTGAATGTGGCGATCAGTTGCGATATTCGCATTGCCAGCAGCGATTCGGCGTTCTTTATTCCCGCCGCGCGGCTTGGACTCGGCTATCGGCATTCGGCGATGAAGAATTTGGTGGATTTGATCGGGCCGGGAGCGGCAAAGGATTTGTTTTTCACCGGTCGGAAAATCGACGCAGCGGAAGCCAAATCGCTCGGGCTCATAAGCCGCGTCTGTGCGCCCGATGAACTTGCCAACCTGCTAGCGGAATACACCTCCGCACTCGCCGAAAATGCGCCATTAACCATCCGTGCCGCAAAGCTCGTCACGCGCGAAATTCTCAAACCCGCTGCGGATTTCAATGCCGAACTTTGCCAAAACGCGATCCGCACCTGTTTCGAAAGCGAAGACTACGCTGAAGGCCGGCGCGCATTCATGGATAAACGAAAACCGGTTTTCACCGGGAAATGAGGATCGGACAATGAAACATTACGTGATGCGCACCACCGCCACCGACGCGACGCTCGAAATGCTTGACACCGCGACTCCCGAGCCCGGGCCGCGCGACCTGCTCGTGAAGATGCGCGCCGCGAGTCTCAATCGCGGCGAATTTATCATTGGCCACGGCCTGCAAAAAACCGGCACCGCCAAGGCGATCGGCATGGAAGGTGCGGGCGAGGTCGTCAAGCTGGGCGCGGATGTACGCGGCTTCCAAATCGGCGACAAGGTGATGGGCCGCTGCGCGGGTGCTTTTGCCGAATTCGCTGTGATGGATGCGCGCGAAGCGATGATGATGCCTGCATATCTCTCGTGGGAAGAAGCTGCCTCTATTCCGCTGACCTTCATTGTCGTACACGACATGCTGGTGAGTCAGGGCAAGTTGAAAACGGGCGAATGGCTGCTGGTGACGGGTGTATCGTCAGGTGTCGGTGTGGCCGCGTTGCAATCGGCCAAGGCGATGGGCGCGAAAGTGATCGGCACGTCGGGATCACAGGAGAAACTCGACAAATTGAAATCGCACGGTCTCGACATCGGCCTCAATACGCGGTCGGCCGATTTTTGCGACGCCGTTTTGAAAGCGACTGATGGAAAGGGCGTGAACCTGGTCGTCAACACCGTCGGTGGTTCGGTGTTCGCGGAATGCGTTCGCGCGATGGCCTTCGAGGGGCGGCTTGCGACGGTCGGTTACGTCGATGGCGTGTTGAAAGGCGAGATGGATATTCAGGCGCTGCATTCCAAGCGGCTCACCTTGTTTGGCGTCTCAAATAAATTGCGCAATGCGGATCAGCGTGCAGCGGGAGTTGCGAGCTTTGTCGTTGATTTATTGCCGATATTAATTGCACAGAAAATTCGGCCGGCGATCGACAAAGTGTTTCCGTTCGGCGAACTCGCGGCGGCGAAGGCGCACATGGAATCGAATAAACATCTGGGAAAAATTGTACTGACGACGACGTGAGTTTTTTGTCGGTTACAACGAGAATCGTCATGGTCAGGACAAAGGCTTTGCTTTTGAGACGTAAATTCGGGAGCATTTGAAATGAAATTGATGGCGCGTTTGTTCGTTGTCTTGTTTTGTATTTTCGTAGGGCATGCGGTCGCGCAAAATACCCCCGCATATCCCACCAAACCCATCCGCCTCGTCATCGGCTTCGCCCCCGGCGGCGCAGCGGACGTGGTGGCACGTACTTTGGGCGAAAGCCTTGGCCGCACATTGGGCCAACCTGTGCTGGTAGAAAACCGCGCGGGTGCCGGTTCATCGATTGCCGCCGAGCACGTCGCAAAATCGGCACCCGATGGATATACCTTGTTGATCGCGAGTCCCAGCAGCATCTCGGTGAATACTGCGCTGAATCCTAAACTGAATTACCGCGCAAGCGACTTAGCGCCGATCACCAAGGTCTCCTCCTCGCCATTGGTCATCGTCGTCAGTCCGGAAACCGGCATTCGTTCAATCGCCGAATTGATTGCAACCGCGAAAAACTCTCCAGGCAAACTCAACTATGCGACGTCCGGTATCGGCTCCGCGCCACATTTCGGTGCCGCGTATTTCAGCCAGATCGCTGGCGTCGACATGGTTCATGTGCCGTTCAAAGGCGGTGGACCGGCGGTGATTTCGGTAATTGCCGGCGATACGCAATTGACCTTCGGCACACCGCCCTCAGTGTTGCCGATGGTCAAGGCGGGGCGGCTACGTGCGTTGGCGGTGACCAGTGTCGAGCGCACGCCATTGATCCCCGACGTGATGGGCATGACGGAAGCCGGTGTGCCGGAATACAGCATTGCCTTCTGGTACGGATTGTTCGCGCCCGCCGGCACGCCAGCGGAAGTCATCAAGAAACTCTTCGACGCAACGACCATCGCCGCGCAAAAATCGGAAGTCAAAACGCCCTTGGCGCGCGAAGGCACCGAAGTAGTGCTTTCGCGATCACCGGAGGCGTTTGCGGCATTCTTGATTGAAGATGCGAAGTTTTGGGTGAAGCTGGCGAAGCAGTCGGGGGCGACTGCAGACTGACGTTACCCCTGATACAAACAAACAGGGCCGCATTTTGCGGCCCTGTTTGTTTAGTGGTGGAGACGAAGAGGATCGAACTCTCGACCTTCGCATTGCGAACGCGACGCTCTCCCAGCTGAGCTACGTCCCCGAAATTTCAGAATTAATTTTACACCAAGGCAAACGGCTTTTTCATGCACCAGACGTAGTGTTCTGGTCGCGCATTTTCGACATCAGAACGAGAACCTTCGCTTTGCAGAAGATGACAGTGTTTTGGACGGCGTGGTTGTTCATTCCGGCATCACTCCCGCGCCACGAATGAATGTGAAAACAGGAGCCCGCCCGAGCGCTTGATTGATCGCGTCAGCGAGTTTTTCGGGCTCATTTGTGCCGATCAGAAATTGTTTTCCACTCACCAATCCGACAATCACCGCGCCGCGCCCGGACACGTTGTAGAGCCAACCGCGCGTCGTGATGCGGATGCCCCAGCCGGAAGTCCATGACAATCTGGTGGGCAGGACGCCCGCGATATCGGCCAGTTCGGCGCTAATTCCGGGCCAGCCCAAGATGCCGAATCTTGCGCGGAACCCATGCGCATCGACTTCAGTGGTCAATGACGAAAACACTGCGATGAGCGCCGTGAAAATGGCGATTAGCGCGACGAAGCCCAAAGGTGGAATGGCGAGACGGGTCATGTTGCCGAATACAAACAGCATTAGCGCGAGGCCAATGCATAGCGCGATCAGGGTGATCCAGCCGATTTGGATGTGGCGGTATTTCATTGGGTTGATGGATCGCAATTCAATGATGTCACTTCCATTAATAGCCCCCTCTCCCGGCCGAGCCTGCTCCCGCGTAGGCGGGGGGCCAGCCTCTGCTTCGCTTCAAGTGTGCCCTTGTCCCACGAGGGAAGAGGGGACGTGATTTGAGATTGCGAAGAAAATGATCCGTGTTTTTCGGTTCTTACATCTAATTTCGGCGGGTCAGGCACTTTTGCAGCAACTGTCGCGTCGAGACATCCAAATTACCGTCCGGCGCACCCGGCTTCATCGCCTCGCCGATTCGGTACGCGACGGTCTTGCCGAGCTCGACTCCCCATTGATCGAAGGAGTTGATGTTCCATACGATGCCTTGGACAAATACTTTGTGTTCGTACAACGCTATCAAGGCGCCCAGCGAGACAGGATCAAGTTGATCGAGCAGGATGGTATTTGAGGGACGATTGCCTTCGAAACGGCGGTGCATGGCGAGCTGATCGGCGGTGATTGCGGTGCCTTTTGGCAGGGCAACTTCGCCCCTCGTCTCATCAGCCGTCTTGCCGATCATTAGCGCACGACTCTGTGCGAGGCAATTCGCGACCAGCAACTCGTGATGCGCGGGAAATTGGTGTGTGGCCTTCACAGGCAAAATAAAATCGATTGGCACACATTGCGTGCCTTGATGCAGTAATTGAAAAAAAGCGTGCTGACCGTTAGTGCCGGGTTCGCCCCAGATGAGCGGTGCGGTTGCGTGCGTCACCGGTGCTCCGTCAACGGCGATCGACTTACCGTTGCTTTCCATATCGAGTTGCTGCAAATACGCGGGCAGGCGTTGCAGGTGCTCGCTGTATGGCAGCACGGCAACACTGCCGGCTTCGAAAAAATTCCGGTACCAGATGCCGATCATGGCGAGCAGTACTGGCATGTTTTGTGCCAGCGGGGCTTCTTGAAAGTGGGTATCCATCGCATGCGCGCCGGACAGCAGTTTCGCGAAGTTTTCCGACCCGATCGCAATCATGATCGGCAAACCGATCGACGACCAGAGCGAGTAGCGTCCACCTACCCAATCCCAGAATCCAAACATGTTGACGGGATCGATACCGAACGCGCGCACGGCTTCGGTGTTGGTCGAGACGGCGACAAAGTGCTTCGCGATGTCGGCCTCGCTCGCACCTTTGGCGAGGAACCACGCGCGTGCGGAGCGGGCGTTGGTAAGCGTCTCGATGGTGGTGAAGGTCTTGGAGGCAATGATAAAAATCGTACGCTCGTGATCAATCGTTGCGAGCACATCTGCCAACGCGTCGCCGTCAATATTGGCCACGAAGTGGGTGGAAATTCGTTCGTGTGCAAAGTGCTTCAGCGCATCACACACCATGCGCGGCCCGAGGTCGGAACCGCCGATGCCGATGTTGACGACATCGGTAATTGATTTACCCGAAAAGCCACGCCAGCCCTCGTTCCGCACGCGTTCGGCGAATGACAATGCGCGACGCCGAACGTCGCGAATCGGTCCGAGAATATCCGCTCCATCGACGTCGATGCGCTTACCAGACATGTCACGCAATGCCGTGTGCAACACGCTGCGGTTCTCAGTGACATTAATACGCTCGCCGGCGAACATGGCGTCACGGCGCGCTTCGACACCGGAGGCGCGCGCGAGGTCGATCAATTTTTCGCGAGCGAAATCATCAAGCCTATTTTTCGAGTAATCGAGAAACAAGCCGGCGGCCTGGAGTGAATACTCTTCGGCACGATTCGTATCACTCGCAAAATTCTGTGCGATAGTTTTATCTTTGACGGTCGCAAAGTGGGCTGCCAACGCTGACCATTGCTGGCCCGAATCCGGTGTGTGAATTGTCATGTCAATGCTCTTCCGTTCTTCTGTCTGCAATAACTTCTTTGGCGCGTTTCAATCGCTTCGCGAGCGCGGGGCCGCGCGCCACTGCCACGCCGACCGATAGCGCATCGATCATCACCAGATGCACCATACGCGAAGTCATCGGTGCGTACACATCCAGATCCTCGGGCACATCGGCGTACAACGCGACATGAGCCAGGCGCGCCAGAGGTGAACCGCTGGCGGTGATGGCGATTACCGTGGCACCGGCATTGCGTGCGATCTCCACACTACGAATTAGTTCACGCGTGCGGCCAGAACCGGAGATCGCCACCACCACATCACCCTTGCCGAGCAGCGAGGCCGACATGGCATGTACATGCGGATCGGAATACGCCACGGCAGGCGCGCCGAGCCGAAAAAATTTGTGCTGCGCATCCATTGCGACAATACCCGAATTGCCGAGGCCGTAGAATTCAATGCGTTTTGCGGACGCGAGCAATCGCGTGGCGCGCTCCATCGCAGCGGGATCGAGATGATTGCGCACCGTCACCAATGCGGCGATGCCGCGATCGAATACTTTCGCACCGACATCCGCCATCGAATCCTGCATGCCGACGTCGTGATGCACGAACGGCACGCCGTTGGCAAGGCTCTGCGCCAGACGCAATTTGAAATCGCGGTAACCGCTGAAGCCCGCCGCCACGCAAAAACGCGCGATGGTCGGCTGGCTCACACCGGTGCGCGCAGCGATTTCGGGGAACGAGAGCCCGATAACGAGATTGGGATGGCGCAACACGAAGCGGCCGACTAATTGCTCGGAAGGACGCATGCCATCCAGCAGCGCTTCAATCCGATCGAGTAAGCCACCGGCCTGCGCGCCGGCGCCAGCAGTCGGTAATTTAGCGCGGTACGGTGTGAATTTCGCAGCCATTGCCCCAGTCCAGACAGGTTGCAGACCAAAAAACTACAATTGACGGGATTCGCATACGGTATTCTCTGACCGGTTCTTGTAGTTTGTCAACACGATTGATATTTTCCTTCGCGGTCAATATTAGAACGCCGACCATTTTTGCTATGAACATCGGTATCGCATCGCTTGAGTGGGAATTGTGACTATTGACGAATTGTTGTAGATTTTCTACAATACCCACAAATTTTTCTGTGCAACACCCAAAAGGAACAGCCATGGCGGTTCATCCAACGGTTGCGGCGACTACCGACACAATCATCCTGCGAAGTGCGGCAACACGCGCCGCATATCTCGCGCGCGTCGATCATGCTCGCGTCGCTGGCACTGCGCGCGGACGGATTTCCTGCACTAACCTCGCGCATGCGTTTGCTGCG
This sequence comes from Betaproteobacteria bacterium, assembly GCA_043744315.1. Taxonomy (GTDB): domain Bacteria; phylum Pseudomonadota; class Gammaproteobacteria; order Burkholderiales; family Usitatibacteraceae; genus UKL13-2. The sequence continues at coordinate 53,348 of JAYTUX010000320.1, read as the reverse complement.
GAAGCACCATCCGACAAATTGGCGCTTCGCGAAATTCGCGCGCCAAACATCGGTATTGTCTCGGCTTATAACGACATGCTGTCCGCGCACCAGCCACTCTCACGCTTTCCTGAAATCATCAAGCGCGCAGCGCGGGAAGCCGGTGCGACCGCGCAATTCGCGGGTGGCGTACCGGCGATGTGCGATGGCGTGACGCAAGGTCAACCCGGGATGGAGTTGTCGCTGTTTTCGCGCGACGTCATCGCCATGTCAACTGCCATTGCATTGTCGCATGGTGTATTCGATGCGGTATTGTGCCTGGGCGTATGCGACAAAATCGTTCCGGGGCTCTTGATTGGCGCATTGCAATTTGGCCATCTGCCGACGATATTCGTACCCGCCGGCCCGATGACCAGCGGGCTTTCAAACGATGAGAAAGCAAAAATTCGCCAGCAATTTGCAGAGGGCAAAATCGATCGCGCTGCGCTGCTGGAAGCGGAGAGCCGTGCTTATCACGGTCCCGGTACTTGCACCTTTTACGGTACCGCCAACAGCAATCAATTGTTGATGGAAGTGATGGGCCTGCATTTGCCGGGGGCCGCGTTTGTCACGCCGAATACGCCGTTGCGCGATGCGCTCACGGCGGCGGCGGCGACGCGTGTGGCGGCGATCACGCACTTGGGCAATGGGTACACTCCAATCGCCAAAGTGGTCGATGAGCGCGCAATCGTCAACGCGATTGTCGGCTTGCTCGCAACCGGCGGCTCCACCAATCACACGATTCACCTGGTGGCGATTGCACGTGCCGCCGGTATCAACATCAACTGGGACGATTTCGATCAACTCTCTGCCATCGTGCCGCTGCTTGCGCGTATTTATCCCAATGGCAGTGCGGACGTGAATCATTTTCATGCGGCGGGTGGTTGCGGGTTTGTGATTCGCGAATTGCTTGCGGCGGGATTGCTGCATGGCGATGTACTGACGGTTGCGGGCGAATCGCTCACGCGTTACGCCGACGAGCCGCACCTCAGTGGCGATGCAATTGTCTGGCGCGCGGCCCCCACCTCGAGCAGCGACGAAGGCGTATTGCGCACGGCGACTGCACCGTTCAGCGCCGACGGCGGCCTGCGCGTGCTGCGCGGTAATTTGGGACGCTCGGTGATCAAAGTTTCCGCCGTGAAGGTGCAGCACCGGGTGATCGAAGCACCCGCGCTGGTATTCAACGACCAGGATGACGTGCTCAAGAGTTTCAAGCGCGGCGAGTTGCAGCGTGACTTTGTTGCGGTGGTTCGATTTCAGGGGCCGCGTGCCAATGGCATGCCTGAATTGCACAAGCTCACTCCCGCATTGGGATCGTTGCAAGACGCGGGCTTTCACGTGGCACTCGTGACCGACGGCCGCATGTCGGGTGCTTCAGGTAAGGTTCCGGCAGCCATTCACGTCTCGCCCGAGTGTCTCGCCGGTGGCCCGCTGGGCAGAGTGCGCGATGGCGATATCGTCCGCCTCGACGCTGAGGCCGGCACGCTAGAGGCGCTGGTTTCAGATGTGGAATGGAGGCAGCGCGTGCCCGCGGCGGCGGATCTTTCGCGCAACCAGTTCGGCATGGGCCGCGAGTTGTTTCAATCGGCGCGTGCAGTTGCATTGACGGCAGAGGAAGGCGCGGGAACGTTCGGAACGACGATGGAGCATGTGCCGATCATCACGCATTCATCGGCACTTGAACCCGTCATCGCAGGGGCTGGATCATGAGCGCTATTCGAAAAATTCTCGACGCAAGTCCGGTTATGCCGGTGATCGTACTGAACCGCGTTGACGATGCCGTGCCACTCGCGAAGGCTTTGGTGGAGGGTGGTATTCGTGTACTGGAAATAACCATGCGCACGGTGGTCGCACTCGAGTGTGTGCGGGTCATTCGCGCGGCCGTTCCCGGCGCGATTGTCGGCGTCGGGACAATTACCAGTCGGCCAGATATGGATGCCGCACTTGCAGCGGGCGCCATGTTTGGCGTGAGCCCGGGAACAACGCCGGAACTACTTTCGCATGCAGGCGCAAACGAATTCCCATTCCTGCCTGGAAGCATGACGCCTTCTGACGTGATGCGAGCGCTCGATGCGGGCTTCACAGCGATGAAATTATTTCCCGCCAAACAAGCCGGCGGGGTGGAAATGTTGAAGGCGCTGGGCGGGCCTTTTCCGCAGGTGTTGTTTTGCCCAACCGGTGGCATCGATGCCGACTCGGCATCTGCCTATTTGTCGCTGTCAAACGTCGCGTGCGTAGGCGGATCGTGGTTGTCGCCGGCAACGTTGATCGCGAGCGCAGACTGGAATGAAATTCGCCGCCGCGCGCAAGTTGCTTCGCTTCTCAAAAAGAATTCCTGATCGATTCCGGGATCACCATGACCACAAACATTTTCCCTCCCGAATGCCGCGCCATGGTGCTATTTGGTGCGACCGGCGACTTGGCCAAACGCATGTTGTGGCCGTCGTTGTACGCGTTGGATCGCGACGGATTGCTGCCGAAGAAATTTCAGTTGATTGGTGCCGCGACATCAACACTTTCGGATGACATGTTCATCGCCAAGGTGAAAGAGGCGATTCAAGTTTCCGCCAACGCGAAGCTATTCGATGACGCCGCTTTTGCGACATTTGCCGCACGCATTCGTTACGTCGCGGTGAATGTACAGGCGCCCGGTGGACTGGTGCCGATCAAGAGCGTGCTGCAGCCCGGCGGGCCGGACGACGGCGGCGTGATGTATTACCTCTCCACCGGTCCGCAATTGTTCGGGCCGATTTGCCTCGCGCTGCGCGATACGGGGTTGGTCGACAAGCTTTCGCGCATCATCGTTGAAAAGCCGATCGGCACCGACACCGCGACGGCGCGAAAAGTCAACGAAGATATCGGTGCCGCCTTCGAAGAAAGCCAGGTGTTTCGCATCGATCATTACCTCGGCAAAGAGGCGGTGCAGAATTTGCTCGCGCTGCGATTTGCCAATTCGATCTTCGAGCCGCTGTGGAATGCGAATGCGATCGAGCAAGTGCAGATTACCGTCGCGGAAGCGGTGGGTGTTGAAGGACGTTGGCCGTTTTACGATGCCACCGGCGCATTGCGCGACATGGTGCAGAGTCACATGCTGCAATTGCTTTGCCTGGTTGCCATGGAGCCGCCCGCGAGTTTCACGCCATCAGCCGTGCGCAACGAAAAGGTGAAAGTGTTGTGGTCGCTCAGGCCCATCACGGGCGCGGAAGTTGCGACGCACACGGTGCGTGGTCAATACACTGCGGGATTCAGCGGCGGTGCAGCGGCACTGGGCTATCTTGATGAGGCGGGTGCGAAGCCGGAAAGCGATACGGAATCATTTATTGCGCTGCACGTCGGTGTCGACAATTGGCGCTGGGCAGGCGTGCCGTTTTACCTGCGTACGGGTAAGCGACTGCAAAAGCGCAGCAGCGAAATAATGATTCAGTTCAAAGCCGCGCCGTACAACATTTTTGCCGGCATCGGCGCGACGCTGGCGCCCAACACCTTACTGATCAAATTGCAGCCCGAGGAAATGATTACACTCACATTGATGCACAAGAAGCCGGGCATGAACGATGTAACGTTGGCGCAGGTACCTTTGAATCTCTCTGTCGGCGACGCGTTCGGCCAGTCACGCCGCCGTATCGCCTACGAGCGCATGCTGCTCGACGTGCTGAAGAACAATTCTGCGTTGTTCGTGCGCCGTGATGAAGTCGAAGCGGCGTGGCAATGGATCGACGGCATCATTGATGGCTGGCGCACGACGGGACAGAAGGTCAAACCGTATACGGCGGGCAGTTGGGGGCCATCGGCCGCGATCGCGATGACAGAGCGCAATGGGCACTCTTGGCACGAATAGTTTCGCAGCATTGCAAGCCACACATGAAACCGAACTTCGTTACCGAAGCAAACTGTATTGCAGGCGACACATGGAGCAAACTCACACCGCCATTGGCGCGCACTTGGCCGGATCACATTAACCCGGCACACGGCTTCCACAACGCGAATATGCGACTTCAACTCAACGCAGCACTTTAATCCCGCGTTGGTGACGACGGCCCCAAAGGCAAGCACCGCTGCTATTCTTGAGATGGTATTGAGGTTTGCTTACTGGTGGTCGTGGTGGTACGCAAACACTTCTTTTTACCGGCCTCTCAAGCATGAACCCCCGCCTCATGGTTTCTGCCGTCGCTTCAAAGTTGCGAAGACGACATTGGTGGTTACAAACCGCCGATTGCCAAGTCGTTGCACGGCATTTGGTCGTCCGGAGAGGGTAGATTGACGCACCGCAACATGAAATATTTCTTCCGAACCGCCCATTACTCTTGACAAGAAGTAAGTTTCGGCCGAATATGAAAGCGCTTTCAAAGTTCGCTTGCGTAAAAAGAGCCCATCAAAATCTTGATCGGGCTTTAGTTTTAATTAAAAATGAAAGCGCTTTCAAAAATAATCCCCGTGAAGAAAACTCATGGGACTATCCTTTCAGAAGTTTCTGTAATCGCGGCGCTAGACCACGAATTTCTACACATTTCCCAAGGAGTCGGTTGATGAATGCTTCATACAAGATGGGCGGCAAAGGTACTCTGGCAAATCAGCTCGAATTCAAATTGCGCCCCTTGGTTGTTGCGTGCGCGGCCGCGATTTTTGCCGCGAGCACACAGGCGCAGCAGGCAGATCCGGTTGTTCAGGACGCCGCCAAAACAGAAGCCGCCAAGCAAGAGGCTGCGAAAAAAGACGCCCTCAAGAAGGATGCGGCCAAGATCGCCGCGCAGAGTGTGGATACGGTTGTCGTAACCGGTATCCGGCGCAGTATCGAGGATTCACTTGCGGTCAAGCGAGAATCTGATTCAATCGTCGAAGTCGTCTCCGCCGAAGAACTCGGCAAGCTGCCCGACTCCAGCATTGCCGAAGCGCTCGCGCGACTTCCTGGCGTGACCGGGCAGCGCGGCCCGGACGGCAGAGTCAACGTGATTTCAATCCGCGGCTTGTCTCCGGCGTTTTCCGGAGCCTTGTTGAACGGCCGCGAATTCGTCAGTTCCAACGACAGCCGCGCCGTGGAATACGATCAATTTCCGTCCGAACTAATCAGTTCGGCCGTCGTTTATAAAACACCCGATGCAATGTTGATCGGCCAAGGGCTTTCAGGGACCGTTGACCTTCGTACACGGCGTCCGCTGGATACGCGTGGACGCGAGGTTGCCGTCAATGTGCGCGGCGAAGATAACTCGAATGGCAATCTGGTTCCGGGTGTGGCGAGCTCACTAGGCAAACGCCTGAGCGTCTCGTACATCAACCAGTTTGCGAATAATACGGTCGGCGTTGCGCTAGGTTTCGCGCACTTGGAATCGGCCACACAATTGAAGCTCACGGAATTGGACCAGTACGGCGACTACACGCCCTATGGCTTGCCAGTCAATGGCGCCGTGCCATCGCTGTTCAAGGGTCCAAATAACTGGGGGTACGACGCCAAGGCATTGCTACCGATGTTCTGGACATCATCGACGACCACAAAGAAGAACACGCGCGACGGCTTGATGACCGTGTTGGAGTACAAACCCAACGACGATCTGCATACCCAACTGGATCTCTATTATTCAAAATTCGACACCCATGAGGTGGGCGGCAAGCTGACCTCCAATATGTTCGCCAGCTGGGGAGAGTTGTTTGGTGCCGGCGTACAAAATACTCTTTCGAATATTGGTACCGCGCAAGTGGGATTGAACACATATGCCACCAGCGGCACTGCGGATCACCTGCCGACCACCACCACCAATTTCGACACCAAACGCAAGGACACCATCAAGGCGGTAGGTTGGAACACATCCTTGAAGTTCGGTGATGGCTGGACGGCGATCGGCGATGTCAGCTACTCGAAGGACGTGCGTGATGAAAAGTACATGGAGGTGTATGCAGGCCCCTACAACAAGGCTGCCGGGCAGTGGGCTTACGGCCCCTACCGGTGGAACATTCCTGTCGATGGCAGCTCACAGTTTCTCACGCCTCTGCAGAGCGGTTTTCTCACCAACCCTGCCGGCATCGCCTTCGGTGACGTGCTTGGATTCGACTATGTTCCTGGTCAGCCGCGCTGGACCGGTGTCATTCGCGACCCGCATGTCGAAGATACGATCAAGTCATTCCGGCTCTCGGCTAAACACTCACTCTCCGGCATATTCAGATCATTCATCGGCGGCGTGAATTACACGCAGCGCGACAAGACCGTCGAGAAAAACGAGATCCGCCTGCTAATGCCGCTGGATTCCAAAGGCAATAATATTCGCGACATTCCCGCCAGTGCAATACGGTCGCCCATCGACATGTCGTGGGTCGGAATTGGGCAATTCATTCGAATCGATGTGCCTTCGCTTGTCGGTTCCGGTGCGCTCATTCAGCAACCGGCGTTGTTCAGCTTAAAACAAGATAACGATTCGGGTGTTCATGAAAAGGTGACCACGGGCTACGTCATGCTGAATATCGATACCGAGGTATCGGGAATACCGATTCGCGGCAACGTCGGCTATCAAGCGGTCAAGACCAAGCAAAACTCCGATGGCTGGGAATATCGCGGCAGCGACGATAATCCCAACCTGAGCCTGCTCTTCAAGCGCACGGGTGGTGCAAGCTACAACAACTTCTTGCCGAGCCTGAATCTGGTGGCGGAGCTATCGAATAGCATGATTGCGCGTTTGGGCTTGGCTCAGACTACTGCTCGACCGAACATCATCGACATGCGCGCTGGAACCAGCACGCCGGTTCTTGAAATCAAGCCCGGCCCGGATCAGGGAAAGTGGTCCCAGGCATACTCGGGTAACCCGGAACTCAAGCCTTGGAGAGCGTCTTCCTTCGATCTTTCGGTCGAAAAATACTTCGGCAAGAGAAGCTATGTGTCGCTCGCCGCATATCGCAAGAATCTGCTGAGCTACATCACTTACGGAGTAAGCGCACGCGACAACTCCGGGCTTCCGATTCCGGCTGCCGCGCCTGCCGGCATCGTCGTCCAGAAGTTTGGTCCGGTGTTTCAGCCGTTGAATGGCAATGGCGGCAAGGTCGAGGGGCAAGAGTTATCGGCATCGCTAGAAGGTGCGTTGGTCAGCAATTGGCTGGATGGTTTTGGCGTTGTGGTCAGTACAACCAAGATCAGGAGTTCCATCAACGACCAGAAGGTGGACCAGAATACCGGCGTCGTCATTCCGGGTGAGAAGACTTCTCTTAACGGATTGTCCGGTCGGTCGACCAATACCACCCTCTACTATGAGCAGGCCGGCTTCTCGGCGCGGATCAGCCAGCGTTACCGCTCAGCCTTCACCGCGACGACTCGCGATATCTTCCTGAGGTCAACGTCAAAATCGCAAGGCGTCGACAAAGTTCTTGACCTGCAGTTCGGGTACAACTTCAGCGACGCCGGCTCATTTAAGGGCTTGTCCCTGCTGCTACAGGTCAACAACCTGAAAGACGAACCAACCATCAGCTACAAGACACCGGGTAACGCAGATGTACCGGATCCCAAGCAGCTCGTGCCGAACTATACCTACCTGTTCGGCCGCCAGATACTTGCAGGCATAAACTACAAGTTCTGACCCTCGCTTATCGATGGCGACCCTGTTGGAAACTCAATGGGGACGCTGCCGATACGCGTCGGGGGTGATACGCGTTCCGCTAGAGCGGGGCAGATGGCCGATCCGCGCCGGGAGAGGCCTTATGGATAATCTTTCTGCATCGAGAGCATTGACGTCGTGACCTTCAAGCCGGTACACAACATCGTGATCGTCGGCGGCGGAACCGCCGGATGGATGACCGCCGCCGCGCTTTCCAAGGTGCTGGGTCGCGCCTACAACATCCGGGTTGTCGAGTCCGACGAAATTGGGATTATCGGCGTGGGTGAGGCGACAATTCCACACATCGCGGACTTCAACCGTGCGCTTGAAATCGATGAAGACGAATTCCTGCGCGCTACGCAAGGCACGTTCAAGCTCGGCATCGAGTTTGTCAACTGGGGACGTGTAGGCGATCGATACATACACGGCTTTGGCAGGTTGGGCCAAGCGACGGATGCACTGCCTTTCCATCATTTCTGGCTGCGCCTGGCATCGCTGGGGCGCGCGGCTCCGCTGGCGGCCTATTCGATCAATACCGCAGCGCCTCAACGTGCCAAATTCATGCGGGCGCGCAAAGACATGCCCGGCTCGCCCGTGGCGGATATCTCAAACGCGTTTCACTTCGACGCCGGCCTATACGCCCGCTTCCTGCGTGCCTTTGCCGAGAAGCTTGGCGTGGTGCGAACCGAGGGAAAGATCGCCCGGGTTACGCAGCGTGAGCCGGATGGCTTTATCGAGGCCGTGGCTCTCGAAAGCGGCGAGCGCATCGCAGGTGATTTTTTCATCGATTGCTCGGGCATGCGCGGTCTGCTGATCGAGCAGACACTGAAATCCGGCTTTGACGACTGGTCTCAATGGCTGCCTTGCGACCGAGCACTTGCGGTGCCGTGCGCGTCGGCCGGCCCACTACTGCCCGTGACTCGCTCGACCGCCCATTCGGCAGGTTGGCAATGGCGAATTCCCTTGCAGCACCGAACCGGCAACGGCCACATCTATTGCAGCAACTTCATGGGCCAGGACGAGGCCACGGCCATCCTGATGAAGAATCTGGATGGCGCGCCTCTTGCCGAGCCGCGTCCGCTCAAGTTTGCGACCGGGCGGCGCAAACAATTCTGGAACCGCAACTGCGTCGCTGTGGGATTGTCCAGCGGCTTTCTCGAGCCGCTGGAGTCAACCAGCATTCACCTCATTCACACAGCAATCTCGCGCATCATCAATTTCTTTCCGCATGCCGGTTTCGATGCGATCGACATTGCTGAATACAACGCGCTTACACATTGGGAATACGAACGAATCCGTGATTTCCTGGTGCTGCATTACAAGCTCACCGAGCGGGATGACTCGGATTTCTGGAACTACTGCCGCACCATGTCTATCCCTGACACGCTGCAACGAAAGATGGATCTGTTTCGGAGCAATGGGCGCATCTTTCGCGATGGTCTTGAACTTTTTGCGGAAGCCAGCTGGATACAGGTAATGGTGGGACAAGGGATCATGCCGCGTGCCTATCACCCGTTTGCAGACCTTCAGCCAGAATCGGAGGTGCAGGCCTATCTGAACAATGTCGAGCAGGTGATCGCAAAATGCGTCAACGTAATGCCGACGCAGGCTGAGTTCATCGCAAAAAATTGCGCGGCGTCCCGTCAATGAATCAGGACACGCTTACATCGACGCTGCGCGCAACCATCCGCAGCGCCAGAGCAGACAGTGTTGGCCTGACCGCACCTGTGCGCGGCAGCGACGATGCGGCAACTCAAGGCAACGTACCGCCGCGATTCAACCAGGCTGAGACCGACATGGCGACTGACACCAGTGTGAACGGTACCTTTGTCATTGACGAAACCGATACCTGGTACCGGATCAACAGTTATGACCACCTGGCGCCATTCTTCATGGCGCTTGCGGGGGACAGCGATCTTTGGGCCTACGTCTCGAGCGCAGGATCTTTGACCGGTGGCCGGCGCGATGCCGAAGGTGCGTTTCTTCCCTATGAGACCGTCGACAAGATTCATCTTAGAGGAGAACACACGGGACCCCGGACCTGGATCCAAATTGAGGACGGCGCACATACCGAGCTATGGCAACCCTTCGCGCCGCGCCAAGATCGATCGGCGGGACGACGTTCAGTTTGGAAGAACCTGTCGGGGACCCGCATTCGCTTTCGTGACCAGCACCCGTCGGGAAAATTGGCTTTCCAGTACGAGTGGTTTACGGCTACCGGCTTGGGCCTTGTCCGATCTGCGCGCCTGGAGGCACTGCAAGGCCCGATGCATGTAAAAGTGCTCGACGGCGTGCTGAACCTGATTCCACCGGGTGTGGGTGTGGAGTTGTCGAACAACATGAGTTGTCTGACGGATGCATACAAGTGGAATGAATCGGCCGCGGGTGGGCGCCTGGGCCTCTTCACGATCTACGCGCAAATATGGGACCGGGCAGAGCCGAAGGAGTCGTTGACTGCACTCGCCGCCTGGCACGCGGGAGCGCCAGTCGGCGCGAAGACCATGCTGTCTGCACGGCAGGTCGAGCACTTCTGCCAAACAGGAAAGGTCGAGGTCGAGTCGTTGACCCGCGGGCACCGTGGTGCCTTCCTCATTAATTTCGACGCCGAGGTCGACCGAACAAGCCTTGAATGGTACATCGTCATCGACGGGCCGCAGTCCCAAGTCGAGGCTTTCGAACTATCGCGCCGCCTTGAGACGGGTGAAGGAACAGTTGCGGAGATCGTCGCCGCCCGTGAGCGAAACTCCGCCGGGCTGGACGAACTTCTCGCGCGCGCCGATGCCTTCCAGAACTCCGGTGACCCAATGGCGGCCGCACATCATCGAGCCAACGTCCTGTTCAACATCATGCGTGGAGGCGTGTTCGTCGACGGGACCCGTTTCGAGCGCGACGACCTCATTGCGTTCGTAAGCCAGCGAAGCAATGCCTCGGGTTCGATCATGAAGGAAAATATGGCCAACTGGCCGCCTTACGTGGAACGCTCGCAAGTGCTGGCAGCGGCACGCGACAACTGGGGGCCGCAGTCCGAACGCTTGGTGCTTGAATACCTGCCGCTCACGTTCAGCCGCCGTCACGGTGACCCCAGCCGGCCCTGGAACAAGTTTTCGATCCGCGTGCGCGACGCTCAGGGCCGGCGAGTGGTCAATCATGAAGGAAATTGGCGCGACATCTTTCAGAACTGGGAAGCCTTGTTGCCCAGCGAGCCGGATTACGTCGGCTCAATGATCGCAGTTTTTGTCAACTCGATGACGGTCGACGGCTATAACCCCTACCGCATTGGGCGCGATGGCATCGACTGGGAAGTCGAGGAACCCGACAATGCGTGGAGCCACATCGGCTACTGGGGTGACCATCAGGTGATCTACCTGCTCAAATTGCTCGAGGCGGCGCAGGCAGGCGAACCTGGGCTGCTCGCGCTGTTTTGGGACCGGGCGATCTTCAGCTTTGCAGACTTACCCTACCGCCTCAAGCGTCATGCCGAGCAGGTTGCGCAGCCGAAGGACACGATCGTATTTGATCACGCGGTACACGAGCAAGCGCTGGAACGAGCCCGCCGCTTAGGCGCTGACGGCCTGCTCGTGTGCGATGAAGATGACAAACCCGTGCTGGCCACATTGGCAGAAAAATTGGCCACGATCCTCCTGGCGAAGGCGGGCAGTTTGGTACCAGGTGGCGGCCTTTGGTTGCACACGCAGCGTCCTGAATGGAACGATGCCAACAATGCGTTGGTAGGCAATGGCCTGTCGGTGGTGACACTCGCCCATCTGCGGCGCTTTCTCACATTTCTCGCCGCTTTTCCCGGCGCGGACAGCTCGTTCGCTGTATCCGCTTCGACCCTCGAGGCGCTACTCCAGTTCCACTCTCTCGTCTGCGCGACGCCGCTCTCGGTCGTCGAGGATGATATCGGACGCCGTGAATTCCTCGACGCTGCGGGCAGCATCCTGGATGCGTGGCGCGCCGAGGCGTATCGCGGTGCTGCGGGCAGGCATCCCGCTCGGGCACCAGCGAGCCTCCTGCCTTCGCTGGCGCGCGATCTGCTGCCGTTGATCGACGCCACACTGCGGCACTGCAAGCGAGCCGATGGGTTGTACGAGAGCTACAATCTGGTCGATTTTTCCGGCCGAAAGGCCACTGTAGGGCACCTCTATCCTATGCTTGAAGGGCAAGTCGCCGTGTTGAGTAGCGGCCTCCTGTCGCTGGCCGAGTCGCTAAACCTGCTCCAGGCATTGTTCGACAGTCCTCTTTTCACTGTGCAACACGGCTCATTTCTTCTGTACCCCGATCGGCCATTGCCGGGATTTTTGGAACGCAATCGCCTCGATGCCGAAACGCTGCAAATCCCGGCGGTCAAGGCAGTCCTGGCGTCGGGGCGAACGGAAATCCTACAGACGCAAAGCGATGGAACCGTGCGCTTCGCACCAGGTCTGGCTAACCGCAATGACCTTGAGGCAGTTGCCGCGGATTTGGGTCCCGGCCTCCCCGAGCTTGTCGCTGCGTACGAGCGCGCGCTGAATCACCGAGAGTTCACAGGGCGTTCTGGAACGATGTTCGGTTACGAAGGCCTTGGCTGCATTTACTGGCACATGGTTGCCAAACTGCTGCTGGCAGTGCAAGAGTGCGTCTTCGAGGCGGCCGACCACAATGCGCCGGAGTTGGAGGCCTTGTGCGTTTTTTATCGAAAGGTGCGCGATGGACTGGGCTATCGGAGGAATCCCGCGGCGTACGGTGCCTTTCCCACCGACCCCTACAGCCACACGCCTGCAGAGGGTGGCGCGCAGCAACCAGGTATGACCGGCCAAGTAAAGGAGGAGATTCTTTCACGATGGGGTGAACTGGGGCTACGTATGCGCGACGGACGAGTGCATTTCACCCCGGTGCTGCTGGATGCGCATGAGATTCCTCCTGACGGGGCACTTACCTTCACATGGGCGCGCGTGCCCTACGCGTTTCGACATGGTGCCAGGACCAAACTCCGGGTTCTCGACGAGCAGGGGTGGCGGGATTGCCCGGACCTCAGCTTTGATCCCAAACACGTTAAAGCCGTCGAGGCCGACCTTTGCTTCCCGCACCGATGATGCGCTGCGGACGAACCTCAAATCGGTCTGCCATGGCGTCGGCAATTCCGAACACACCCATACAGGTGCGGCATGCCCGCAGTCGCGGGGCAAGAGCATGACGTATTTGACTCCCGTGCGGCAATGCCGACGGACGTTTCTCGCCGCAGGACTAGCGGCTATGTTGCCCGTGCGCGCCGCTGGACGCCGCAAACTCACGGTAGCCGCGTTTCCGCTGCTGGACGAAATCCTCAAGGCGGCGCTGCCCATGTGGCAACGCAAGCACCCCGACATCGACATCCAGATCGTGAGCCGCCAGTACGCGGACCACCACACAGCAATGACCACTGCGCTCTCGACGTCGGTATACCTTCCTGACGTGATGGCCCTGGAGTCGAGTTACGTTGGCCGATTCTCGCAAGGTGGCGGGCTTGAAGACCTTGCGCAGGAACCGTATCGCATCGACCGTTTCCGCTCGCGAGTTGTCCCGTACGCCTATGACCAGGCAGTCAACCGCCGTGGTGCCATGGTGGCAATGCCCACCGACATCGGCCCCGGCACGCTGCTTTACCGCGCCGACCTGTTCAAGAAAGCCGGCCTAGGCGAGGCTGACCTGACGCCTTCGTGGGAAGCATACGTCGAAGCGGGCATCAAGCTCAAGGCGGTAACCGGTGCTTACCTGATTTCGAACGCACAAGTGGTGAAGGACATCGTCATCCGCAGTGGCCTGCGGCCGGGAGAAGGACTCTACTTCGACCAGGAGTCGCGAGTGCTGGTCAATTCGCCGCGCTTTGTGCGTGCCTTCGAGCTGGCGCGCAAGGTGCGCCGCCACAAGCTTGATGCCCGCGTCACCGCCTGGTCCAACGAGTGGGCGGAGGGCTTTCGCCGCGGCACGCTGGCGACCGATCTCTCCGGCGCCTGGATGGTCGGGCAAATGGCCAACTGGGTCGCGCCAAGCACCAAAGGGCAGTGGCGCGCCGCGCAGCTGCCCGAAAGCACATTCGTTGGTTATGGCGGCAGTTACTACGCCATCCCGCGCCGTGCCGCGCCGGAGAACAAGGTACTTGCCTGGGAACTTATCCAGATGCTGACGCTGGATCGCGACCTGCAATTCGCGGCATTCAAGTCGCAGGACGCTTTTCCGGCATTGCTCGACACCTTCGATGATCCATTCTTCGCGCAGCCGCTGCCATTCCTCGGCGGGCAACTCGCGCGTCTGCTGTGGCGCGATGCGGCGCGCAAAATCACCGCAACGCAGGTCCACAAACAGACCAACTTCGCCGACGAGGTGATCGGCACCGAACTCGACAACGTGCTCGACCACGGCAAGGACATCGGCCGCGCGCTGGCCGATGCCGAGCGACTGCTCGCGCGCCGCGCCAATCGTTGACCATGCGCCTGCCTGCCTTCCTGCGACTTTCGCCACGCTGGGCACCGTATGTCTTCATCAGCCCCTTCGTGGTGCTGTTCGCGGTCTTCGGCGTGTTTCCACTGCTGTTTTCGCTCTACCTCGCCTTCCAGTCCTGGGAGCCGACGAGCGGACTCAATGCGATGGACTACGTGGGCCTGGCGAATTTCGCGTTCGCACTTGAGGATGAGTGGTTCTGGAAGTCGCTGAAAAACACCGCCTGGCTCGCCATTGCCACCGGCGTACCGCAGCACTTGGTGGCGATTCCTCTGGCCGTGTTCATCCACAACTCGTTCAAGCGACTGCGCGACGGCGTGATCGGCGCTTACTTCCTGCCCTATATCACCTCGACGGTGGCAATCGCGATCATGTTCAGTTCGCTGTTCTCCAAGGACTTCGGCCTGGTCAACGCCGGCCTGTACTCGCTGTTCGGCATTGAAAACATCGACTGGCTGGGCAAGGCTGAAAACATCAAGCCCGCGATCGCCTTCATCGTGTTCTGGCGCTATCTGGGCTTCAACATGGTGCTCTATCTTGCCGCGTTGCAGACGATCCCGAAGGATCTCTATGAAGCTGCAACGATGGACGGCGCCAGTTGGCTTCAGCAGTTTTTCCACATCACCCTGCCGAGCCTGAAGCCGATGATCTTCTTCGGCATCATGCTCAGCGTCATCGGCGGCCTGCAACTGTTCGAGGAACCCTTCATCCTCACCGGCGGCAAGGGCGGCATCGACCAATCAGCGATGACCTCGGCGGTGTACCTGTACCGGATGGCCTTCGACTTCAACGACTTCGGCGGTGCCAGTGCGATGTCCTGGCTGCTGTTCGTGGTGGTGGCATTGATGACCTGGCTCACCAACCGGGCCTTTCGGCCGCGCGGGCCCGCAGCATGAGTGCAAACCATCACGATGGCCGTGTAACGCGCTGGGCCGCGTACGGCATCGTCGCCATCGGCGCGCTGATCATGCTCGCGCCGTTCTACTTCATGTTCGTGTTTGCCACGCATTCCCGCACCGAAATCTTCAACCTGCCCCCGCCGCTCTGGTTTGGTGATGACCTGATCACCAACCTCAATATCCTGACCGAGCGCCTGCCTTTCTGGCGCAATCTGGGGTGGAGCGTGTATGTGGCCCTGGCATCCACGGCGCTCACGTTACTGTTTTGTTCCATGGGTGGCTATGCTTTTGCGCTGATGGAGTTCCGTTTCAAGAACGCGCTATTCACGCTTGTCATGGCCACCATGTTGCTGCCTTCGTTCATGAGCATGATTCCCACCTTCATGATCATGGATGCGCTGGGCTGGATTGACGAGCAGCGCGCGCTCTACATCCCGGGTGCGGCCAGCGCGTTCGGTATCTTCCTGATGCGCCAGTTCGCGTCGACCGCAGTGCCGAAGGAATTGATCGAGGCCGCCCGCATGGACGGCTGCGGAGAGTTCGCCATCTACTGGCGCATTGTGCTGCCGCTGCTCAAGCCTGCGCTTGGCACACTTGGGCTGATCACTTTCATTTCGTCGTGGAACAACTTCATCGGCCCGCTGATCGTCATGCGCAGTATCGAAAATTACACGTTGCCGCTGGCACTGCGCAGCCTGCAGAGCCCGGTCAACACCGAGTGGGGTGCGTTGATGGCCGGCTCGGCCATCGCCACCATTCCGCTGCTGGTCCTGTTCGCCTTCTCGTCGCGGCAGCTCATCGCCGGCCTGACCGCTGGTGCCGTCAAGTGAATTCCAGTTATTGAACCAGCCATGCCCGACAACAACAACCTGCGCCGCCAATTTCCGCCCGATTTCGTCTGGGGCGTCGCCACCAGCGCATTCCAGATAGAAGGCGCCGCCGGCGAGGATGGCAAGGGTGAATCGATCTGGGACCGCTTTTGCCGTCAACCCGGCGCCATCGCCGACGCAAGCAACGGCGATGTGGCCTGCGACCACTACCACCGCCTCGGCAGTGATCTCGACCTGATCGCGTCGCTGGGCGTCGATGCCTACCGTTTCTCGGTGTCGTGGCCGCGTGTGCAACCCGTTGGTGCCGGTGCCTGGAACGAGCGCGGGCTGGCGTTCTACGAGCAGCTGGTTGACGGCTTGCTCGCGCGCGGTGTGCAACCTTACCTGACGCTTAACCACTGGGACCTGCCGCAGGCACTGCAGGAAAGGGGTGGCTGGGACGCGCGCGAAACGGTGCATCGATTCGTCGACTTCGCGCGCGGCGTACAACGTCGGCTGGGGGATCGCGTCGCCGCGATCGCCACCCACAACGAGCCGCAGGTGGTTGCGGTACTCGGACACGAGCACGGCAATTTTGCGCCCGGCATCAAGGATCGGAAGATTGCCATTCAGGTCTCGCACCATCTACTGCTGAGCCACGGCCTGGCGGTTCAGGCGCTGCGCGCGGACGGTTGTCGCGCACCGCTGGGCATCGTCATCAATCTGGCGCATGTCGAACCTGCCACCGCTTCCGCTGCCGACCTGGCCAAGGCCCAACTCGACGACGCGCGCGGGCGGCGCTGGTACACCGACCCTTTGTTCAAAGGCAGCTATCCGCAGGAAGTGCTCGACGAACTTGGCGCGGACGCACCGCATATCGAAGCTGGCGACATGGCCGCCATCGCTACGCCAATGGACTATCTGGGGGTCAATTATTACTTTCGCATGGTTTCGAGTGCGGACGGCTCGTTCGACGCCAGCAAGAGCGGATTGGCGCGAACCGAGATGGGATGGGAAATCTATCCTCGCGGATTGACGGCGCTGCTGCTGACCCTGCATCGCGAGTACCGCTTGCCGCCGGTCTACATCACCGAGAACGGCGGCGCCTTCAAGGACACGCTCGTCGACGGCCAGGTGCATGACGGCGACCGCATCGATTACCTGCAATCGCATATTGCGGCCGTGGCCGACGCGCTACGGCAGGGCGTGCCGATGGCGGGCTACATGGTATGGAGTCTGATGGACAACTTCGAGTGGTCCAGCGGCTATGCCAAACGATTCGGCATCGTGCATGTCAACTACGCGACCCAGCAACGCACGCTGAAAGACAGCGCGCACTGGTACCGCGATTTCCTGGCCCGGCGGCCTGCCAAACGAGCAGCTCAAGGAGACTGAGATGGGACAGGTTAGCCTGCGTGGCATCCACAAGAGTTATGGTGAAGTCCGCGTAATCGCGGGAGTGGACCTGGAGGTGCGTGACGGCGAGTTCCTGGTTTTCGTCGGACCTTCCGGCTGCGGCAAATCGACCATGCTGCGGATGATTGCGGGACTGGAGAGCATCAGTGCGGGCGAACTGCAGATCGATGGCCGGCGTGCCAACGAAGTGCGCCCGGCCGACCGCGGCGCGGCGATGGTGTTCCAGAGCTATGCACTCTATCCGCACATGACAGTGGCCGAGAACATGGGCTTCGCCCTGAAGATGGCAGGCGTCGGCAAACCGCAGCGCGACGAGCAGGTGCAGCGCGCAGCCGAGGTGCTGCGTATCACCGAGTTGCTGGGTCGCTATCCGAAAGAGCTGTCGGGCGGACAGCGCCAGCGCGTGGCCATCGGCCGCGCCATTGTGCGCAAACCCAAGGTTTTCCTGTTCGACGAGCCGCTGTCCAACCTCGATGCCGCACTTCGAGTCAACATGCGCATCGAACTGTCGCGCCTGCACAAGGAACTGGGCACAACCATGATTTACGTCACCCACGATCAGGTCGAGGCGATGACGATGGGCGACCGGATCGCCGTCTTCAACAAGGGGCACATCGAGCAACTCGGCGCGCCGATGGACCTTTACAACAGCCCCGCCAACGAGTTCGTGGCGGGATTCCTTGGTGCGCCACGCATCAACATTATCCCGCGCCCTGGGTCGGTGGCCTCAGAGGCGCACCTCGCGCTATGGGAATGCCTGGCGTCGGCAGCCGGGCCTGCAGTGCACCGAACGGGCCTCCGAGCGGAACATATGCACCTGAAACCGCCAGGTGAAGGCATTGCCGCCACAATTGAGTTGGCGGAACATCTGGGCGATGTGTCGATCCTGCATTTACGTATCGAAGGTCTGGACGAGCTTTTGAACGCTAAGACGGGAGCAGGACATGCCCACTTGGTATCTGGCCAGCGGGTCGGGCTGCAACCCGATGCCGCGTGGGCACTGCGGTTCGATGCAGCCGGCCGCAAAGTAGACTGAACGGGTCAGACGATGCGATCACGTCACACCAAACAGTTGATCACCTTTGGCTACCATGCAGCATTTGCCGCTAGCGCACTGGCGACGGGGGCGTCATCACACACGGTCGGCGGAATACCCCTTCAGTTGCCCGCCGGCTATCGCCTGGTCTGGGCTGACGAATTCGACACCGAAGGCCTGCCCGACCCCACCAAGTGGGCACATGACACGGAATTAAACAAAGCAGGCTGGCATAACAAGGAGCTGCAATACTACTCAGGGCCACGCAAGGAAAACGCGTTTGTTCAGGGTGGCCGACTGACAATTCACACGCGCAAGGAATCGTTGTCGAAAGCGCCTGACTGGGGTGGTCAAAACTACACCTCGTCACGCCTTATCACGCGAGGCAAGCGCGACTGGACCTATGGCTTCTTTGAGGTCCGCGCAAAGCTCCCTTGTGGCAAAGGCACTTGGCCCGCGATCTGGACGCTGAACACAGCGGGCGTCTGGCCTGCCGGTGGCGAGCTAGACATAATGGAGCACGTTGGCCGCGACCCGGGGCGGGTGTACAGCACGGTACACACAGCAGGCGGCTACGACGCCAAAGGTGCCGGTGACGCCGTAAAGGTCCCCGATGCGTGCAACGCCTTCCACACTTACCAGATGCACTGGACCGCTGATCGCGTCCGTTTTGGTGTTGATGGTATGGCACACTTCGAATACAAGAATCTGCGCAGCGGACCCGAACAATGGCCTTTTGACAAGCCACAGTTTTTGATCCTCAACATCGCCGTCGGGGGCCACCATGGCGGTGCGGTTGACGAACAGATCTTTCCAGTCTCGATGGAGATCGACTATGTGCGCGTCTACCAGCGCAGCAAGTAGTCGCTTCTTCCGATTACCGTCGCCGCGCATCGTGCTCCGCTTCTGTTCGCCTCTGCCGTTTGGTATCCGGCGATTGCTGTCGGCATGTGCAAAGGCGATATTGTTTATCAGCGTGGTCACTACCGCATTGCTCGCGCACGCTGACCTAGGCAACGCGTCCAGTCTGCGGCCGTTGCCGGCTGATTTCGGTTTGCGCAAGGCGGTGTCCTACTCACCTTTCCGCACCGCAAAAAACGTAGCGGACCGCGACAACGAGGCCATCACTGCGGCGATGATCAAGCAGGATCTCGATCTGCTTCTCGCCGGGCGTTTTACCTTGATTCGCCTGTTCGACAGTTCAGACAAGGTCGCCCGGCTGACACTGCAGGTTATCCGTGAACACGGTCTTGACATCAAGGTAATGCTTGGCATCTACGTGCATCACGATGCTCCCACGGCCAACGACGCCGAGTTGGCTCGCGGCATTGCGCTGGCCCATGAATATGAGGACATCGTGGTGGCCGTCAGCGTCGGCAATGAGACGATGGTGACATGGTCCTTCAACCACTTCAACACGCTCGCGATGAAGGACTACATCGACAAAGTGCGCAAAGCCGTCAACCAGCCGGTGACCACCGACGACAACTGGGCGTTCTTTGCCTGGAACCGGCGTGTCGAACAGGATCCAGCCCCGATTCTCGCCAGCATAGACTTCGTCGCCATGCACACCTACCCTGTGCTGGACTCGGTCTATAGCCCTGATCTTTGGGATTGGCGCCAGGCCGCGGTGCCCCCGAAACAGCGTGCGGCTGCAATGGTGGATGCGGCCTTCGCGCGGGCCAAGTTCGAGTACACCGCGGTGCGGTCGCACATGGATTCGCTGGGCCTGACGGCGATGCCGATCGTGATCGGCGAGACCGGCTGGCAGGCCGACCCGGCCATGGTGCCCTTTCGTGCGCACCCGGTGAATCAAAAGATGTATGTCGACCGGATGAATGTGTGGCAAGCCTCAGGAGACGGTCCCCGCTCGATCTTCTATTTCGAAGCGTTCGACGAGCCCTGGAAAGAGGCCGACGACAAGTGGGGTCTGTTCAATGTAAAGCGGGAGGCGCGCTACGTGGTGCAGGACCTATACCCGCGCGCCGTATGGGAACCCGGCTCCTACACACTGGCCGATGCCACTTACGTGACACCAATCGCCATCCGCGCGTTCGTCTCGGCGCGGCGCTACACGTTGCTTGCCGGCACCTCTTCACCGGGCAAAGTGCGGCTCGTGCTCGATTCCTGGAAAATCCGCGAAGGCAGTGCCTCCATCCGTCGCAGCAAAGGCGGTACCGGCATCGAAATTTCTCCCCGCCCGGCAAGTCGCGGTTGGGGCATCAACCTTCCAGTACCGAACAACCAAGCCGACGATCTTTCAGCATTCGCCGCCGGAACCCTGAATTTCCGTATCCGGACCACCACGCCCGACCCGCTGGAAATCGGGTTCCTGGTGGGCAGCACCACCGAAGGCAGCGCTCTAGCGGCAAACATGCCCTTAGTCAGCGGCGAATACGGTTACGTCAACGATGGGGCATGGCATGACGTGTCGATTCCCGTCGACACAATCCGTTGGTATGTCGCCGGCAAGGAGAAGGTCGGGCTGAGCCGCATCGACCTTATGCGCGTCACGAGTCCGTTCGTCATCTCTGGTCGCCATCCAGCGACAGGCGCGACAGCGGGAACTCCCGTGGAAAACCACATCACCATCGATGGCATTCACTGGGCCAGGTGATTCGAACTTGACCCGTAAGGTTCGCTTTTGAAGAACGCCCATGTCGGATTTTCCCGACACGAAATAAATCGACTAAGGCCGCTTAAAGTGCGCGCGTCGAACTGCGGATCACGAGGCGTGGCTCGGACAGATTCCCTGCCGGTTCTTTCCCAGCGAGCAGTTGCAGCAACGAGACAGCCGCTACCTGGCCAAGTTCGAACGGTCCTTGGTGAATACTGGTAAGCGGCGGGATCGAATGCGCGGCACCTGGCTGGTCGTCAAATCCGACCAATGAAATATCATCAGGCACATGCAGGCCCCGGCGATACAGGGCTAGCGCTGCTCCAAATGCCATCTGGTCGTTGGCCGCGAAGATGGCCGTGAACGGCTCACGGCTGTCCAAAAGGCGTTCGACGGCAATGAGGCCGCTTTCCTCGAGATAGCTGCCAGGCAAAACCAGTGCCGGGTTGAATGCCACGCCTGCGGCCTTCAACGCTGCGCGATATCCGCGCAATCGTTCATTTGCATCTGGATGTTTCGGGTCTCCGGCAATAAAGGCGATCTGGCGGTGCCCGAGAGTCAACAAATGATGAGTAGCAAGTTTGGCACCTAGGAAATTGTTAAAGTCCAATGAATACAGACTTGGCACTTTCAGGCTCCGACCCGTCACGACGACCGGCGTTTTTTCCGCGATAATCCGCAGGGCGCTATCACTGAGTCGGCCTGTCAAAACGATTAGACCGTCCACCCTCCGCGAAAGCAGTACGTCAATACACCGTTTCTCCTCGATCGCGTTCCAATGGCCGCTGACAAAGAGTGGGCTATATCCGGCCTTGCTCAACTCCCCTTCAATACCGCGAAGAGCAACTCCGTAGAACGGGCTGTCGATTGCCTGCGTCACAACACCCACGCTCAAGGTACGGCCCCCAGCAAGGCCACGTGCTACAGGATTCGGAACAAAGCCCAGCGCAGCAATCGCACGATCTACAGCCTCGCGTTTTTTCGGACTGACGACCGCCGTGCCATTTAGTATGCGCGACACCGTGCTTGGCGACACGTTGCATGCTGACGCGACCATTTCCAACGTTACTCTCGTGCTCTTCGTGCGCGAATCGCGCCCCGCAGGCTTCCGGGTGGTCTTGTTAGTTTTCATTGCTGGATATAACAAATCAAGCGTACATTCGCTTGGTCTGTTTCATCGGCATCCACGTTGTTCGGTGAAACATGTTGCCTGGGACACGGCATCGGTGCGCATTGGTTTGTCTGCAGCATTGCATTTGCGTGCAAGTAGTCCAAGGAAAGTTCGAAGCGTCGGTTTGATTCGACCACCGTTACATCCTGCGGTTCAAGTACCCAGAAAGGCATTGGCGAAAAAAAATACCGGGCGGGCCCGGCATTTTTTCTAGTGGCATTGAAAATCCTACTCGCCTGTGGTTTCGACCTTCGGTGCTTCGGTCACTTCCGGACGATCCACCAATTCTACCAACGCCATCGGCGCGTTATCGCCGACGCGGAAGCCAAACTTCAGGATGCGCATGTAGCCGCCGGCGCGGGCTTTGTAACGTGGGCCCAGTTCATCGAACAGCTTGGTGACCATGTCGCGATCGCGCAGGCGGTTGAAGGCGAGGCGGCGATTGGCCAGCGTCGGTTCTTTGCCAAGCGTAATGATCGGTTCGAACACTTTGCGCAAGGCTTTCGCTTTCGGCAAGGTGGTCTTGATGACTTCGTGTTTCAGCAGCGAATTGGTCATGTTGCGGAACATGGCCAGTCGATGCGACGAGGTTTTGTTTAACTTCTTTAATCCGTGACGATGTTTCATGGTTATTTCCTTTTGGTCTCTTGGCCGTTTTGCTTGAAGGAATTCAGGCCGGCCTTGTTATCGTTATGGTTTTGAAAAACATAATGCGTTGATCCCCATCTTCACGGGGATGACACGGTTTTCACCGTGTCATTTTGTTACGCCAGCCGCTGGCCAGTTCTCCAGCTTCATGCCGAGCGTAAGGCCTTTGCTGGCGAGCACTTCCTTGATTTCGTTAAGCGATTTGCGACCCAGGTTCGGGGTCTTCAACAACTCGTTTTCGGTACGCTGTATCAAATCACCGATGTAGTAAATATTCTCGGCCTTAAGGCAATTCGCGGAACGAACCGTGAGTTCGAGATCATCGACTGGTTGCAACAGTATCGGATCGATTTGTGGCGTCTTGGTTTCTTCGGTCTGCATCGGCGTGCCTTGCAGATCGGCGAATACGGACAATTGGTCGACCAACACACGGGCCGCGTAACGCACCGCTTCTTCCGGCTCAATTGCACCGTTGGTTTCGATATCCATCACCAGACGATCGAGATCGGTGCGTTGCTCAACGCGCGCACTCTCTACCGCATATGAGACGCGGCGAACCGGTGAATACGATGCATCGAGCAGGATTGACCCGATCGAGCGATTGTCGTTCTCACCACGGCGCGCCGTGGCAGCGACATAGCCGCGACCTTTTTCAACTTTGATCTGCATGTCGAGCTTGCCATCTTTGGTGAGATGGGCTATGACGTGGTCGGGGTTGAGAATTTCGACATCGTGCGTCTGCTCGATATCGGCACCGGTGACAGCTCCCGCCGTGCCTTTTTTCAGTTTCAACGTGACTTCGTTGCGATTGTGCAACTTCATCACCAAACCTTTCAGGTTCAGCAAAATATCGACGACGTCCTCCTGGACGCCCTCAATGGTCGAGTATTCGTGGAGCACACCGGCGATTTTGACTTCGGTCGGCGCGTATCCCGGCATCGAAGACAGCAGAATACGGCGCAGGGCATTGCCCAGCGTATGGCCATAGCCGCGCTCGAACGGCTCCATCACAACCTTGGCATGCGCCGGGGAAATGTTTTGCACGTCGATGATTCGCGGCTTCAGGAAAGTCGTAGCATTGCTTTGCATTGACGAAGGCCTCTATGAAAGATGAAGACGCACCATGCAAGACATGGCGCGCCCGAAAAACGGATTACTTGGAATACAGTTCGACGACGAGTTGTTCGTTGATGTCGGCGGCGAATTCGGCCCGATCCGGCATGGATTTGAAGACACCCGAAAACTTCTTCGAGTCGACTTCCACCCAGCTCGGAAAGCCATTGGCTTCGGCGAGTTTGAGCGCATCTTGAACACGCAATTGCTTCTGCGCCTTTTCACGCAGCGTGATCACATCAGCGGGCTTCAACAGGTATGACGGAATGTTCACCGACTTACCATTCACCTGAACCGCGCAATGCGACACCAACTGACGCGCTTCCGCCCGCGTTGAGCCAAAGCCCATACGATAGACGGCGTTGTCGAGGCGTGATTCCAGCAACTGCAACAGGTTTTCACCGGTCGCACCTTTGCGGCGCTCGGCCTCGGCGAAATAGGTGCGGAACTGGCGCTCCAATACACCGTACATGCGGCGGATTTTCTGTTTCTCGCGTAATTGCGTGCCGTATTCCGAGACGCGATTTTGCTTGGCGCCGTGTTGTCCGGGGCGCGATTCCAGTTTGCACTTGGAATCGAGCGGACGACGGGCGCTCTTCAGAAAAAGATCGGTGCCCTCGCGACGGGAGAGCTTGCATTTTGGACCTAGATAACGTGCCACGTTTTATTCTCCCTGGCGATTACATGCGGCGACGCTTGGGTGGGCGGCAGCCATTGTGCGGCACCGGCGTCACGTCAGCGATCGACAAAATTTTGATGCCCAAGGCATTCAATGCACGCACTGCCGATTCACGGCCTGGGCCGGGGCCCTTGATGCGCACTTCCAGATTTTTCACACCACATTCCTGCGCAGCTTTGCCTGCGGCTTCAGCGGCAACCTGCGCCGCGAACGGCGTGGATTTGCGTGAACCCTTAAAGCCTGCACCGCCCGAGGTTGCCCATGACAGCGCATTGCCCTGACGGTCGGTGATGGTAATGATCGTATTGTTGAACGACGCGTGAATGTGCGCGATACCTTCGGCCACATTCTTCTTGACCTTCTTGCGTACGCGTGTCGCGGCGGTGGGCTTAACCATGCTGTTTTCCTTCGTCTCTAACTTCTATTACTTACTTGGCCAGGCGAATGGCTTTGCGCGGGCCCTTGCGGGTGCGCGCGTTAGTGCGGGTGCGCTGTCCCCGCAACGGCAAGCCTTTGCGATGGCGCGTGCCGCGATAGCAGCCGAGATCCATGAGCCGCTTGATGCTCATGGAAATTTCCCGACGGAGGTCACCTTCGACGGTGAGCTTAGCAATCTGCTCGCGCAGTTTGTCCATCTCGGTGTCGGTCAGGTCCTTGACCTTCGCGGAAGTTTTCACACCCGCCGCAGCACAGATTTTCTGCGCGCTGGTGCGACCGATACCGTAGATCGCGGTCAGCGCGATTTCGGTATGTTGATGATTGGGAATATTGACGCCGGCGATACGTGCCATGTTGGTCTTTCCTTACTTTTCCAATTAACCTTGGCGCTGCTTATGGCGCTTGTCGGTGCAAATCACGCGCAGAACGCCCTTGCGTCGAACCAGCTTGCAGTTGCGACAGATTTTTTTTACCGATGCTTGAACACGCATTTTCTTTGCTCCTGAGTTTCCCGCGTTTACTTGGCGCGGAAGGTAATTCTTGCTTTTGTTAAATCGTAGGGCGTCAGTTCTACGGTCACTTTGTCACCGGGGAGGATACGGATGTAGTGCATCCGCATTTTTCCGGAGATATGGCCTAAAACAATGTGGCCGTTCTCCAATTTCACCCGGAACATTGCATTGGGAAGTGTTTCAACAATTTCCCCCTGCATCTGGATCGTTTCTTCTTTCGCCATTAACCCTCAATAATCCGTTCGGCCTAGCGTGCGGAAAATCCGCCGCCCTTGAAATTGGCCTTCTTTAGCAAACCTTCGTATTGATGCGACATCATGTAGGCCTGCAACTGCGCCATGAAATCCATGGTGGTGACGACGATGATGAGCAGTGACGTTCCACCGAAATAAAACGGCACGTTGTATTGCAGACGCAAAAACTCAGGCAACAAACACACCAGTGTGATGTAGACCGCACCGGTCAACGTCAAGCGCATCAAAATCTTGTCGATGTAGCGCGCAGTCTGTTCGCCAGGACGAATTCCCGGAACAAACGCGCCGCTTTTCTTCAGGTTATCCGCAGTTTCCTTGGAATTGAATACCAGCGCGGTATAGAAAAAGCAGAAAAAGATAATCGCAGCCGCGTACAAAATTGTGTAAAGCGGCTGACCTGGAGATAACGCCGCACCGATATCCTTCAACCACGTCATGCTGTCGTTTTGTCCGAACCAACCCGCTGCCGTTGCAGGAAACAGGATGATCGAGGACGCAAAAATCGGCGGGATCACACCGGACATATTGAGTTTCAACGGCAAGTGCGAAGACTGACCACCATACAATTTGTTGCCGACTTGGCGCTTAGCGTAATTGACTAGAATCTTCCGTTGTCCGCGTTCGACATACACCACCAGAAATGTCACGCCAACCACCAGAATCACGATTCCCAACACCACCGGGATCGACATCGCACCCGTACGAGCCAATTCCAGCGTACCGCCGATCGCCGAAGGAAGTCCCGCGACAATGCCGGCAAAAATAATCAGCGAAATCCCGTTGCCGACACCGCGCTCGGTGATCTGCTCGCCCAGCCACATCAGAAACATCGTGCCACTGACGAGTGTGAGCACCGTGGTCAATCGAAACGCCATACCGGCATCGATCACCAGGCCGGGTTGCGATTCCAATGCAATCGAAATACCGACGCCCTGGAACAACGCCAATGCGACCGTGCCATAGCGCGTGTACTGGGTAATTCTGCGGCGCCCGGCTTCGCCTTCTTTCTTGATCGCTTCCAACGGTGCGTAAACGACCGTCAGCAATTGCATGATGATGGACGCGGAAATGTAAGGCATGATGCCGAGCGCAAACACCGAAAAACGCGACAGCGCGCCGCCCGAGAACATGTTGAACATACCAAGGATGCCGCCGCCTTGCGTATCGAACAGCTTGGCCATCTCCACCGGATTGATGCCCGGAACGGGGATATGCGTGCCAATGCGGAAGACGATGAGCGCCAACACCAGAAACACCAGTCGGCGTTTCAGGTCGCTCATTTTGCCCATTGCCGCTAAAGGATTGGAAGCCAACGCGTTGTCTCGTTTATTCTTGGGTATCTACAGTTGATTCTTGCTTATGCCGCCGCTACGGCAGCAGCTTTGGTCGGAAGCGCTTCAAATGAGCCGCCGACCGCTTCGATAGCTGCTTTCGCGCCCTTGGTCGCAGCGATGCCAATCAGCTTCACTTTTTTGTCGAGCTTTCCGGACAAAATCACCTTCGCCATCAAAGCGGCGTGTGGAACAAAGCCCGCCTGCTTCAATGCAGCCAAATCGATAACATCGACCGGCATTTTCGCGATTTCAGACAAACGCACTTGCGCGGTATCGTCACGGGTTAGGGAAATAAAGCCACGCTTCGGCAGGCGACGTTGCAACGGCATTTGGCCGCCTTCAAAACCGACTTTATGAAAACCACCCGAGCGGGATTTCTGCCCTTTATGGCCACGACCGGCGGTTTTGCCCAAGCCGGAGCCGATACCGCGACCTACGCGACGGCGATTTTTCTTGGAGCCCTCAGCGGGCTTGATTGTATTCAATTCCATGATGTTCTTCGCTTTCGCTTCCCGAACTTAGGCTTCAACGCGGAGCATGTAGCTCACTTTGTTGATCATGCCGCGGTTATCGGGCGTATCAATGACAGTGACGGTCTGATGCGGCTTTTTCAAGCCCAGGCCGCGAACACACGCTTTGTGCGCCTCAAGGCGACCGATCGTGCTCTTGACCAATGTGACGGTGATGGTTTTTTGCGTAGCCATGTTGTTGTCTCGATGTTCTCTTGAAGCTTTCGATTAACCGAGAATTTCTTCGACGGTCTTGCCGCGTTTGGCGGCGATTTCCGAGGGACGGCTGATTTGCAGCAATCCATCCAGCGTGGCGCGAACCACGTTGTACGGGTTGGTGGAGCCGTGACACTTGGCGGAAACATTGGTGATGCCCATGACTTCGAACACCGCGCGCATTGCGCCGCCGGCCTTGATACCGTTACCTTCAGCCGCCGGCTGCATGAACACGCGAGTCGCGCCGTGCTGGCCGATCACAGTGTGATGCAACGTGCCATTCTTGAGAGGAATCTTTACAAGGCGGCGGCGGGCCATTTCCATCGCCTTTTGCACCGCAACTGGTACCTCGCGCGACTTGCCTTTGCCCATGCCGATGGAGCCATCGCCATCGCCAACCACGGTCAACGCGGCGAATCCCAAGATGCGTCCGCCCTTCACCACTTTGGTGACGCGGTTTACCGAGATCATCTTCTCGCGGAGGCCGTCGCCTTTGTCTTCGTGCTGATCGTTTCTTGCCATTTTTTCGAATCCTTAATTAAGACGTCGGGCCGGCTTAGAACGTGAGACCGGCTTCGCGCGCCGCATCGGCCAGCGCTTTGACGCGGCCATGGTACGCAAACCCGGAACGGTCAAATGCCACCGTGGACACGCCAGCCGCTTTCGCGCGCGCGGCGATCCGCTTGCCGACTAACACGGCCGCATCCTTGCTGGAGCCGCTCTTGACCTGGCCGCGCACTTCTTTTTCGGCCGTCGACGCCGCCGCCAATACCTTGGCGCCAGTGGCGTCGAGGATCTGCGCATAGATGTGCGTATTGGTGCGATGCACGGTCATGCGAACCGCTTTCAACCTGGAAATCGTGGCGCGGGTTTTCGCGGCGCGACGCAGACGGGAAATTTTCTTGTCGATCATGATGGCCTCGCTTACTTCTTCTTCGTTTCTTTGAGGGTGATCTTCTCGTCGGAATAACGTACACCCTTGCCTTTGTAAGGCTCGGGCGGACGATAACCGCGGACGATGGCTGCGACCTGGCCCACCTTCTGGCGGTCGATACCTTTGATCAGAATCTCGGTGGGGACCGGAGTCTCGCACTTCACGCCTTCAGGCATTGAATGCACGATCGGGTGCGAGAAACCGAGTGTCAAATTCAGCTTGTTGCCTTGCGCCGCGGCTTTGTAGCCCACGCCGACAAGCGACAACTTGCGTTCAAATCCTTTTTCGACGCCGGTCACCATGTTAGCGACCAAGGCACGCATCGTGCCGGACATGGCGTTGGCTTGCTTGCTGGTGCCAACGGCTTCAAATACGATTTTGTCGCCGTCTTTCTTGACGGTGACATCGCGGGAGGACGCTTGTTTCAACGTGCCGAGCGGGCCTTTTACCGTGATCTCGTTTGCGGCCAGCGTGATTTCCACTTTAGCCGGAACGGTGATGGGGAGCTTACCTACGCGTGACATTTGCGTCGCTCCCTAAACAACGATGCAGAGCACTTCGCCACCGACACCGGTAGCACGCGCTTTGCGATCGGTCATCACGCCTTGGGAAGTGGACACTATTGCCACCCCCAAGCCGTTCATGACGGGTTTAATATCTTCACGTCCACGGTAAACGCGAAGGCCGGGGCGCGAGATGCGCTCGATCTTCTCGATGACCGGCTTGCCTGCGTAATACTTTAGGCTCACGTTCAGCTCGTTTTTACCTTCGATGGTGCGAATCGCGAAGTCTTCAATGTAGCCTTCGTCCTTCAGCACTTTTGCAATGGCCGACTTCACTTTCGAAGCGGGCATCGTCACATCGACCTTTTCCGACTGCTGCGCATTGCGAATGCGAGTCAGCATATCGGCGATCGGATCACTCATACTCATAATTTGTCTCCGTGCGCTTTCCGGTTACCAGCTTGCTTTCACCAGGCCCGGCACTTCGCCGCGCATAGCGATTTCACGCAATTTGTTGCGGCCCAGGCCGAATTTGCTATACACACCGCGGGGACGACCCGTCAGCGCGCAGCGGTTGCGAAGGCGCGTTGGGTTGGCATTGCGCGGCAGTGCCTGCAGTTTCAAACGCGCCTGGAAGCGGTCTTCTTCCGGGATGCTTTGGTCATTGATTATCTTCACGAGCGCAGCGCGTTTCGGTGCGAACTTCTTCACCAGCTTTTCGCGTTTGTCCTGCCGATTGATGAGAGCGAGTTTAGCCATGACGTGTCTTTAGCCTCGGAACGGGAATTTGAACGCAGCCAGTAACGCTTTGGCTTCCGCGTCCGTTTTGGCGGTGGTGGTAATCGAGATGTTCATGCCGCGTACTGCATCGATTTTGTCGTACTCGATTTCCGGAAAAATGATTTGTTCCTTGATGCCCATGTTGTAATTGCCACGGCCATCGAAAGAGCGCCCGGAAATTCCGCGGAAGTCGCGCACGCGCGGCAGCGAAACCGTGATCAGGCGGTCTAGGAATTCATACATACGATTGGAACGCAGCGTGACCATGCAACCGATCGGGTAACCGTCGCGAATCTTGAATCCGGCGATCGATTTCTTCGACAGGGTAACCACCGGCTTTTGTCCAGCGATTTTTTTCATGTCGCCCACGGCGTGTTCCATGATCTTCTTGTCGGCCACAGCTTCGCCCACGCCCATGTTCAGCGTGATCTTTGAAATACGCGGCACTTGCATGGTGGATTTGTAGCCGAATTGCTTCATCAGCGCCGGCGCCACCACGTCTTTGTAATGTGTTTGCAGTCGAGTCATGTTTGATCCTTACGCGTCGACAACTTCACCGTTGGAACGAAAAACGCGCACTTTGCGTTTGTCGTCCAGGGTTTTGAATCCGACGCGATCCGCTTTACTGGTGGCCGGATTGAAAATGGCGATATTTGAAAGATGGATCGACATTTCTTTCTCGACGATCCCGCCGGTCAAACCCTTCATCGGGTTCGGCTTGGTATGTTTTTTGACGCGATTGACGCCTTCCACCACTGCGCGCTCGACATCAGGAACCACGCGCAATACCGTGCCGCGCTTGCCCTTGTCTTTGCCCGTGAGGACGACGACCTGATCGCCTTTACGAATCTTGCTCATCATCGGCTCCTTACAATACTTCCGGTGCCAGCGACACGATCTTCATGAAGCGCTCGTTACGCAATTCACGCGTAACCGGCCCAAAGATACGGGTGCCAATTGGCTCCAGCTTCGCATTCAGCAGCACGGCGGCATTGCCGTCGAACTTGATCAGCGAACCATCATTACGGCGCACGCCCTTGGCAGTACGAACCACCACGGCGTTATAGACTTCGCCCTTTTTCACGCGGCCACGAGGCTGCGCGGATTTAATGCTGACCTTGATGACATCACCAATGCCCGCATAGCGGCGCTTGGATCCACCAAGGACTTTGATACACATCACTGAACGCGCGCCGGTGTTATCGGCGACGTCGAGAATCGACTGCATCTGAATCATTTTTTTTCTCCAACTTGTGCCGCAACCACCATCGTGGAAACAGCCAGTCTTGGATCCGTCTTATGACGCCCACACCCCGAAAGAGCATGGCCGACAGGTTAGAAAACTTCTTTTTGTCCGGTCGCTTGAACATCGGCTTCGGCCGACGATCGGGCAGTGCGCGTTGCGGTAAATTGCTAGGCGTTTTGTAGCAGACTTGCAGCCGACGAAGCCACGGCTGAAGCAGCAAAGAGCGCGATTTTAAACTGTTTTCGGGATAGTGCGCAAGCTTTATCACGGATTTTGTTTGGGGAGGTCTAAATGAATGACATTTCACCCCGTTGGGCGCAATTTCGGCTGCCGCACCCTGTCAGACAGCATTTTACTTTATTTTTCAACAACTTAAACAGCCATCATGCCGCCATCCACAGCAAGAATATGGCCCGTTACATAACTCGCCGCATCTGACGCGAGAAAAATAGCCGGGCCCATCAAATCCTCGTCACCGCCCAGTCGCGCCATCGGTGTCATGCCGAGAATTTGCTGGTCAATCACTTTCAATACGCCGGCACTCATTTTCGATGGGAAAAATCCCGGTGCCAGCGCATTGACGCGAATGCCGTATTTTGCCCATTCGGCGGCCAGCGCCTTGGTGAAATTGATCAGTCCGCCTTTGCTGGTGTTGTAGGCGATGGTCTGCATGGGGCCAAGCTGGCCACGAAATCCGGCAATTGATGTCACATTGATGATGACGCCGCCCTTGTTTGGGATCATGCTCTTTGCCCCCACCTGTTGCGCCACCAAAAATGCGCCGGTGAGATTGGTGTTCAGTACTTTGTTCCATGCATCCAGCGAATGTTCTTCGGCGGGCGCGCCCCACGATGCGCCGGCGTTATTCATCAGAATGTCGATTCGGCCAAAACGCGCCAGCACGGCGTCGACCATCGGTGCAATCGATTCCGGCTTCGAGAGATCACTCGGTGCCACAAATACGTCGTAGCCCTTTGCACCCAATTCCACCTGCGCGGCGGCGAGTTCGTCGGCTTTGCGCGCGGTCAACGCGAGCCGTGCACCCATCGAGCCGTAGCCGTGGGCAATTTGCAATCCTAGCCCCCGCGAGCCGCCGGTAATCAGCGCGGTTTTGCCAGTTAAATCGAACAACTTATGTGCGCTCATGAATTTCTCCCCGGGTAATTTGTGTCGGCGCAATTGTGCCACGGCAAGCCAACGGAATTCGGCAACTTTTTGACTGTTCGCAGGTCGAAATGTACGGTAATCGTGAAAATACACGATCACTACGGACGGAGTAACATGAATCCATTGTCCGCGTTGCCTACATTCATTACCGTAGAAAGGAATGAACATGAAATCCCCTCTCATTCTTAGCATCGCGCTCGCCACGTCTGCCTGCCTGTTGGCCGGGGCCGCCCACGGCGGCGTAACGGTGAATTTTGTCGAGCCGGAAAAATTCACCGACATGCCGTTCAACTCGTACGACAAGCAGCGCGTCATGGAAGATTTGAAAAAACACTTCGACAAGCTCGCGTCGGGCTTGACCGCCGGGCAGGAACTCAAGATTGACGTGCTGGACATTGACCTCGCCGGTCGGATCGAGCCCAATCGCACGACTCAAGACTTGCGTATCTTGCGCGGACGCGCGGATTGGCCGGCCATCACCTTGCGCTACCGCCTAGAATCGCAGGGAAAATCGCTCAAGAGCGGCGAAGAGCGCATTTTCGATATGGCCTATCTTAGTGGTCACAACCATTACAACTCGGGCGAGAACTTGCGCTACGAAAAACAAATGCTCGATACCTGGTTCAAGAAAACGTTGACGGCACCGAAAGGTGGCAGCTAGTCCTAATCGCTTACGATCACGTAAACCCAAATGACAAAGGCCCGGATTCCGGGCCTTTGTCATTTGGGCGGTGGCGCGCGGCAGCTTTCGACGACGAGAATGGCCGCGCTTCCACGAAATTCATACTCGATTAGCACCTTGTTTGCGGTATCCCACACCCGGCGCGCCACAAAATACATCGACTTTTGACGCGTTCGCACGCCGTTTTCTCCATTTCATCGCAATTCGTTTGAGCCTGCGTGGTCACGTCAATAAAGTGGCGTCATCAACAACGCAGTACCTGATCCAACCAACCGGAGAACATCATGAAAACCGAATACGTCAAAGCCAATCTGAAAGACAGCATCGCCACCTTGTCAATACTAGCCGTTACCGCGGTTGCAATTGTCGGTGCATTGGTCAACAGCAACGAGGCACGCGCAGATCGCCCCGCTGTGCAGCAAATGGAAACCATCTTTGTCACTGCCCCGCGCATTGCAACCGTCAAATTGGAAACGATCCTCGTCACTGCGCCACGCAACGCCAACATTCTCGTCGCCTCGAAGTAATCCATACGCAATTCCACTTCATCGCAACGAGGAGAATGGCATGACTCAAACGCAATTGATGTGCGGCACATACGGCTTGAGACTCCAGCGCTAGCGGGATTCCGGGCCACATGGCCGAATGGACTCTCACCAGCACTGGCGTTTCAGCGTTATTAAAAAAAACGGCGAACCAGGGTTCGCCGTTTTTTTATGGGTGAAATGTAGTTCAGCAACTCGCCGACGCAAGCACTTACTAGCTCTTTTTCACGGGCTGCTTTTTCTTTCTTGCCGCCGCGAGCCCGGTCGTGAGTCGATCGAGAAACAGCTCCGGATCCCCTTTACCCGATGTGGTGAGATGTTCTTGCACCTTGACAATCAGGTCGAATATTTCTTCTATCGAATTGCAACCCTCAATTCGAGGTCGAAGTTTTTCCGCGCCTTTGCCTAACGCGAGTTTTGCCTCTTCCAGTAATAAGAACTTTGCATTGTCGAGCTCGCTCAGAAGGCCAAGGTCTGAGTCTGGGGCGGCGATAAAGATGGGTCTTGCGACACCAGCCGGTGCGGCGGCAGCTGCTTTCGGTGTTGCAACGGGTATGGGTGCTTTTGGAGCGACCGTGGCAGGCTTGGCATTCGTAACCGGTGCGTTCGCACGTGCGGCAACGGGTGCCGCAACCGCTGCTGCGCGAGCCGGTTCAACGGCAGCTACTTCCGCCAATTCGCTGACTTTGTAATCAGTGGTCACCAAGCCCAACGCCATCAGTTTGCCTAAAGCAGCATGTACCGCAAACAGATCCCCCGACATGGCGAGCACCTGATCGATGGAACGAAAACCGTCGATTCGCTCGAGCAGATTCCTTTGCGCACTAGCTAGCTTTGCATTGCCGAGCACCGCCTGGCCTTTGGATGTGGTGTGCAACACCGCGTCAGAGACGCTCGCGAGGTCCAACAGGGCTTTGCTGATTTTGCGTACGTTGTTTTCCATGTTTTTTTTGTATTGGCCACGAATTGGAGCGCGGCACGCCAAACACCGGTCAGGCGGAGTTGGGAATATACGGCGGAATATCCCGGCGAGACAAATAATTTGACGAATATTCACAAATCCCCGGGAAATT
Source organism: Betaproteobacteria bacterium (assembly GCA_043744315.1). Taxonomy (GTDB): domain Bacteria; phylum Pseudomonadota; class Gammaproteobacteria; order Burkholderiales; family Usitatibacteraceae; genus UKL13-2. The sequence goes on along the minus strand of JAYTUX010000320.1, from coordinate 18,719 downwards.
GCGTACGCTGGGCACACGTGCTTGAATTACGGCAAGCAATCCCTTTCCGAATCATCGACTAAAACTTTCCCGAGGAATTTCCATGAGCCATTCACTGACCCGGGACGAAATCGACGCGCTGGAACTCGTCAGCACAATGCCGAAATCCGCAAAGCCCGGCGCCTGCATCGCGAGAAACGCCAAGCATCTGGTCGGCATCAAATTTCTTGTCGCCAGAAAAGATGGCAGCTACGCCTTGACCGGCAAAGGGTCCGAGGCGCTATTGCTGAACAAATGCGTCGTCGGCTTGCGATCACTTGCGGCTGATCCCGCGTTCAAACTCGATGCGGCGGTCGCCGCGTTTCTGGGCAGGAAAGGTCATATTGTCGCGGGTGCGGCTGCCGGTGAATTTTCGGTCACACCAAAGGGGCTCGAATGCCTCGCCGACATTGCGCTCAATACCTAACCAACGCGCCATATTGTTCTTTTTCTGTCGTGGCGACCGCCGCTGAGTGACCCAAAACACTCCCGAAATCTACGTTTCGCGCATCTTTTTTGGCAATTGGTCGGATTCTGTTTGAGGAGTATCGAGGGAGCCGATAAAGTCCCGTCATCAAACAACGCAACACCCACCACCGACCTTCAGGAGCCAAATATGAAAACCGAATTTAGCCGTAGCAACAAAGACAATTTCGCCACACTCGCCCTTATCGGCATCACCCTGTTCGCCTTGGCGAGCGGCGCGTTCAACAGCCGCCCCGCCTCGGCGAATCACAGTACCGACGTGAGCGCCGAAGTCGTCGCCCAAAAAATGTTCCCGATTGTCGTTACCGCCTCGCGCGCACCCGATACGATCCTCGACACCATCGTCGTCACCGCTTCACGCAAGACTGATCTCGCCTGATTTTCTACTCTGCCAGGTCGGTGGGACCGGTGCGGTAGACGCAGGCAGGCAACACCAATGCGGGGCAAACCCTCGCGCAATGATTCAAGCAAAACGGCGAACTTCGGTTCGCCGTTTTTTGTTCTGCTTCGGTCGATTGCGCACTTCGGAAAAATGTGTAATCCAATGCACGATAATTCGCGTAGTGCCTGATTCCCGAATGGAGGCGCCCGTGAAACCTGAAGAAATTATTGTCTTGATGGTGCCGATCAGCTTCATCGTGATGGTCGTTATTGAACGCGCGTGGCCCGCGCGAAAATTCCCTGCGGTGCCGTACTGGCAATGGATCGGCCTGACGACATTTATTTATGCGGCGCTGATGAATACGTTTCTACCGTTGTTGTTGCCCGAAGAATGGATCGCGAGCCATCGTCTGATGGATCTCTCATCGCTCGGCGTATTGTCGAGTGTCATCCTCGGGCATCTCGCCATCACCTTCGTAACCTTTGCCTGGCACCGCGCCTGTCACGAATTCACGCCGCTTTGGCGCGGCTTTCATCAACTGCATCATTCGACGCGGCACCTCAACCTTTATGCAGCGAATGTCATTCATCCCACCGATCTGGCGGTATACATTTTTCTGCCGGTGATGCTCGCGTTGTTCGTCCTTGGGGTCGACCCGCTTTCGGCCGCGATCATCGGCAATCTAGGCGCCTTTAATGCATTCTTTCAGCATTGGAACGTGCGCACACCGCAATGGTTGGGTTACATTTTGCAACGGCCGGAGTCGCATTGCATCCTCCATCAGCATGGATTGCATCGCGACAACTACAGCGATTTCCCATTATGGGACATGCTGTTCGGCAGCTTTCAGAATCCGAAAACGTGGGAGGGCGAGACCGGCTTTGATGTGCCCGCCGACCAGCAATATGGTGCGATGCTCTCCTTCGCCGATGTCAACGCGCCAATGATGGGCGCGAATAGTTTCGGGCAGGCGCTGCCACCAAAGGCCGCGCGATAGTGCCGTCGGGATAACGCGAAACACCACTACTGGCGAGGCGTTTGGAGGCATAAAGGCCGGAAATGCTCGCCGATGCTGGTGTTTATATTGTTTTTCCCGCGAGGCATGAGGGGGCTCAACTAAATACGGCCTGCCGCGTTAGGGTGGTATGAAAGACACATGCAAAACCATCCGCTCGCCGTCCAATTACCCGCCCGCGCTCAGCGCGTTGGTGTGGGTTGGCATCGCACTTGGCGCGCTTCCCGCGGGGGGCCATGCGGCCACGGCCACGCTCTGGGCTCGCGCGGAACAACCCGTGGAAATTCATCAACGGCTGGTCACTCAGGCGGGAGAAAAAGCGGTGGCGTTGACACTCGACGCTTGTGGGGGTGAATTCGATATCGATCTCGTCAATACGCTGATCGAGTTGCGCGTCCCGGCCACCATCTTCACCACGCGTAAATGGATTGATCGGAATCCCAATGGCATGAGAATGCTGATTGCGCATCCGGAACTGTTCGCTATCGAAGACCATGGTGCCGCGCATGTGCCGGCGGTGATCGGCGCGGACAAGCGTGTTTACGGTTTGCGTGGCGAGCCCGATATCGTACACCTGCGCGCCGAAATCGACGGCGGTGCCAATGCCATCGCCTCGACCGGCGCACCCAAGCCGCGCTGGTACCGTGGTGCCACTGCGCTCTATGATCAGGCTGCGATTGGCGCGATCAACGCGATGGGCTATCGCATCGCGGGATTTTCCGTCAATGCCGACGCGGGTGGCACGTTGCCGCGCCGCGCAATCGTTGCGCGATTGAAAAGCGTGCAGCCGGGCGACATCATCCTCGCGCACGTGAATAAACCGGCATCAGAGAGCGCAGAAGCGTTGCGGGAGGCCTTGCCGGGAATGTTGCAACGCGGGCTCCTGTTCGTAACCCTTCGCGATCGCGTGGTGCAAGCCATAACAGTTAAGGCAATTGGCGCTCTGTTTCGACAAAATTCCGCTCAAAACCTGGAACGATAGTCGTTGCGCTCGTAGCGATTTCCGCGATCGTGGCGAGGTGCGTAATGTGTGTGCCGGGGCGCCGCGTAGCGCACAACATAATTTGGCGCGGGATAACTGGCGTACGTGACCGGATAGCGTTCGTACACAGGGTAATCGTATATCGGCGCGCTGATATAAACCACCCGACGGGGCTCATACTGCGGCTCGTAGCGCGGTTCATAGCGCACCTCATAGTAGGGTTGCTGGTAAACCGGCGCAGGCTCGTATCGGGCATCGTAGCGGGCGTCATAGCGTGAATCGACGCGTGCGGCGTAGCGTTCCACGCGCCCGCGACTGCGTCGATCCTGCGGCTCCTCCACTGAGCTGCCGATGATCGCTCCGATAATGGCACCGGCCACCGCGCCGTGCGCGCCGCCGAATTGGCTACCGACCACGGCACCTTCCACCGCGCCGACGACCGCCGGGCCGCCCGCACAGGCCTCGTGACTCACCAACGCCCCGGCTGACAGCAGGACGGCAATCGCAATTTTGTTCATGTCTCACTCCTTTTGAGAGAAACCCGGTCGGGCAGGTCATTGTATGCCTCTTAACAATGCCAATCCTTGTCGTTCCGTGCCATCGCGTGCGCATTATTTCGTATTAGAAATCAAGCCCGGCGGACTACTAAAACGTGACATTTCGCCTGTTCCGTGCAGTGCTGCGCGTATGTGGCAACTCAATACAGTCGCAATAACAGCGTTTCGCACGCCGTTTTGCGCAATTGGTCGCATACCGTTTGAGGCTCACCGCTGGCGTCGATAAAGTTCAGTCATCAAACAACGCAACCCCCACCGCCGACCCCTAGGAGAAATTCATGAGAACCCAATTTAGCCGCAGCAACAAAGACAATATTGCAACGATTACCCTCGTCGTCATTACGCTGTTCGCACTGGCCAGCGGCGTCTTCAACAGCCGCCCGGCAGTAGCCAATCACACGGCAGAAATCGCGTTGCAAAAAATGGATGCCATCGTCGTCACAGCCTCACGCGCACCGGACACGATGCTGGAAACCATCGTCGTCACCGCGTCGCGCAAAAGCAATCACGCGTAATATTTTTGCCTGCACGGTCGGTAGCCTGGGTGGAATAGTTGCAGCGACGGCGTAAGCATTAGTTGCTGAAATGATCAACAAAGCGGCGGACTTCGGTTCGCCGCTTTGTTTTTTTGGCGGCGATTATTGTTGTCCAAAGGAAAAAGCCAAGTCTAATGCTGGCGCGGCTTTAGGCGGCATTAGTGTCCGAAAGGGTTGCTGGCGCAAGGGTTTTTCGCTATTTCGCGAGAAATATGAGCCGGGTCCCTAATCGATTTGAGAGTTTTTCGCTGTTTCACCAGAAATTCGAGCCTGACTCCGGTACCAAGCAGCTTCGTGCATCCAATCGTTGGCGCGTTCCGTGCGCTGCTAGAAAAAAAAAGGCGGACGATACGTTTGGGGTAAAGGTCTCAATCCGGTAACGCTCATACATGGCGACCTTGGGAAGCAACTTGCCGACATCGTTGGTAGTGTTGCGTTGGAAAATCGAAATCCGTCTAAAACGGGTAAGTCTCCATTGGTCTGGCAGTCTTGCCGCCAAGCGGCTGCGTTAGCCTATTTCCGAACCTAAAGTCGGTTCGATATTTGGGGGAGGCGCAGATATTTCAATGCGCCTCCTCCCAATTCCTTCCCACCCCCGGCTCCGCCATCAGGGGCACATCCAGCTTCGCCACATTCGTCATCAGCCCCGGTACCTTCGCCTTCACGCGCGCCAACTCTGATTCCGGCACCTCCAGCACCAATTCATCATGCACCTGCATGATCATGCGCGTCGCCAATTTTTCTGTTTCCAGCCAGCCTTGCACGGCAATCATCGCGAGCTTGATCAAGTCGGCCGCGGTGCCCTGCATGGGCGCGTTGATCGCCGCGCGCTCGGCCCCTTGGCGGCGGCCTTGGTTGCTGCTCTTGATATCGAGTAGCCACAGGCGGCGGCCGAACACGGTTTCAACAAAACCCTGTTCGCGCGCCTCGTTGCGGGTGCGGTCCATGTAGGCCTTCACACCGGGATAGCGCGCGAAATACCGGTCGATGTAGCTCGCGGCGGCGGCGTTTTCGATGCCGAGATTGCGGGCGAGGCCGAAGGCGCTCATGCCGTAGATCAGTCCGAAATTTATGACTTTGGCGTAGCGGCGTTGCTCACTGGAGACGTCGTCGCGCGTGGTGCCAAACACTTCGGCGGCGGTGGCGCGATGCACGTCCTCGCCTTTTGCAAACGCATCGAGCAAACCGGGATCCCCCGAAAGGTGCGCCATGATCCGAAGCTCGATCTGCGAATAATCGGCCGATAGAATCACACTGCCGGGTGGCGCGATGAAGGCTTCGCGAATCCGCCGGCCTTCCGCCGTGCGCACGGGAATATTTTGAAGATTGGGGTCATTCGACGACAGCCGCCCGGTAACAGCAATCGCCTGCCCGTAATTGGTATGCACGCGGCCGGTCTTGGCATTGACCATTTTCGGCAACTTGTCGGTGTAGGTACTTTTCAGTTTCGCGACGCTGCGGTATTCGAGAATGATTTTCGGCAGCGGATGATCTTCGGCCAATTTGGCCAGCGTCTCCTCGTCGGTCGATGGCGCACCGCCGGGGGTTTTCTTCAGCGGCTTGATGCCTTTCTTGTCGAACAGAATTTCGCCGAGTTGTTTCGGTGAACTCAGATTGAACGGCTGGCCGGCTTCCTCAAACGCCTTGCCTTCCAGTTCGAGCATTTTCTGGCCGAGTTCGCTGCTCTGTTTTTCCAGCAACGCACCATCAATCAGCACGCCGTTGCGCTCAATGGTGAGCAGCACATGCGTGGTGGGCATTTCAATTTTTTCGTAAACGTATTTCAGTTTTTCGTCACCCGCCACTTGCGGGAACAACGCGTGATGCAATTGCAGTGTGACGTCTGAATCTTCCGACGAATAGTTCGTCGCAGTATCGATCGAAACCTGATCAAAGCTGATCTGCGAAGCGCCTTTGCCGGCGACATCTTCGAACGAAACGGTATCCGTCGCGCCCAAGTGCCGCGTGGCGAGTGACGTCATGTCGTGGCGTTGATGGCTTTCCAGCACGTAGGATTGCAGGAGCGTGTCGTGTTGATAGCCCTGCACGTTGATGCCGTGATTGGCGAAAACGTGCAAATCGTATTTGATGTTTTGGCCGAGTTTTTTCTTGTCGGCATTTTCCAGCCACGGACGTAGTGTTGCGATCGATTTGTCGAAATCGAGTTGATCGGGCGCGCCGGGGTAGATGTGTCGGAGCGGCAGATAAGCACCCTCGCCGGCAGTGACGGCGAACGAGAGCCCGACGATTTGCGCGGTCATCGGGTCGAGGCTGGTGGTTTCGGTGTCGAGGGCGGTAAGTTCCGCGCAGTTTATTTTTTCGAGCCACGCGTGCAGTTGGGATTCGGTGGATATGGTTTCGTAGTTACGCGTCGCGATGAATGACGATCCCCCTCTCCCGCCTTCCACGTTTCGCAAATGAGCCTCTCCCGCGTCGGGGAGAGGGGAACCTGCAGACCAGCGTGCGGCTCCGCTGTCTTTGTCGGCTTGTTTAAAGACCGCACTGGCAGAACTCTCTCCAGTCCCGTCACCCGTCACCCGTGACCGGTCACCGCCTTTGTGCAATGCCGCCCGCATTCCCTTGAATCCGAAGTGCTCGTACAATTTGTCGAGCTTCGCGATATCGCGTTCTTTATGATCGATGGTGTCGAAATCAAATGTCAGCGGCACATCGCATTTCACCGTCACCAGCACGCGACCGGTCGGCAGCCAGTCGAGCGCCTTCCGCAAATTCTCTCCGACGACACCTTTGATGTTGGCTGCACTGGCCATCACACCGTCGAGCGAGCCGTACTCGGCAATCCATTTAGCCGCCGTCTTTGGGCCAACTTTTTCGACACCAGGCACGTTATCGACGGTGTCCCCCATCAGAGCGAGGTAGTCAACGATGCGGTTTGGCGGCACGCCGAATTTTTCGGTAATACCGGCCACACCCAGTTTTTCATTCGACATGGTGTTGTACCAAAGCACGCCGTCTTCGATCAATTGTGCGAGATCCTTGTCGCCAGTAGAGATGATCGTATCGACACCACGTGCGACGGCATGTTTAGTGAGCGTGCCGATGACGTCGTCGGCTTCCATGCCGGCCACCTCAATGCACGGCCAACCGAGCGCTTCGGCGACTTCACGAATGTGGCCGATCTGATGCGCCAAGTCCTCGGGCATCTTTTCGCGATTGGCTTTGTATTCCGGAAAGATGTCATCGCGAAAGGTTTTGCCACGGGGATCGAACACGCAGGCGCTATAATCGGCGGGATATTCTTCGCGCAATTTGTTGAGCATGTTGGCCACGCCGAAGATCGCGCCGGTTGGCTCGCCGGTCGGCGAACGAAAGTCCGGCATGGCATGAAATGCACGGTAGAAATAACTGGAAATATCGACCAGCAGCAAACGCGGCTTGGGTGTTTCTAGGTGTGGATTCAAGCTCATGGGAGGCAGGTCTTTGAAGCAAGATAGCGGTGGCGGCAACGGCAATCCAGCGGTGGTGTCCAAGGTACCAAAGCTTGCCGATCCCGAATTGCATCAGCAATCGCTGACCGCCGCGCGCGACTCGTGGTGGATGTTCAACATTATCGCCGAAATGGTTACGGCGGCGGACAAGCTAGCGGCCGTCGCGCCGGCCGTCGCAATCTTTGGCAGCGCGCGCACAAAGCCAAGTCACCCGTATTACAAATTGACCGAAGACATCGCCAAAAAACTTTCGGATTCCGGTTTTTCCGTGGTATCCGGTGGCGGCCCGGGCTTGATGGAAGCGGCCAACAAAGGTGCGCTGGCCGGCAAAAGCCCAAGTGTTGGATTGAATATTCTGTTGCCGTTTGAAAAAGGCGGCAACGGGTTTCAGGATGTCTCGCTTACTTTTCAGCATTTTTTCGCGCGCAAGGTGATGTTTGTGAAACATGCGGGCGCATATGTGGTGATGCCGGGCGGCTTTGGCACGCTCGATGAACTGACTGAAGCGCTTACGCTGATTCAAACCGGCAAGATCCGCCGCATTCCGATCATCCTGGTCGGCAGCACATTCTGGAAAGGCCTCGTCGATTGGCTCGCCACGACAATGGTCGATGAGAAAGTGATCAACGCCGAAGACCTGAATCTATTCAAGATCATCGATGATCCGCAACAAGTCGTCGATGCGATCTTTGAACATTATGCCAACCGAAGTTTCATGCCCAATCCGGGCGAGCGCGCATTGGAAATGAGTCTTTGACATGATCCGCACCTTGATACTCGCACTGACCATTTGCATCTGCCTGCCCGCGTACGCACAAAGCGCGGCGCGCCCGCGCCCGAAAGATGCCGTCGTGATCGAAGACGTGAAAACGCCGCCGCAGGTGCAGGACGTGAAAGGCGCGCCGGAACCGGAAATCACCACGCGTAAAGCGGGCGGCGACACGATCGTCGAATACCGGATCAGAGGCAAGTTGTACCAGCAAAAAGTTCAGCCTGCCGCCGGCCCCGCGTACTACCTGATCGATGACAAGGGCGAAGGCAAATTCACCCGCGTCGATGGGCCGGACGTGAAATATTCTGTGCCGATGTGGGTGTTGCTCGAATGGTGATTCGTCGGGTGAATGCCAACGCACTTTCGATGAAGGCATTTGCGGTCTGATGTCGCCTTTGATTCGCGGGCTTGCGGCAAGGTGAGCGTATTCACCCCTGTCACGATCGACGAGGCGCGTGACTTTATCGCACCCTATGGTGTCGGCGACATCATCGATTTCCAGAATATCGCGGCCGGTGTCGAGAATTCAAATTTCTTTGTCACCACAACAATCGGCCGGTATGTGTTGACGATTTTCGAGAAAATTCCGCGCGCTGATCTGGATTTTTATATGGGACTGATGGCGCATTTGCACGCGCACAGTATCCCCTGCGCGGCGCCGTTGGCCACTGTCGACGGAGCGGTACTGCACCCGCTACACGGCAAGCCTGCCGCGCTCGTGACACGGCTCGCTGGCAACGATATTGCCCACCCCACGCCCGACGATTGCCGCGCGGTGGGCGTGGCACTTGCGCGCATGCACGCCGTCGCCGCCTCATTTACCCTGAAGATGCCCAACTGGCGCGGACTTTCGTGGTGGCGGCAGATGTCGGCCGAACTTGCTGCCGGGCTGACCACCGACGAAAACGCCTTGCTCGCATCCGAACTTGAGTATCAATCCGGATTTGATCTGCTCGATTTGCCGAGAGGCATCATCCACGGCGATTTGTTTCGCGACAATATATTGTGGGACGACCACGGCACCCATCACACGCCACAAATGATCGATTTCTATTTCGCCTGCGAAGAAAAATTGTTGTTCGATGTCGCCATCACCGTCAACGATTGGTGCCTCGATTTTTCCGCGTATCCCCGCGCGCATCTGAATGAAGCAAACGCGCGCGCGCTATTGCAAGGCTATGCATCGATGCGCGCATTTACGAACAGCGAGCGCGCGGCGTGGCCACAGATGCTGCGCGCGGGTGTATTGCGCACCTGGCTGGGCCGCCTCGATTATCACCATCTGCCGCGCGCGTCGGAATTGACGCACCCCAAAGATCACCCGTTTTCGGAACGCCTGCTTCGCCACCACATTGACGAAGCGTCGACGCATCTTGCGTTAATGGCGTCGATCGCCTGACCGATGAAAGTCGTCGACGCCCCGCCGCGCGCAGGACTGGAATGGATTCGCGACGCAATCAAGTTATTTATCGGCCAGCCGATGGCGTGGATATTTTTGCTTTTCACCTGGATGATGGTTACGTTAAGCATCGTGCTGATTATTCCGGTCGCAGGCTTGCCGATTGCGTGGATGTTGCAACCCGCCTTGTTCGCAGGTCTTGTCATTGCGGCGCGCGATCAGGCGGCCGCCCAACCGATCACGGTTGCGCACTTGTTCGCCGGATTTCGTTTCAATGGGCGCGCGCTGGTGTCATTGGGCGCCATCGCGATGCTCGTCGAAATTCTGCTCGGTTTCATCCTCGGCCCGGTAGGCATCGAGGGTGTGGAAAAAGCTCGCGTGGGCGACGAGATCGACATGCGGATTCTTGCGCAGGCCTATGCGGATTTTCTGCAAAGCAAGGGTTGGCTGCTCTACCTCTGGTTCGGCCTGGTGATGCTGACGCGCGCCGTGCTGTGGTTTGCATTGCCGCTGCTCGCCTTGAACCCGATGAGCGTGAGTCATGCGATTCGCTGGAGTTTTTATGCCTTCATCGCCAATTTCATGCCGCTGATGTTGTTCGGTGTGGCAATACTGGCGATCTTGTTCATCGCCGCGATGCCGATGTTGCTTGGCTTGATATTTGCGCTACCCGTTTACGCGATTGCGCATTTCATGAGCTACCGGAAAGTATTTTCCAACGATTGAATCGGGCAACACACCGCCATCGCGAGGCGTAGAATCGACAGGATGCCGTGTATCGATTGCGGCGGCCCGAAGCACCATTGGCGGCACATGCATTATCGACAGCGACCCATTGTGAAGTCCACCCCGATCAACATTTGAGGTTCACATGCGCACTCGAATCGTCCTGCTCAGCCTGCCGCTATTTTTTTCCACCATTGTGACGGCGGAAATTATTGTCGGCCAATCCGCGCCACTCACTGGCGGCAATGCAGAACTTGGATTGGATATTCGCAATGGCGCGCTCGCGTACTTCAAAAAAGTGAATGATGCAGGCGGCGTCAGCGGCCACAAAATCAAACTGGTCACCCTTGACGACAAAAATGACGCCAAAGCCTCGGGCGAGAACACCAAAAAGCTGATTGCAGAGGAAGGTGCGGTCGCTTTGTTCGGCTACGCATCCTCCACCTTGAGTATCCCGGCAATGCCGGCAGTGAAAGAAGCGCGTGTGCCGTTCTTTGCACCCTTCACCGGCGCGGACACCATCCGCAAACAAAACGATTACGTCTACACCGTGCGCGCGACCTACGCTGACGAAATCGAGAAGATCGTCAATTTCTGGGGCAATTTAGGTTCAACGCGCGTGACCGTGCTGCATTACGACGACGCCGTCGGCAAACAGAATTTCGACACCGTCGCGCGTTCGCTCGAAAAATTCGGCGCGAAGCCTGTGAGTGTCGCCATCAAACGCAACGTGGAGTTGCCCGTCACCAGCGTGCAGGAAGTGATCAGCTCAAATCCGCATTTTGTTCTGGTGACCACGTTGTATGCACCCGTCACACAACTGGTCAAAGCGCTGAAGTTGGCCAACAAGCAATACCTCGTGACGAGCCTGTCGTTCGCGGGTGCCAGCCAGATCGCGAAATCGCTGGGCCAGGATGCAGCCGGCGTGTCGGTTGCGCTCACGGTGCCGACACCGCGACAACAAGGGATTGCCGTGGTCAAAGAGTGCACGGAGGCATGGTCGGCGTCGGGTCAGAATGACGCGATGTCAGTGACCGCACTGGAGGCCTGCATTGCCGCAAAGATTTTGGTGGAAGGCATGAAAAAAGCCGGGCGCGAAGTCACCCGAGAGTCGCTGCAGAAGGCACTGTCCGCGATGGGCCGCGTCGACGTCGGCGGCTTCGTGGTCGAATTCAAGCCGGGGTTTCGTCATGGCGGAAAATATGTCGATATCGCGGTCATCCGGAAGAATGGCGACCTGATGAGTTGAGCATCGCCGGCGCGGCAGGTACTGCGCGGTACAATCGTTGCATCGTCATTTTCTTGTGCCGCCTGATGCAAATTCAATCTGTATTTCTGACCGTTGCCGCCGCGATTCTTTATGCAGCACCGATTTATTCCCAGCCAGCCACCTCAGTCGCTTTGTCATCCAGTGCCGAGGCAATTTACCGCGACGCCAAGCCGCGATTGCTGCAAATCCGCACGCTGCTAAATAGCGCCTCGCAAAAATCTTCCACTGGTTCGGGCTTTCTGGTCAGCGCCGACGGCTTGGCGATCACCAACTATCACGTCGTTTCGCAGCACGCGATGGAACCGCAGACCTATCGTATGGAATATGTGTCGGCCAACGGCACCCGCGGCAAACTGAAATTGCTCGCCTTCGATGTCATCAACGATCTCGCGTTGGTGCAACTCGATAAAGGCGGCTGGACGCATTTTGAATTCGATCAACGCGCACTTAAAGGTGAACTACCGCGCGGCGAAAAATTGTTCAGCCTCGGCAATCCGCTCGACATCGGTTTCGCCGTGATGGAGGGCAACTACAGCGGTCTGGTCGAGCGCAGCTACGGCGAACGCATCCACTTGTCCGGTCCGATGAATCCGGGCATGAGCGGCGGCCCGACGCTCGCCGGATCGTCGCGAATCGCTGGCGTCAACGTCGCCAAAGCCATTCGCGCCGAGCAGGTGAGTTTCCTTGTGCCGGCCAAATACGCGGCAGCGTTGATATCCACGCCACGATTGCCCGATCCGCTGACTGGCAAAATCACGCGCGCCGAAATTACCCGCCAATTGACGGCGTGGCAGAACGAGTTATATGTCGTACTTGATTCGAAAGGATTCAAAGCCACGCCCAATGGCCCTTACCGAGTACCGGAGAGCGCCGCCGAATGGTTTACCTGCGGCGCGCATACCAACGCCGACGCCAAGCCGGCACCGCGCGCGCGCTCCGACTCATCAAGTTGCGCGATGCAAAACTGGTTGTTCCTCGCCGGCGATTTGTACACGGGCAATGTGCGCATCGCACGCAATCATTTCAAATCGATTGATCTCAACAGTTTCCAATTCGCCAATTTTGTCTCGCAAAGCGCGCGCTTGTCGGGCGACGAATCCAACGTGAAGCGCCTCACGCCGCCCGCGTGTCACGAAGATATCGTGACCGCTGGCGAGCCGGGTACCAAGGCATCGCACCCGCGACTACGCGTGATGTGGTGCGCAAGTGCCTACCGCGATATGGAGGGCCTCTTCAATGTGTCGATGATGGCCGTCACGCAGGATCGAAGCGATGAGGCGGTGGCGATGACGCTATCGATGAGCGGCACCTCGTATGAGAACGCCACTCGATTCGCGAAACGCTTCCTGTCTGAATTAACGGTGGCGCAATGAACATGAATAAGCTACCGGCATTCTGGATAGAAATTCTTGACGCCTCCGGTGAAGTGATATCACGGCAGCGTATGCAATCCGGTGTCGCCACCATCGGCCGTGGCTATGAAAACGATGTCGTAATCGACGACGCGTATGTCGCACCCGCACATTTGCGCATCGCCTACGACATCGATGCCGCAGCGGTGGCCACCGAATCCGAAAATGCGCCCACACTTTGGGTTGAGGATCTGGGTTCACAAAACGGCACCATCGATATCGCGAGTGATTCAAGTGTCAAACGCATGTCGGTTGGCGATGAAGCCGTCATTCGCATCGGTCACACGCGTCTGCGCATACGGCGCGCAAACTTCACGGTCGCAGCGGCGTTGCCACTTCCCGCATCAATGCCTGTCGGCGTTCCAGCGCAACTAACAACGCCCATACCGATCTCGGCGCCCGCAACCGGCTACGGCAACGCCGCGCTGGGAATGATGGCGCTGTTCATCGCGGTGATTTTACTATCCACGTGGCTGTCGCAAACCAGCGAATTCAAACTTGCCGCCTATTTGCCCGGCGCGGTGATTTTTCCGTTGCTGGTGCTGGGCTGGGCTGGAATCTGGACGCTGCTGACACGCCTTGTAACCACACGCGGCGAATTCTTTCGGCATACGTCAATCGCGTTCGCATTCATGCTCGCGTTATATGCCCTCGATTTGCTAGGCGATTTCGTCAGTTACGCCTTCGCCTGGGTGGCACCTCAAAAGTGGCTGCCATTGCTCGCGTGGGCGATGTTTGGCGCGCTTTGCTTTGCGCATATCCGCGCCATCACATGCAAACACAATCGACTCGTCGGCGGAATCCTCGGCGCGCTGGTCGTGGTCGCGATCGGCGTGCATGTGTCGCTACGCGCCGAGGCCGAGCGCCTGCAATCGCAACGCATCTCCGCCAAACTCATGCCGCCGTTTATGTTGTTGAAATCGCCAGTGGAACCGGACGACTTTTTCAAAGGCGCGATCGCGCTGAAACCGAAGCTGGAAGAGGAACGAAAGAGAGAGCCTTCATCGAGCGCGTTTTCGTTCGCGGATTTGGACTGAAGCAGCGCCAAAACCAATAGTGCTGTCATGCTGAGCGCAGCGAAGGATCTCGTCGCGACCAGATCCTTCGCTGCGCTCAGGATGACAAGCCATAGAAATTCAGAGTAGCTTTCTCCCGCGAAAACGCGTCAAACTCCAGCATAGACGACACGTTCGGACGCTTTATTCCCGGAAAGGCCCGCCAAATATAGAGTTTGCTACCCCATCGCTACCAATTTCGCATACTGCAACGCGAGCCATTTGGTGCCGTCGCCGCGAAATTTGACCTGCACGCGCGCGTCCAGCCCGTTGCCCTCGAAATTCACCACCACGCCTTCGCCGAATTTTGCATGCATGACGTTTTGGCCGATGGCGAAGGGATGCGCGTCGGGGCGTTTGGTTTCAAAATTTGCGCGCGCGGTGTCGGGTGCACCTTCGCGACCATAGGGCGTATCGGCAGCGTATCGGGGCGCTCGATTGAAATGTTCTTCGCCGCTACCGCGACCCTCGCGCCACGCCGCGCCGTTGTATCCGCCATGGTTTCCATGGCCGGACTCCGACGCCTGATAGCCGCCACCGCCGCGCGTCATCGGATACATGCGCTGACCCGCGAGGTAGCCCGCCTGCTTTTCCGGTACCACGATCCACTTGCAGAGTGCGGCGGGAATCTCATCGACGAACCGCGACACAATTCCGTAGCGCATCTGACCATGCAACATGCGCTGCCCGGCGTACGAAAGGTACAAGCGTTCGCGTGCGCGCGTGATGGCGACGTACATCAAGCGCCGCTCTTCTTCGATACTCTCCAGATCCTTGATGGAATTTTCATGCGGGAACAAACCTTCTTCGAGGCCACTCACGAACACCGCCGTGAACTCAAGTCCCTTGGCCGAGTGAACCGTCATGAGTTGCAACGCATCCTCTGAAGCGCCTGCTTCATGTTCGCCCGCTTCGAGACTCGCGTGGGTGAGAAAGCCGACCAGCGCGGTATCCTCGCCCTCGTACTCTTCCTGAAATTGCGCGGTCGCGTTGATCAACTCCGCCAAATTTTCCAAGCGATCGGCACCTTCGCGTTCGGCCTGATAGTGGGCGCGCAAACCACTTTTCTCGAGGCATTCGTCGGCAAGTTCTTGCAAGGCAACGACTGTCGAAGAGGCCTTCAAGGAGTCGGCAATTTTCAGAAACGCGCCGATCATCGATGCCGCGCGGCCACTGATTTCGCCCTTGGCGATGCCTGATGACGCCGCCGCGTACATCGAAAGATTATTGCGCCGCGCCAATTCCTGAACCTGCTCGATCGAGCGCGCGCCAATGCCGCGCGGTGGAAAATTAATCACCCGCGAAAACGCGCCATCGTCGTCGGGGTTGGCTGCGACACGCAAATACGCGAGCGCATGCTTGATTTCCTGACGCTCGAAAAAACGCAAGCCGCCATAAACCTTGTAGGCAACGCCCGCGCGGAACAGCGCGTGTTCCAGCACCCGCGATTGCGCGTTGGAGCGATACAAGAGCGCCATGCTGCTCAAGTCCGCACCGGCACGGTTCAGCGCCTTGACTTCATCGATGATGAATCCGGCTTCGTCGTTGTCCGACGCGGCGGGGTAAATGCGCACCGGTTCGCCCTTGCCCGCCTCGGTCCACAAATTTTTGCCGAGGCGTTCCTTGTTTTGCTGGATCACCGCGTTGGCGGCGTCGAGGATATTGCCTTGCGAACGATAATTCTGTTCGAGCTTGATCACGTTTCCACGGGCATAGTCGCGCTGGAAATCGCGCATGTTGCCGACTTCGGCGCCGCGAAATTTATAGATCGATTGGTCGTCGTCACCCACCGCGAACATCGCCGCGCCACCGCCGCCGAGCAGCCGAATCCAGCGGTATTGCAATTGGTTCGTGTCCTGGAATTCATCGACCAGAATGAACTTGAAGCGCTCGCGATAGTGCTCCAATAACAGCGGATTTTTGGAGAGCAACTCAAAACACCGCAACAGCAATTCGGCGAAATCGACCACGCCTTCGCGCTGGCATTGTTCGTCATAAGCGAGATAGAGCTCGACCTGGCGGCGCGTGAATTCATCTTGCGCCTCCACCGCACCCGCACGCAATCCCTGCTCCTTGCAGCCATTGAAAAACCAGCACATCTCGCGCGGCTTGTATTTTTCTTCGTCGACGTTGAGCGTCTTCAGCAAACGCTTGACGGCCGATTGCTGATCTGCCGAATCGAGTATCTGAAAAGTCTGCGGCAAATTGGCGTCGCGGTGGTGCGCGCGTAGCAGGCGATTGCACAGGCCGTGAAAGGTGCCGATCCACATGCCGCGCGTGTTGATCGGCATCATCGCAGACAAGCGTGCGAGCATTTCCTTGGCGGCTTTGTTGGTGAACGTGACCGCGAGCACGCCGGCAGGGCTCACTTGACCGGTCTGAATCAAGAGCGCGATGCGAGTCGTCAACACGCGAGTTTTGCCGCTACCCGCCCCAGCCAGCACCAGCGCGCTTTCGCGCCCCAGTGTCACGGCTTTCAGTTGTTCGGGATTAAGATTGTCGAGCAGACGCGGATGCGGCAATAACGGCTGTGGATGTGGTTCCGGTGCATTCATGCGGGGCGATCAGGTTTGATCGCCACATTATAGAGGCTCGCTTCATTGCTCCATTGCGAGCCTTGAATATCTAAACCGTTCGCCCGGCACCCATTGGCTTCTGTACATTTATTACTGAACGCGCACTTCCTTGAACCCGGAACCGGCCTTCAGTTGCGCCGCCAATTGACGTGCGGAAAGCTCGCTTTCCATTTTGTCGATCATCACCGTATTATCCGGCGCGATTTCGGCCGGATAGCCGTTCGTACGCAGTGCGCGCATGGCTTGCCGTGCTTCATCACGCGTCGCGAATCCCGCAACGATGACTTTTCTGTTGCCTTTTGCAGTGGCGCCTTTGCCGAATTCAATCTCAGTCTCAGCCGCGAATACCTCGAGTTGCGCGCGCGGCAGCGATGTCAGCGGCTCCGGCGGGGCGCTACGCGTGGATTGAAACAATTGCAACGGCGTATCAAGTGTTATCGCTTTGTTGTCGTTGCCGGTGATGTCAATTTTGCCTTCGATCAGGCAAACGATATCTTTGTCCTCACGACCGCGCCCCCACAGGTCGGTGCCGCGAATGCCAATGGTCGCATTTTGTCCAACGCGAATTTTCACATCGCGCTTGGTGCCCTTCGCGAACGCCTGAGTGGTGAAGCGAAACGCGCCGGTCACGACACTTAACGCCGCATCGAATACACCGCCTTTAGGCTGCGCACCTTCAATCACAAATTTTGTGTTTTCGCCGAGCTTCACGAGGCTGCCCTCCTCCAGCTTCAACAAAAGTCGGGCACCAATGCCGGTGCGTAACGTGTCGCCCGCCTGCAATGCAATGCCAGGTGACACCGGCACCGTGAGCCCTCCGCGATCCAGCCACGCGGGCAATTGTACGGCCTCAATTGCGCCCACGGAGGCCGCCAGAACTGCGTTGGCAAAACAAGCTCCCAGGGAAAACCCCAGCGCATAAATCCATTTCTTCATTCTCCATACTCCATATTAATTTTCGACCGTTGAGTCATACGCAGACTTTTACTCGCTGGATGTTGACGCATTTGACGAACGTGCCGCCGTCGAGAACTAGAGGACGCGCGATACCCCGCCTGTATAATTCAGCATTACACAAACATCGGCGAAAGTCAGTGAAATCAATCACTCCGCCGACCCAAATTCCAATGGATTCCCAGTACCACCCAAAACTAATTGAAGCCGCCACACAATCCGAGTGGACGCGCGCCGACGCCTACCGTGTTGACGAGGACGCGCTGGATCCGCACGGCAAACCAAAACCAAAATTTTACGCGTGCTCGATGCTGCCCTACCCCTCAGGCAAGCTGCACATGGGGCACGTACGCAATTACACCATCAACGACGTGATGCTGCGTTACTTACGCATGAAGGGTTACAACGTCCTGATGCCAATGGGCTGGGACGCCTTCGGCCTGCCGGCCGAGAACGCGGCCATCGACAACAACGTGCCGCCCGCCGCCTGGACACGCCAGAACATCGCCGACATGAAGGCGCAGATGCAGCCGCTGGGCATGGCGATCGACTGGACACGCGAGGTCGCCACCTGCGACCCCTCGTACTACAAGTGGAACCAGTGGTTCTTCCTGAAGATGCTGGAAAAAGGCATCGCCTACCGCAAGACCCAGATCGTCAACTGGGACCCGGTCGACCAGACCGTGCTGGCCAACGAGCAGGTCGAGAACGGCCGCGGCTGGCGCAGCGGGGCGATCGTCGAGAAGCGCGAGATTCCGGGCTACTACCTCAAGATCACGGACTACGCCGAGGAACTGCTGGACCATGTCCAGAACCGGCTGCCGGGCTGGCCGGAGCGGGTCAAGCTGATGCAGGAGAACTGGATCGGCAAGAGCGAAGGGGTGCGCTTCGCGTTCACGCACGGCATCCGCGATTTCGAAGGCCAGCTGATCGGTGACGGGCGGATGTACGTCTTCACCACGCGCGCCGACACCATCATGGGCGTCACGTTCTGCGCCGTCGCGCCCGAGCACCCGCTGGCCACCCACGCGGCCAAATCGAACCCGACCCTGGCGGCCTTCATCGAGGCTTGCGTCAAGGGCGGTACCACCGAGGCCGAGCTGGCGACGAAGGAGAAGGAAGGCCTGCCG
>JAYTUX010000319.1:0-5083 GCA_043744315.1 Betaproteobacteria bacterium | reverse complement strand
GGTCAGGCCGGTTGCACCCGCCGATATCCGGCCCGTCGGTCTGCGTATGCTGCCGCACATGGTCTGGCTTAATTTTCGCGAGACAGTCAAGAATATTTACTTCGGCGTGCTGGTATTCGCGGGCATTCTGTTTCTGATTTTTGGCAGCACCACGCTTGGCGGGCGCTTCGGCACCAACACCTGGCCAGTCACATATCAGATGACGGGTTTGCTGAGTGGCACCTTCGCATTGTTCATGCTCATCATCATCGCCTTCTACGCGGGCGAATTGGTCTGGCGCGAGCGCGATAACAGACTCGATCAAATTCTTGACGCAACCCCGACGCCGACCTGGCTGCCGATGCTTGCAAAGTTACTGGCATTGATGCTGGTGCCGTTGCTGCTGCAAAGTTTTCTCATACTTTGCGGCATGACGATTCAGGTTTTCAAGGGCTACACTCATTTCGAGATTGGCCTGTACATCAAGGAACTGCTGGGCCTGCAACTGATTGAATACTGGTTGCTGTGCGCGCTCGCGATTGCGATTCACAGTGTGGTCAACCAGAAATATCTCGGCCACTTTGTGATGATCGTGTATTACATCGCGGTCGAATTTTCTACACCGCTCGGCTTTGAACACAACCTCTACAAGTACGGCGCAATTCCCGGCGCGACCTACTCCGACATGAACGGCTATGGTCACTTTCTGCCGCGCATTTTCGCGTTTCAGGCTTATTGGATCGCGGCAGCCGTGTTGCTGGTAATTGGCGCTTACTTGATGTGGACGCGTGGAACCGTCAGCGGTTGGCGCGAGCGCGGTGTGATGGCGCACGGCCGATTCCAGGGAGGCGTGGTTGCCGCCTCGGCGGCGGCATTGATCGCGTTCGCCGGAATCGGCGGATTCATTTTCTACAACACCAACGTATTGAATGAATATGAGACCGCCCAAGACGGCCAGCAGCGGCAGGTAGATTACGAGAAGAAATACAAATCGACAGCCACAATACCGCAGCCGCGCGTGACTGCAGTCAGCGTCAAAACTGATTTGTATCCAAGTGAACAACGGGTGCGAATGGTCGGGCATTTCCGTATGAAAAACAAGAATGACACGCCAGTCACGCAAGTCAGGCTGGCATTCCCGCAAAACAACTTGACCTTGCATCGCATGGAATTTGATGTGCCGGCCGAACTGGTGGAAGACAACAAGAAGCTCGGCGTGCGGCACTACCGGCTCAAGACGCCGATCGCCGCCGGTGCCGAGATGACGCTGAATTTCGATGTGGAACTCGTCACGCACGGCTTCACCAACAGCGGCTCGAATACGCAGGTGGTCTACAACGGCTCGTTCATCAATGGCCGCATCTTGCCGTCCATCGGCTATCAGGAAAATTTTGAAGTTGCTCGCGACCAGGATCGCAAGAAACACGGTCTGCCGCCCAAGGAGCGGATGCGCGATCGCGACGATGCTGAAGGCCTCAAGAGCAGTTATTTGGGCGACGATGCCGACTGGATCAGTTTCGAGACCGTCGTAGGCACCGAGGAAGATCAGATTGCCGTGGCACCCGGCTACCTGCAAAAGGAATGGAAAGAAGGCGGTCGGCGTTACTTTAGCTACAAGATGGATGTGCCGATCCTGCATTTTTTTGCCTGGCAATCGGCGCGCTATTCGATCAGGAAAGATAAATGGCGCGAGGTGCCGATCGAGGTCTACTACCAGCCGGGCCACGAGTACAACATCGAGCGGATGATTGCCGCGACCAAAGCCTCACTGGAATATTTCAGCAACGCGTTTGGGCCGTATCAGCATAAGCAATTTCGCATTCTCGAATTTCCGCGCTACGCGAGTTTTGCCCAAGCGTTCCCGAACACGATTCCGTTTTCGGAAAGCATCGGCTTCATCGCACGGGTGCGCGAGGGCGACGAAAAGGATCTCGATTATCCGTACTACGTCACCGCGCACGAGGCCGCGCATCAATGGTGGGCGCACCAGGTGATGGGCGGCAACGTGCAGGGCGGCACCATGCTCTCGGAAACGTTCGCACAATATTCTGCGCTGATGGTGATGAAGCAGAAATACGGT
Organism: Betaproteobacteria bacterium; assembly: GCA_043744315.1. Taxonomy (GTDB): domain Bacteria; phylum Pseudomonadota; class Gammaproteobacteria; order Burkholderiales; family Usitatibacteraceae; genus UKL13-2. The sequence goes on along the minus strand of JAYTUX010000319.1, from coordinate 3,024 downwards.
GAAGCGAAGATGCAGAAATTTCTCGCCTATGAAATGGATCGCTATCTGGGCGGGCGCGCGGTCGAGCAGAAAAAAGAGCTGCCGCTCGCGCGCGTCGAAAATCAGGCCTACATTCACTACAACAAGGGCAGCGTGGTGATGTACGCCTTGCAGGATTACATCGGCGAGGACAAGGTCAATCTGGCGCTCAAAGCGCTGATCGAGGAAAGCGCCTACAAGGGGCCGCCATATGCGAACACCACGGTGTTCCTGAAGCATATCCGCGCCGTGACGCCCGCGCATCTGCAATACGTGATCGACGACATGTTCGAGAACATCATCCTCTACGACAACCGCACCACCAAGGCAACTTACAAGGAATTGCCGGGCGGAAAATTTGAAGTGACAATGAAAATCACCGCCAAGAAACGCAAAGCCGACAAGCTCGGTAAAGAAGAGGATGCGCTTTTGTCCGATTGGATCGATGTGGGTGTGCTGGATGAGAAGGGTGTGCCGATCTTTCTGGAGAAGCGCAAGTTCGAGAAAGAAGAAAGCGAGATCACCGTGGTCGTGGATCGGCTGCCGGCGAAGGCGGGGATCGATCCGCTGAACAAATTGATTGATCGGCGGCCGAAGGACAATGCGGTGAAGGTGGAGAAGGTCTGATCGATAAAATCAAGCATTGGCGCGGGGTTTGGAGCGCAAAGTGCTGGAGACACGCGTGGCTGCTTGAGTTTTACGCCTCGCGTCCGCTGGCTTTCGTTGGGCTCCTGCCGACAAATGCGATTCCCCGCTCCTCAATTGCGTTAAACTTGCGCGCGCTTTCAGACAAGGACACAATCCTTGAAAGAAATTGCGTCCGGCACGGCATATCATTTGATGAACCGTGCCCGCACCCCCAGAACACAATTTTGAGGAGTACCCGATGTCCGCAGTTCCCAACGCCGCCACGCCTGGCGCGCACCCCTCGCCATTCGATTCAATTTCCCTAGACGACAAATACCTCCTGACCCATGGCCGTGTCTACATGACCGGCACGCAGGCGTTGGTGCGCCTGCCGATGATCCAGCGTCAGCGCGATCTTGCGGCAGGCTTGAATACGGCGGGATTCATTTCCGGTTATCGCGGTTCGCCCCTGGGTGGCTATGATCAGGCACTGTGGAAGGCGAAAAAATTCCTCAAGGAAAACCATATCCATTTCACGCCCGGCGTAAACGAAGAATTGGCCGCGACGGCAGTGTGGGGTTCGCAGCAAGTCGGATTGTTTGAAGGTGCCAGGTACGACGGCGTATTCGGCATCTGGTACGGCAAAGGGCCGGGCGTGGATCGCTCGGGCGATGTGTTCAAGCATGCCAACGCGGCGGGCACGTCGAAGCACGGCGGCGTTTTGCTGATCGCGGGCGACGATCATGCGTGCAAATCCTCCACCTTGCCGCACCAATCCGAGCATATTTTTGATGCCGCGATGATCCCGGTCTTGTATCCGACCGGCGTGCAGGAGATTATCGATCTCGGCTTGCACGGTATCGCCATGTCCCGCTATTCGGGGCTCTACACGGCGTTCAAATGCATCTCCGATACGGTGGACGCCTCGGGTTCGATCAACATTGATATCGATTCGCCGAAGATTCTGTTGCCGGAAGATTTCACGATGCCCGCCAATGGTGTGTCGATTCGCTGGCCGGATGCGCCGCTCGAGCAGGAATTACGTTTGCAGCACGATAAAATTTATGCGGCGCTCGCCTATTGCCGCGTGAACAAGTTGAACAAGATCACCATCAATTGCGATAAGCCCCGGCTCGGTATCATCGCTTCGGGCAAGAGTTATCTCGACGTGTTGCAGGCACTGGAAGACTTGGGCATTGACGAGCGCCACGCCGCAGAAATCGGCATCCGTTTGATGAAAGTCGGCATGCCCTGGCCGCTGGAGCCGACGGCGGTGCGTGAATTTTCACTCGGGCTTGAAGAAATTCTGGTCGTCGAAGAAAAACGCCAGTTGATCGAATACCAGATGAAAGAGCAGCTCTACAACTGGCGCGACGACGTGCGTCCGCGTGTCATCGGCAAGTACGATGAACACGGCGAATGGGAAATGTCGCGCTCGGCGTGGCTGTTACCCGCCGCCGGTGAATTGACGCCGGCGATGATCGCGCGCGTGATCGCCAAACGCATCGCCAAGTTCTACACCAGCAAGATTGTCGAAGCGCGCCTTAAATTCATCGAGGACAAGGAAGCTGCGCTGGAACGTCCGCGCGCGAAAATTTCACGCATTCCGACCTTTTGTTCGGGTTGCCCGCACAACACCTCCACCAAAGTTCCCGATGGCTCGAAAGCGCTGGCCGGCATCGGCTGCCACTACATGGCGACGTGGATTCGCCCGGAAGTAACGATGACGTTCACGCAAATGGGCGGCGAGGGCGTGCCGTGGGTGGGCATCCAACCATTTACGAATATGAAGCACGTCTTCGCCAATCTCGGCGATGGCACCTATTATCATTCGGGCCTGCTTGCCATTCGCGCAGCGATTGCTGCCGGCGTGAATATCACCTACAAGATTCTCTTCAACGATGCGGTGGCGATGACGGGCGGCCAGCCCGTCGATGGGCCGATCAGTGTGCCGATGATCACCCACCAGGTGCATTCGGAAGGCGTGAAAAAAGTCGTGATCGTGACCGACGAACCCGATAAATATTACGTTGGCGAAATCCAATCCGCGCTCGCGCCCGGCGTGACGGTCTACCATCGCGATGAACTCGATCAAGTGCAACGCATGATGCGCGAAATCGATGGTACGACCGTGATGATTTACGATCAAACCTGTGCCGCTGAAAAACGCCGCCGCAGAAAGCGCGGCAGTTTTCCCGATCCGCAAAAACGCGTTGTCATCAACGAACTGGTATGCGAAGGCTGCGGCGATTGTGGCGTGAAATCCAATTGCGTTTCCATTGTCCCGCTGGAAACCGAACTGGGTCGCAAGCGCGCGATCGACCAATCATCGTGCAACAAGGATTTTTCCTGCGTGAAGGGTTTCTGCCCGAGTTTTGT
>JAYTUX010000318.1:0-19048 GCA_043744315.1 Betaproteobacteria bacterium | reverse complement strand
GTTCAAAACGTACCTGATCGTTGCCCTTGCCGGTGGCGCCGTGCGAGATCGCGTCCGCACCGGTTTTGCGGGCGATCTCGATCATTTGTTTCGCGATCAACGGGCGGGCAATTGAGGTGCCAAGCAAATATTCACCCTCGTAAACCGTGTTGGCACGAAACATGGGGAACACATAGTCGCGCACGAATTCTTCGCGCAAATCCTCGATGAAAATATTTGATTTCTTGATGCCCATTTTCAGCGCTTTGGCGCGCGCGGGCTCGACTTCTTCACCTTGGCCGATATCCGCCGTGAAGGTCACAACTTCGCATTTATATACATCCTGCAACCACTTGAGGATCACCGAAGTATCCAAGCCGCCCGAATAAGCCAGTACCACTTTTTTTACGTCACTCATAAATGCTTTCAATTGCGATAATTAAAATGATGTCGGTCGAAAATCAGGAATTGATGCGGCCAAGAAGCAAAAATTCCATCAGCGCCTTCTGTGCATGCAAACGGTTTTCCGCCTCTTCCCAGACCACGCTTTGCGGCCCTTCCAGTACTTCTTCACTGACTTCCTCACCGCGATGCGCGGGCAGGCAGTGCATGAACAAGGCGTCGCGGTCGGCGTTCGCCATCATCTTCGCATCCACGATGAAATCGGCGAATGCCGCTTTGCGCGCCACCGTCTCGGCTTCGAAGCCCATGCTCGTCCACACATCCGTGGTGACGATGTGTGCCCCCTTGGCCGCGTCCATCGGGTCGGTAAATGTCTCCAGATGTTTGGTATCCAATGCCTCGCCGCGCTGCGATTTCATTTCATAACCCACCGGTGTCGCCACATGCAATTTGAAATCGAGCACGCGCGCAGCATCAAGCCACGTATAACTCATGTTGTTGGCGTCACCGATCCACGCCACTATTTTTCCCGTGATCGATCCGCGCTGCTCCACAAACGTGAAAATATCCGCAAGCACCTGGCAGGGATGATATTCGTTGGTCAATCCATTGATCACCGGTACGCGCGAATGCGCCGCGAAGCGCTCGACTTTTTCCTGCTCGAAGGTGCGGATCATCACCAGATCGACCATGCGCGAAATCACGCGCGCGGTGTCTTCAATCGGTTCCGCGCGGCCCAGTTGCGTGGATTGTGAATCGAGATTGATCGCCTGACCGCCGAGTTGGTAAATGCCCGCCTCGAACGACACGCGAGTACGGGTGGAGCTTTTCTCGAACACCATCGCCAGCATGCGATCCGTGAGCGGTTGATAGGGCACGTAATTCTTGAATCGATGCTTGAGAATTTTCGCTCGCGCGAACAAATGCTCATGCTCGTCGCGGGAGAAATCCTTGAATTGTAAAAAGTGTCTCATGGGTTGCTCAAAACTACGCTGCCGCCTTGTTGGCGTGCAACAAGAATGCTTTGATTGCCGGCACGAGTCGCGCCACAATTTCGCGTGCTTCGCTTTCATTGATGATCAGCGGAGGTAACAGACGAATAACGCTGTCCTGCGTCACGTTGGTAAAGAGGCCGGTATCGAGCGCCATGTTGACAATATCACTACAGGGACGATCAAGCTCGATGCCCATCATCAATCCCATGCCACGAATTTCTTTCACGCCGACGACACCCGCGAGTGCCTTTTGAAAGTCGCCCTTCATGATCTCGCCCATCTTGACCGCATTCGCAAGAAGATTTTCTTCTTCCATGATTTCCAGCGTGCGCAATGCTGCTACCGACACCAGCGGTCCACCGCCAAACGTGGTGCCGTGGTTGCCCGGTTTGAAAAGACCGGCGGCAACACCTTTTGCGAGGCAGGCACCGATCGGCACTCCCGACCCTAGTCCCTTCGCGAGCGGCATCACATCGGGCGTGATACCTGCCCATTGATGCGCAAACCACTTTCCGGTGCGGCCGATGCCGGATTGCACTTCGTCGATCATCAAGAGCCACTGTTTCTGCGTGGAGAGTTCTCGCAGTGCGCGCAGATAATCCGCGCGCGCGGAGACGACGCCGCCCTCGCCTTGCACCACTTCCGTCAATACCGCCACGACATCCTTGTTGTGCTGGGCGATGGCGCGAATCGCCTCGAAATCGTTGTACGGCACACGGATAAAGCCGGTCACAAGCGGCTCGAATCCCGCCTGCGCTTTGCGCGATCCGGTCGCGGCCAAGGTGGCGAGGGTACGGCCATGCCAGGCACGTTCCATGACGATGATTTGCGGGTTGGCGATACCGCGTTGATGGCCGTAGAAGCGCGCAAGCTTGATTGCGCATTCGTTGGCTTCGGCGCCGGAATTGGCGAAGAACACGTTATCCATTTCCGCGAGCGCGCAAAGTTTATCGGCGAGTGCAGCTTGCTCGGGAATATTGACCAAATTGGACGTGTGAATGATTTTTCCCGCTTGCTCGGCGATGGCTTTAACGAGTTTTGGATGTGCATGACCCAAACCGGACACCGCGATACCGGCGAGTGCGTCCAGCAACTTGCGGCCATCGGTGGTGTAGAGCCACGCGCCTTCGCCGTGCGTAAACGAAACCGGTGCCGGTTTGTAGGTATTCATTTGATGTGGGGATTGCATGTTCGCGTCCATTCCGATGCGCCGAAGGCTACAAATGACAACGGCGGCCCGAAATGGTCGTCGGGGGCCGCCGCATCATGTCTATGAGTAGAAATATAGGGCAAACGACCTTGCGGTGCAACATGGCTTGCACGCGAAAATCATGCGGGAAATCAATCGTCAATTGGCGCTGAGATGAACATTCAGTGATTTCGCCACGACATAATGAACGAAAACCGGGCAAATTTACAACTTACCCGGTGGGTGACTCGATATAATTTCAGCCTCGTCAGCAATGAGTTTTCAGTCTTTCGCGCACTGGATTCGACGACGATGGGCCGAATTCCCGGCCCATGCGTGGGCACTCTCAACACAACAATTTCTTCGCTCGATGCGCCTAGTCCCACCGCCCACCAACCTATCACCACCGCTGCGTATTGTCATTCAGGGAATGACGGTAAGCGGACGCGCGTTCCGGCCCAGCGATTGGGCAGAACGGCTTTGCGGCATCATGTCAACTTTTGGCGGCGACCATCAAATGCGCTATTCGCCTTATGTGCAGCCGGTGTTGCTTGATGGCGTACGCTGCGTGGTGGTGGCGCTCACATTGATCGATATCGAGCCACGTGCGCATCGATTTTTGCTCGACTTCGCAAAGGACAACGAGCTGGTGGTCATCGATCCTTCGCAACCGGCATCAGAGGACTATTGCCCGGTGCCCGGAAGCGCACTGGAGAAAATTGCGGCGTCGGGTTAAGAAAACCACGCGGCGCAAGACCAAAAGAAAACCGCCAAACTTGATCTTTCGATCACGCCCCGGACACCGGGACTCGATTGGCGGTATGTCGTAGGCAGGCAACTTGCGTTACCCTCTAGAGCATGTACGGGTGACTTACGCTTGCGCGGCGGTCTGGCCTTTGGAGCCGATTGCTTTGATCGCAGCGGAAAGACGGCTCTTGTGACGAGCAGCCTTGTTTTTGTGAATGATATTCTTGTCGGCGATCGAATCGATCGTGGACGTTGAAGACTTGAATACGGCTTCGGCCTTGGCCTTGTCACCGGCGACGACCGCAGCGGCGACTTTCTTGATGGCCGTGCGCAATTCGGTGCGCTGCGACATGTTATGCGCGCGCTGCTTGACTGCTTGACGGGCGCGTTTAGCTGCTTGTTTGGTATTTGCCATGATTTTTCCAGATTCTTGCAATGAATTTTGCGCGAAGCCTTGTATTATAGCGCACCGCAATAAAAATGCAAACCCGCTGATTTTGCAGGCATTTTTGGCGCTTAGCCACCTAGCCACTCACCGCCACCGCCGCAGACCCGTCATGAATTTGCTCAAAGCCGCCGCTTCCGTCTCCGCGATGACCTTGCTGTCGCGCGTGACCGGACTCGCGCGCGAAATTATCGGTTTCAGCCTGTTCGGTGCCGGGGCCGCGATGGATGCGTTTCAAGTCGCTTGGCGTATCCCCAACCTGCTCCGGCGTTTGTTCGCCGAAGGCGCGTTTTCACAAGCGTTCGTGCCGGTATTCGCGGATTTCAAAGCGCGCGGCAATGACGCCGAGGTCAAACAGCTTGCCGATCACGTTGCCAGCCTGCTCGCGATCGTTTTGTTTGTGGTCACCGTCATCGGCGTCGTTGCCGCGCCATTGCTGGTTTACCTGACCGCCTCCGGTTTCTCGGGCGACGCGGGCAAATTCGAGTTAACGACGCAAATGGTAAGGATTACCTTTCCGTACATCTTTTTCATTTCACTCATCGCGTTATCGGCAGGCATTCTCAATAGTTACAGCGCATTCAAAACGCCGGCGTTCACACCGGTGTTGTTGAATCTTTCGGTGATTGCGGCCGCCGTCTGGATCGCACCGCATGTCAATCCCCCCATATTGGCGTTGGCCATCGGCACGTTGATCGGTGGCGTTGTACAAGCGGCTTTCCAGATCCCGGCACTGCGCCGGATCGGCATGCTGCCGCGAATTTCCCTTGCTGCGTGGCGGTTTCGCACGGATGAAGGCGTGGTGCGCATTTTGAAATTAATGGCACCCGCGATTTTGGGCGTATCGGTCGCGCAGATTTCGCTGTTGCTCAATACGCAAATCGCATCATTCTTGCAAGATGGCTCCGTTGCATGGTTGACGGCGGCAGATCGTTTGATGGAGTTTCCCTCTGCCTTGCTTGGCGTGGCGTTAGGTACGGTGTTACTGCCCTCTTTGGTGCGCAGCCACGCAGCGGTTAATCCGCGCGAATTTTCGCGATTGCTCGATTGGGGTCTACGCGTAACGCTTCTCTTGACATTTCCAGCGGCACTGGGCCTGGCGCTACTTGCGACACCGCTGATTTCAACGCTTTTGCAACACGGGCATTTCACTGCCAACGATGTACTGATGTCGCGTACAGCGCTTATCGCGTACTCGGTCGGGCTCACTGGCATCATTCTGGTGAAGGTACTGGCACCCGGTTTCTACGCGCGGCAAAACGTGAAAACGCCGGTAAAAATTGCCATCTTCACACTCGCGGTGACGCAGTTATTCAATATTGTCTTCGTGCCGCTGTTCGCGCATGCGGGGCTGGCACTATCGATCGGCCTGGGTGCCTGTGTGAATGCGTGGTTGCTGTTTCATTTCATGGGCCGCCAAGGTATCTACCTACCTGAACCCGGCTGGCTGGCCTACTTGCTCAAGTTGCTGGTGGCGCTTTACCTGATGGGCGGCGCGTTGTGGTGGTTGGCGGGCGCGGAACGCGATTGGCTTGCCCTCGGCACGGTAGCCAAATGCATTCGGCTCACTTGGGTCATTGGGCTTGGTGCCGCGGTCTATTTCGCTTCTTTGTGGGCAATGGGGCTACGGTCTCGCGATTTTCTGAAAAGCGGCCAATCGTGAACGGGTTCTGCTTGCATCGCACGCTTGTCGTCGGGACTCGGCCATTGGCGCTGGCAATCGGCAACTTCGACGGTGTTCATTTGGGCCATCAGGCAATCCTCGCGGCAACGGTTGTTGCGGCGCGAAAAAACAACCTCATGCCAGCGGCGATGAGTTTCGAGCCACTGCCGCGCGAATTTTTTGCACGATTGAGAAATGAAACCGGCTTGGCGCCGGCACGGCTCATGAGTGTCACTGAAAAATTGGCCGCATTTTTTTCAGCCGGTATCGAGCGCGCATTCATTCCACGATTTGATGCCGCGTTCGCGGCACAATCGCCCGGGCAATTCATCGACGCATTGACGCGCATGAACGTCCGCTGGCTCATCGTCGGTGATGATTTCCGGTTTGGTGCCAAACGCAGCGGCGATGTCGCAAACCTACGCGAAGCGGGGATATCGCATGGTTTTCAGGTGGAAACCATGAATGACATTATCGCAAATCAGGTTCGGGTTTCATCCACCGAAGTGCGCGAAGTTTTAGCGCGCGGCGATGTCGATTCTGCGCGGCACATGCTGGGTGCGCCATACAAAATTGTCGGCCGCGTGGTGCATGGCAAAAGACTTGGGCGTACGCTGGGTTTTCCAACCGCCAACATTTCACTGGGCGAATCGGCACGCCGGCGAAAGCCCGCGCTGGGGGGCGTGTATGCGGTAAAATGCCGACTAGTAACTCGCGGGCTCGAGGGAGTGGCGGGCAAGTCTGGATTGATCCTCAATGGGGTCGCCAATCTTGGTACCAATCCGGTGGTTTCATCTGAAAACCGCCACCATTTGGAAGTCTTCCTCTTCGATTTCTCAGGTGACCTTTACGGCCAACGGCTGGAAGTCGCCTTCATCGAAAAACTCCGCGATGAACTGAAGTTTGCGAGCCTCGATGCGCTCGTCGTGCAAATGCATGATGACGCGAGAAGAGCGAAAACCATATTGCGGATGACGGATGATGGACCAAAAAACTGACTACAAGAAAACGCTGAATTTGCCCGATACGCCGTTCCCCATGCGTGGCGATCTTGCGAAACGCGAACCGCTTTGGGTCGCGCAGTGGCGTCAGCGAAAGCTCTACGACAAAATTCGTGAGGCCTCGAAGGGTCGACCGAAATTCATCCTGCACGACGGCCCGCCGTATGCGAATGCAGCGATCCACATCGGCCACGCCGTCAACAAAATTCTGAAGGACATCGTCGTCAAATCAAAGCAGATGGCCGGCTTTGATGCGGCCTACGTTCCCGGCTGGGATTGCCACGGCATGCCGATCGAAATTTTTGTCGAAAAGCAGCATGGCAAGAATTTGCCGACGGAAAAACTCATGACGCTCGCGAGAGCACATGCTGAATCGCAAATCGAATTGCAGATGGCGGATTTCATGCGCCTCGGCGTAATGGGCGATTGGGATCATCCTTACATGACGATGAATTTCGCTACCGAGGCAGCAGAAATTCGCACCCTTGGCACGTTGTTTGAACGCAGCTTTGTGTATCGCGGATTGAAGCCGGTGAATTGGTGCTTCGATTGCCAATCCGCGCTCGCGGAAGCGGAAGTGGAGTATGAGGAAAAAACGTCGATCACAATTGACGTGGGTTTTCCAATTGTTGAGAGTGCGCGGGCGAAACTGGCGAAGGCATTTGGCATTGAAACATTGCCCGTAGGTCCGATATATGCCGTGATCTGGACCACAACACCGTGGACGATTCCGGCCAATCAGGCCCTGAACGTTCATCCGGAATTTGAGTATGCGCTGGTGGAAACGTCGCGTGGTCTGCTGGTGCTCGCCTCCGAACGTGTCGGCGCATGCATGACGACCTATGGCATGACAGGAAAAATCATTGCCACCGCCAAGGGTCAGGCGTTGGAGAAAATTGAATTTCGGCATCCGTTCTATGACCGCGCCTCGCCAATGTATCTCGCTGACTACGTGACCCTGGATGCCGGCACCGGCGTCGTACACTCTTCACCCGCCTATGGCGTTGACGACTTTGCGACCTGCAAGCGCAATGGCATGAGCAACGATGAGATCCTCAACCCCGTCATGGGCAATGGACAATATGCGGCCTCACTTCCACTGTTCGGCGGCCTCAATATCTGGAAGGCACAGCCCGAAATCGTCAAAACAATCGACGCGGCAGGTTGCCTGTTTCATCAAAACCCGAAGTATCAACACCCTTACCCGCATTGCTGGCGGCACAAGACGCCCACCGTTTTCCGTGCAACCTCGCAGTGGTTTATCGGCATGGATATCCAAGGCAAGGGTGACGACAAAACCCTGCGCGAGCTGGCGTTGGCCGCGATCAATGCGACGGCATTTTTTCCGGATTGGGGCAAGGCACGCCTGCACGGCATGATCAGGAATCGGCCCGACTGGTGCATTTCGCGGCAACGCAAATGGGGCACACCGATTCCGTTGTTCCTGCACAAGGAAACGCAGCAGCCGCATCCGCGAACCCTTGAGTTGCTGGGCCAAGTCGCCGACCGCGTGGAAAAAGAAGGCATCGAAGTGTGGCAGCGTATTACTGCCGAAGAATTTCTAGGTGCCGACGCAAAGGACTACGACAAAAGCAATGACACGCTCGATGTCTGGCTCGATTCGGGTGCCACATTCAATACGGTGTTGGCGACCACGCCTTCTCTCGCCGTGCCGAATACCGATGGCAAACCCGCACAGGCCGATATGTATCTGGAAGGCTCAGATCAGCACCGTGGCTGGTTCCATTCATCGCTGTTGGTGTCCTGCGCAACTAATGGCCGAGCGCCGTACAAGAACTTGTTGACGCACGGTTTCACCGTCGATGGGCAGGGCCGCAAGATGTCGAAATCGCTGGGGAACGTGGTCGCCCCGCAGAAAATTTCGGATTCGCTGGGAGCTGAAATTTTGCGATTGTGGACCGGACTCTCCGACTACTCGGGGGAGCAATCGATCTCGGACGAAATCCTGAAACGGGTGGTGGAGAGCTATCGACGTATCCGCAATACGCTGCGTTTTCTACTCGCCAATACGGCCGATTTTGATGCTCACAATAATGCGTTGCCCGTGAGCGAATGGATGGAGATCGACCGCTACGCACTGGTCTTGACCGCCGAACTGCAGAAAAAAGTGTTAGCGCACTACGCGAAGTTCGAGTTCCAGCCGGCGATGCAGGCGATTCAGAATTTTTGCTCGGAGGATTTGGGCGGGTTCTATCTCGATATTCTCAAGGATCGGCTGTACACGGCACAAGCAACATCGATCCCGCGCCGCGCCGCGCAGACAGCCCTGCATCACATTTTGCAGACATTGACACGGTTGATCGCGCCGGTGTTGTCGTTTACAGCGGAGGAGATTTGGGCCGTGGTACAAAAGAACGACGACGATAGTGTGTTCTTGCATCAATACTACCTTCTGCCTGAATTGACCAACGCGGACGAACTGGTTGCGCGGTGGTCCGTCATTCGCGCCGTTCGCGGCGACGTGATGAAGCAAATCGAAGAAAGACGTGCGGCGGGATTGATCGGTTCTTCGTTGCAGGCGGAAGTATCTGCAACGGTCGGTTTGAAAAACAAAGCACTGTTGAAGTCGTTGAAAGACGATTTGCGTTTTGTGTTGATCACCTCTGCCGCAACCGTGAGTGAAGAAACCGACGAGGGTTTAAATGTGATCGTGGTAACCCCGAGCCCGCATCCAAAGTGCGAACGCTGCTGGCATTACCGCGCGGACGTGGGCTCAAACACCGAACACTCGACGATTTGCGCGCGTTGCGTGAGCAATCTTTTCGGCGCAGGTGAAAGTCGTTTTTATGCATAGCGGAAATTCAAACCATCGCTGGCTTCAATGGCTCTGGATCAGCGTCGCCGTGGTCATACTCGATCAGGCGACCAAATTCGCCATCACCGCCAGCTTCCAATACGGTGAATCGAAGTACATTTTTTCCTGGTTCAATTTGGTACTGGCCTACAACAAAGGAGCGGCGTTCAGTTTTCTCGCAGACGCGGGGGGATGGCAGCGAGGGTTTTTCATCATCTTGACGCTCGCAATCTCGTCGGTGCTGATTTGGATGTTGCGTAACAACCGGGACAATCGCCTGTTGTCGATTGCATTGGCGCTGGTAATTGGCGGTGCGTTTGGCAATTTGTATGACCGGGTGGCTTACGGCCATGTCGTGGACTTCATTCAGTGGCATGTTGCCGACTACTACTGGCCCGCATTCAACGTCGCCGATTCGAGCATATGCATTGGCGCGGGGCTGCTGATTTTCGATTCGTTTCGCAAGCCCGCAGCGGAACAGGAAGCGAAGTGAAGTATTGCCCTTTTTCCTTTATGTGTAGTCAAAGACTAGCATTGGTGCGGTGTTTCAGGCATTGTGGGTCTGATGGCCTCGCCAGCGCTGGGGTTTTACCTCCGAACCAACCTTATGTTTGAAGCCTCGCGAAATGATTGAATCCGACATTCTGCTTGCCAACCCACGCGGCTTTTGCGCGGGCGTCGATCGAGCGATCGAAATCGTGGAGCGCGCGTTGAAGCTGCGCGGCGCGCCGATTTACGTGCGCCACGAAATCGTTCATAACAAGTTCGTCGTCGACGATTTGCGCGCGAAAGGCGCGATTTTCATCGAGGATTTGGCCGATGTACCGCCCGGTGCGACACTGGTGTTTAGCGCGCACGGCGTTTCGAAAGCCGTTCGCATCGAAGCAGCCAAACGCGGTTTCAGCGTGTTTGATGCAACGTGTCCGCTCGTGAAAAAAGTTCACGTTGAGGTAATAAAGCGCCGCAGCGAAGGATTCGAAATTGTCATGATTGGTCACGATGGCCATCCCGAAGTTGAAGGCACAATGGGGCAGTCAGAATCTGGCATGTACTTGGTGGAAACTGCGGAAGATGTCGCGAAACTGAATATTCCCGAGGGGACGAGATTGACCTACGTCTCGCAAACCACTCTCTCTGTGGACGATTGTCAGATTGTCATCGACGCCTTAAAGAAGAAATTTCCACAGATTGTCGGGCCAAAGCAGGACGACATTTGCTACGCAACCCAGAATCGACAGGACGCGGTCAAATTCATGGCGCCGCAGGTGGACTTGGTCATCGTCGTGGGTTCGCGCACCAGTTCAAACACCAACCGGCTCCGCGAGTTGGCCAATTTGCTCGGGTGCGAGACCCATCAAGTGGATAGCGCCGAGGAGATTCAATTGGCCTGGGTCAAAGGAAAAAAGCGTATCGGCGTCACCTCTGGCGCCTCCGCGCCAGAAGTATTGGTGCGCGATGTCATCACCCATTTGAAGGCGCTGGGCGCTGCGAGCGTGCGGGAATTGGATGGCATTACGGAGAACATCACCTTTCCGCTGCCTTCCGGATTGAGCCGCGTGAAGCAGTAAAGGCGTACGCGAGAAAAGCCCGCCTCATCCGCGCCGTCCGCCACGATTCTTTCGGCGAACGACAGCGCATTCGTTGAACAGACTGAAAAAAAACGGGGCCGCATTTGCGGCCCCGTTTTTTTAATGCACTTGAGTTCCAGCTTCGATCACTCGTCCTTCACTTCGTACCAGTAGGTCCGGTAACGGGCGTCGAATGTGCTGCCGCCCGGGTTCTTGACGCGCGTGCCAAGGAGGATGCCCGCACCCGGCTTCAACGTGGTACCGCCTACCGTGGTTGTGTCGACCACGACAAACACGGGCGATGGGATGAAGCCGCCACCGGTCAAAACGGTGCTGCGCTCCTCACCTTTCGGCGGCTCGCCACTAACGTAGTTGATGAAGTACGAACGTGCATCACCCAAATTGTTGCATTCGGTATCAAGATTGTTGCGCGGCGTATGCGTATTGATCGCGGTAAAGCCTGCCGCGGTGGTTGCGGTACCGACCACTTTTTCACCTGTATTTTCCAACCTTAACACCCAGCCGCGCGCGTCTGCGATCTTGCTAGCGTCAGTCGTCGCATAATTGGTGCCGTTAGTGGCTTCGCCTGTCAAGATGTCGTAGAGCATTTTCGGTGAACTCGTGTCCTGATTCGGGTCCTTGATCACCGCCAGCCCCCCAAGCGCGCTGCCGTCCAGTCCGATCGAGCGATCCTTGAACATATACACGCGATTTTTCACGTTGTACGCAGCGTAAGTGTCTGTTGGTTTTTCACGGTCGCCGCTACCGATGATGATGGCGTAAAACTCGCCGTTCTTGTCTTTGCCGCGCACCACGCTCGGCGCGAACAGAAATTTGCGCGCATCGATGCCAGTCCCGCCGACGGACGCAATTTGCCAAATTTTCCATTTGTTTTTGTCGGGGTCCGACACATCCACGCGCCAGACATTCCCGCCAGAATCCGCCGCGTAGACCCAATCGGTAGTTCCATCCGCGTTCGCGTCCACCGGGTAGATATCGGCAACCACGCTATTGGAAATCAGTCGATCGAGGTTGCCGGCGGTATTTGCCGCACCGAATTCGCGCAATACGTCTCCGGTCACTGCATCGACAACATATATGCGATTGCCAATGGTCGCCGCAACCTGGGGTTCGACGTCATCCGCGGCGGTGCTATAGCCACCGCCGAAAATCAGCACAGGATTCGCATTCCCTGGGACTTTCGCCGATGTCGGTTGCGACCACGTTTGTCCAAGATTTCCATATCCGCTATCGCATCCCGTTGAGCCCGTCGGATTGGGGCAGCCCTTCTTCCACATCAACACCGGGGTTGTCTTGTTGGTAACATTGAACGCGTAAATATAGCGTCCACCGCGCCGCATTGTCGGATAAATGTAGGCCCTCTCAAGTACTCCGTCTTTGTTGGCGTCTTCGGTGTAAAAGCCGATGGGGCCGTCGAAGAAATAGCTGCGCGGCGTGAACGGCGCGACGGTACCGTAGGAGGGATCCTGGGTGATCAATCGGCCGAGTTTTGGCAGGAATTCTTTTGCAACGAACGACCATATTTCCTGCCCATCGGAGGCAGCCCCGCTCTTGTTACCCGATACGGCATGAAATGCGCCGTCGTTGGAGCCGTAATACACGACCACGTCGTCGGCACTGCCCGTGAAGTAATTAATAACGAGGGGGCGCGAATGCAGCACGTCGCCGTGAATTGAGGAACGCACGTCGGTTGAAACACCATTGCCGTTCTCGTCTTCGTAATTATCCGCACCTCGCATCCAGTTGACCAAGGTCGTCTTGTCAAACGCTGCGCTCGTGGCCACCATGGTTCCGGTTGCCGGTGTGACAGGTCCGACCGTGACCGTGAATGTAAATTTGTCGGCCGCCGTGACCGTGACCATCTTGGTGCCGTTGTATCCGGCTTCGTTGGCACCAGAGAGCGTCGCTGAAAATGTGCCGGTAAGGCCGTGATTGACCGACGTTGTCGCCGTCGCGAGCGTACCGACCCGGGTGATCGAGGTCACCGCCTTGGTAGAGCCGCCGCCATCGGCCTGGATGATTCCGGTCGCGGGCGACGCAGGAGTCTCGACCATCGTAAAGCAGAAATATCGCCCGACCGGGCTGCCCGCACCGGCGCATGCGGCACCTAGGCCTGTGATCACGTATGCGCCGTTGTAGCCCGCCGTCGTGACGCCACTGATGGTGACCGCGGCGCCGACGATGAATGCTGCCGGCGTATTGGCGCTCAACCGAACCAGCGCGGTGGTGCCACTACGTGTCAAGGTTGAAATCACGGTCGTGGTCACGCCGACTTTGGCCGCCGGCGACGCGCCGAGCACAGCGGGGCTTGTTGGCCCGACAACCACTGCATACGAAAAGGTTGTGGCCGTTAGCAGCGTAATGGCATAGGTTCCGTTGTATTCCGCCTGGGTGGCACCGGTCATGCTGACCATTTGTCCATTGGTAAAGCCGTGCGCGGCAGCAGTCGTGACCGTGGCAATACTGCCCACACGGGTAATCGAAAGCACGTTTATGGGAGCCCCCGGCAAGGCAACATTGATCAAGCCGGAAGCCGGTGTCAGCGGGGTTTCTGCAACGGTAATGAAGAAAGAGGTCGCGTTAATCAATCCCAGCGAAAACGTGCCGTTGTATTCCGGCTGGGTTGCACCGGAGATCACCACATTCTGCCCGTCGGTAAATCCGTGCGCAGCGGCGGTTGTTGCGGTGGCCACGTTGCCTACGCGGGTCAGCGAGGTGACGGACGCTGACAACCCACCGCCCAACGCCGCGTCGGTAATCCCCGCATTGGCGTTGTCGAAATTCTCCAACGTCGTGGTGCACGACATGCAGGTGTACATTTTTCGGGTAGTCTGCGAGGTCGCAAAGGTCTGGCGCAATTTCTGCGCTGCGCCGCCTTTTTCGACGAACTCGCCGTCAGGCATGTCAAATGCTCCCCCCGACCCGTCCGGCGCAAAGCTCCAGAAGCCAGGATCGGCGGCGGGCTTGTTGGTCCAGAAGCTGACGGCATCGGGAATCACAAAACCGGTAACGTCATTTTCCACTTTCTGATTCAGCGAATCCGCCAGAAACAGATTGTTGCTGCTGTCAAACAACAGCTTGTATTGTTTCAGATTGCCTTGCCAGCGCGGCGAACGGAATGCATCCGGTCGGAACACGCCCATGAAAACCTGGTTCAGGTAGGTGCCGCGGGTGGTAACCGATACCGGCAGCGAGGCGGAGGCGAATTGGCTATTGACCGATTGGATCTGATTGAAAATGCGCTCCAGCGCGACTTTCAAGCGGGCGATGGTATCGGCACGAATGTAGAGGCCATGGCCTTGCAGCGCCATGCTTTCAAGCAACGATGAAAACCCCGGCCCTTGCCCGGTGCTGCCGGGGCCGACATCGACCGTAAAGGTCGTCACGCATTGCTTGCCTTTGAGCGTGGCGTTCAAATCATTGCCATAGAGAAATCGCGCCCACTCGTCGGCGATGTTGTCTTGTGAGCCACTGGGTGAAAGGGGAAGCGTCGTTGTATTGCCCCCCAAACCTGACAAAAAATTGGTGGCGGCCGTGGTGTCGCTGTTGTTGTCCTGCACCGGGCCATTGCCGATCAATATCAAAAAGTTCTTTGCGCAGCCGTTGCTACCGATGGGAGATGTATAAGGCCCCGCCGCCGGATCCTGCTTGACCTTGCCGGTGCCCGCGTACGCGGCGGCACCCTTGAAATACTGGTGAACCTCGTACATCGACAGCCCTAACTTGCCGCCATTGCTTTTATCGTTGTTGCCATCGAGCGACAGGATCAGATTCGACAATGCGGTGCGATTGGCGAGATTCATATTGCGAATCGCCGATCGGACATAGGCGCCATCATTGCCTGTATTGCCGCCGCCGGTCTCTGTGTACATCATCATGCCCACATTGAATCGGTCATCCAGGCCCAAAAAAGTGGCGCTCAGCGCAGCTTTTTCGGCGGCGAATTTGGTGCTGCCGTCGAAGCTCTGACTCCAGTTGGCGGTGTTGTCGAGCAGGATCACCACGTTGGGACGCTCGGCCGGCGTATCGATCTTGGTGCTGTACAACTCGATATCCTCGGCCAATCCGAGCCCCGTCCAGGATGCTAACGCGAGCGCAGCGAAGCATCCCGCAGCGCGCCGCAAAGGCAACTTTGAAATCAATTTGTGAATCATGATTACTCCTTCAGAAATTCTGTTGGCCGCCGTGAAGATCAAACGATTCTCGGCGGCAGATCTAAATCAATTTGAAATAGGGCGCAGCACAATCAAGCGCAACCCGTGCCCTTTTTCATGATCATCTTTACGCCTTGCCGCAACGCAACTTTTGCGCCGGTAACGGTATCCGTGACCGATGCGCCGATCTCCCAGCGCGTGTCATCGGGACTCACGGGGCTGTTTACATCGTAGCCATCGGCGGTCGCGGCACCGGCACACTGCGGCGCCGTGACCGCAACACTTTGACCCTGAATCGTTAGCGTCGTGGCGGCGGGGGTATAGAACGAAACGGATGATGAAATCTGCTGCTCGATCGCCGCTTGCGCGAGACTCACGGCGAAATTCCGGCTCTGCATATTACCGACCGCGCGAAATGACAACGAGGTGCCGTTGACCGCCGCAATGCCGAGAATGGTCAGAATCACAAGAAACATGAGCGCCATTACCAACACGGTGCCGGATTGCCGGTACCTTGAGGAAGCAGGCGGATACAAGTGCGAACTCACGATGGAATCTCCCGGCGCATCGCCAAATTCTCGATGCGTATCAAAGTATTGAACACGTGCCGCTTGTAGCCATCATTCTTGGCCGCAACATTGCGGGTTCCCAGCACATAGGATTTGGTATCGACCTGGCCCGGTGATACATCGACACTACGGGACAGCACGTAGACCCGCGCGGCCACCACATTCGCCCATTCCCCCATGTCGGCGGGCGTGTCGACAAATTTGTCCGGCGAACCGTAGCCAACGACATCACTGCTCGGTGACGTATCCACCCCCATTTGGATCGCCAGATTTTCGATGCCTTCAACCAGCGGCTCGAGCACAAAACCACCCACACCCAGGCTCAGGCGCTTTAACGTCGGCAGGGTATCGACCTTCGAGCCGCTACAGACATTGCAAGGGCTCACAAAGAAGACCGAAATATGCAACTGATTGATCGCACCCGCCGTAAAGCCAGCGCAGGTTCCCGATGCATTCTTGGTGATCGTCGCGGTTGGACAAAGCCGATCCAATGCCGCCACCGGCTTCACCGCGCGGCACATCTGTGTCGGCGTGCCATCCGCTTTGGTTGTGCCAAACGTGAACCCACCCGCACCCGCTTGAACTTCATACTCGCTTGGCTTGGGTCGAGTTTGCAAATAAAAGCCCCCCACCGTTGGGCTGGGGTGCGGGGATCCGGCGCCACAAACGGGGATGGTATCCGTCCGCCGCACGACGATGATATCGGTACCTGCCAATACTTGCGGGCCTGGTCCACAACCTGCCAATGCATTCGACGCTGCACCGCTTACTGTTTGAATCGGCATGATGAGCGACGCCTGCAAATCGGCCAGTACGACAGAGTTGCAAAGCGCTGGCAGCGCAGCGGCGGTTCCCAGCACATCGCCGTAGTCGCCATAGAAACCCGCCAACTTGATTTCGTCGCGCAGGATGGACACGGCGATGCGGCCATTCTCAATCTGCGCATTCGCACGTTCGACCTCGCGATTGGCCGCGCTGGTATTGAAAAGCAAGGTGCTCAGCGATGCCATCACGATCAGCCCCAGCGTCATGGCAATCATGAATTCGATGATCGAAAAGCCGCGCTCCTGGCGTCCGACAAGCTGTATTTTCATGCGATATCCGGTTTGCATGGTCTAGGCCTACGTGAGCTTGCCGACACGAAACTGCGTAAACACGAAACGCCGTTGAGATTCGTTGGGATAGAGTCCCGCGCCGCAAGGCACGCTCGAGGGTGGAGAAAATCCGCCCGATTGAGATTGCCACACCACCGACACTGTGTAGATTCCCGTGTCGGGGGCACCCGGCAATTCGGTGGTGGCATCATAGGAAATGCAGCCACGCGCGCCTATCATCGCGCCGACATTCGCCGACCCGCTTTTTTCGGCCGCGCCCAGCAGCATTTGCGCCCAAGCCTGGCAATCAGTGTCGGCGGAAACGCCGCAGGTAGATGTGCTACCCGTGCCCAGGTACGCGCTACCGAGGTCGTAAGAACGAGCGCTCTTGCGGTTGACGTTTATTCGGTCAACCATATCCTGCATGAGCAGGATTGCCTGGGATCGTTGAAAGGATTCCTGTACGGTTCGAGTTCCTACCAATTGCAACGCGGCCATGCCCAGCAGGCCAATGGCCAATATCAATACCGCCACCAGTATTTCCAGCAGCGAGAAACCACCCGATTTCGCGAAATTGGATCTTGTAATGCTCAATGTGCGCATCAGCATGCCCCTTTCTTGCTGCTCGCAATTCCCGTCAGACCCAACGTGATGCAGCTTTTCTCAGGTGAAACGCCTGCCGGATCGGCGACTTCGAGCGTCACCGGCGCATTCGCGACGCGACCAGTTTGCGTAAAAATGATCGATGCCGTCACTGGCGCCGCGGTCACGCCAACCCGCTTCACGGCATCCTGCGACCGAAGCACCGACGCCCCGAACTTGACCTGCGAGCCCTTGTTCCAATCCCCGGCAACTGCATCGACCTGCACGTTTGCATTGCGCTTGAGCGCCTCGCTGCGGGCAAAAATCATCTGCGATACGAGCTCAAAAGAGACGCTTCTAACTTCCATGTTTACCAAGAGGAATTGAAAGTTCGGCACCGCCAGGCCGGCGAGTACCGCGCCGATCGCGACCGTTATCAGGAGCTCAACCAGCGAAAACCCACGCACACGTGCGGGCATTCGGGCGGATCTCCTGTATGTAGGATTTCCGGTCATTTCCATTTGTTCGCGGGGGCTTTGACGCCTTGATAGTCCAGCGTTAGATTGCCATCGCTGACTTGCGGGCCAATCGCGGTCGCCGTGATCGTGTAGCTGGGCGGCGCAGCGACGGTTGCAATCGTGATCGTGTACCACGCGTTGATTTCGGTGGTATCGACTTTCAGCGCGGCGGGAGTGGCGGCATAAGTGCGCGCTTCAAGCAAATACTGCTCCTGCTTGGTGGCAATCGTCTGCATGATCGCCTGCGCACTCGCGCGTCGGCCTTTCTTGACCTGATCCTGGTAAGAAGGGTAGGCGATTGCCGCAAGTACACCGATGATTGCCACGACAATAAGCAATTCAATCAGGGTAAAACCCCGCTGAAGCCGGGTCGTGAGCGCAGAATTTGATTGTGAATAAGGGGATGGATAAAGTCGCATTTTTTGGCCTCTCGAAACGATTATTGTGCAAGCGGTACAGTACCAACAATCCGCCCCGACCGGCGGCGAAAGCAGACCGACACGCGGCGCGGTAGCGGCAAAGTCAACTGCTACCATTGACTCCATGACAGCCGTGTTCACGAATATCCTTGAAGCCGCCCAAATTGGCAAGCGGCGGCATTTGCATGGATTCCTGATCGCCCTTGCGGCATCCTTGGTCGCCCACTGCATTTTGTTGGCTCAAAGTGCCGGCTCCGGCGCGCCACAAGGCGAGGGGGAGGCAATCAAAACCCGTGCGGTGCCGCAAGTCTTTTCGTACATCAACATGACGCCGCCTGCCAAATTGCCTGTTTCTGCGCTTGTACCAAACCCTCCATCGCCATTGGCGCAGCCAGCACAAAAATCGGCATCCAGCGAATCAAGTTTCGTCCCGATCGAAACGCCCGATGAACGTTACCTTCGCGCCAAAACGCTCGATACCCGACCGACGCCAATTGGCAGCCTTGCGTTTCATCCGCCGAAACTCGGGGTAGGAGCCAAGCCGGTCGAAGTCAAATTGCGAATTTTTGTCAATGAATACGGCGCGGTTGACTTTGTACGGATCGAGGGTGATGCGCCCGGCTCCGAATTCGTCGACCCGATTATTGCGACGCTAAAAAAGTCGCGGTTTTCTCCGGGACAGGTCAACGGCGAGAATGTGAAGAGTCAGTTGGTTTTGGGGTGGAAATTCGAGACCGAGTCAAATGAGTGAAAGGCAATTCTTCGCCTGACACAGAACCAACGGCTTGGCGAATGTTCAAGGTCTGGTCTATAATTTAGGGCTGTCTTTCGCTAACGCTGTTGTAGCTCAGTTGGTAGAGCAACTGATTCGTAATCAGTAGGTCGGA
>JAYTUX010000317.1:0-5095 GCA_043744315.1 Betaproteobacteria bacterium | reverse complement strand
CCGCAACAAGTGTGCCGTGCCAACTGGAATCCCTGAGGTCACAGCTCGTGTCTTTCAACGCCGTTTTGTCGGCAGCGGTTACCCAATCGCCGGGATCATTGGCGTCTGAATCGCGTCCGTCGCTGTCGTTGGCGGCCAGCGGGTTGGTGATGAAATCATATCCCGGCAACAAGCGTGCATCGAGATCGGGGTGCAAGGTACGCCCACTGTCGAGGACAGCAACCACCGTATTGGAACTGCCGGTCGAAATATCCCAAGCGGCTGGCGCGTTGATGCCACCCAGATAATCCGTCAGATGCCATTGATTGATGAACTGCGGATCGTTCGGGATCGCGTGCGGATAAATCCTGAAATCCGGCTCGGCATATTCGACCGTTGGATTGGCCGCAATTTTTTTCGCGATGAATTTAACCTCGGCGATCGGCATGGCCTGCGGCAATGCGAGCACTTTCGCACCGGTCGACATGTCGCGATAAAAATTGAGTTCGACGCCGACCGAATCCGACAATTCGCGCATCGACATCACGGGGGCGTGTGCGGTGTTGCGTGTGGTCGCACCAACACTCTGCCCGCGAAATTTAACGATGATGCGCTGAACTGAACTTTCTTGCGTGGACGACGTTAACGCAATTTCGGTCGGCGCGCTTTGGGCAGATAGAGCCAGGATTGCGGTCAGCAACGCGAGCACGAAAGATTGGCAACGGGTTCGTGTGAGGTTTTTCATGGAGGCAAGGAGCCTTTGTGACGGTAGGTTTGAAATAGGCTGGCAATCGGGAAGATGTGCAGACTTGCCGTCGAGGAGCAGCGGTGGGTTGGACGCATATTGTGTCGCAGTGGTTCCCGACCGTTACAACAGTACCCGCTCAATTCCACCCGCATTCGCCTTCTTCACAAATTCTGGCAGCCAATTTTCACCCAATACATGCTTGGCGATCTCGACCACGATGTAGTCCGCTGTCGTGCCGCTGTCGTTGTTAAAGCGCGACAGACCCTGCAAACAAGACGGGCATGAAGTGAGAATTTTCACCTCACCCTTGAAACCATCGGCGCGAACGTTATCCGCACCCTTACGCATTTCTTCTTCCTTTCGAAACCGCACTTGTGTGGAAATATCGGCGCGGGTCGCGGCCAGCGTGCCCGATTCGCCGCAGCAGCGCTCGTTCTGCTCGACCGTTGAACCCATCAACTGGTTCACCACCTTCAACGGCTGATAGGTCTTCATCGGCGTGTGGCAAGGGTCGTGATACATGTATCGAACACCCGTCACACCTTCAAGATGCACGCCTTTTTCCATCAGGTACTCGTGAATATCGAGCAGCCGGCAGCCAGGAAAAATTTTCTCGAATTCATATTTCTGCAATTGATCCATGCAGGTGCCGCAGGAAACGATGACGGTTTTGATGTCGAGATAATTGAGCGTGTTGGCGACGCGGTGGAACAACACGCGGTTATCGGTGCTGATCTGCTGGCCTTTGTCGGCGTCACCTGAAGCGGTTTGCGGATAGCCGCAACAAAGATAGCCGGGCGGCAGCACTGTTTGCACGCCAACGTGATACAGCATTGCCTGCGTGGCGAGGCCGACCTGGCCGAACAATCGCTCGGAACCACAGCCGGGAAAATAAAACACTGCCTCCGCATCGGCCGCCTGCGACGCATCGCGGATGATCGGCACAATGGTGTTGTCTTCGATATCGAGCAGCGCCCGCGCGGTTTTTTTCGGCAGGCCACCCGGCATCGGTTTGTTGATGAAGTGGATGATCTGCGCCTTGATCGGCGGCTTGCCGATGGTGGCGGGCGGGCGTTTGGTTTGAATCTGCGGGAGGAAAAATTTGCGCGCGAAGCCATGTGCAAATCGTTGCACCTTGTAGCCCCAATCGATCATCAAGGTTTTCACGATCTTGATCGTGGTGGGGTCGGTCGCGTTCAAATAGAACATCGCGGCCGCATTGCCGGGATTAAATTTTTTCTTGCCTTCTTTGCGCAATAGATTTCGCATCGCAATTGAAACATCGCCGAAATCGATATCGACCGGGCAGGGGCTTTCACATTTGTGGCAGACGGTGCAGTGATCGGCCACGTCGGAAAATTCGTCGAAGTGCCGTAGCGAAACGCCGCGTCGCGTTTGCTCTTCGTATAAAAACGCCTCGATCAACAGTGAGGTCGCGAGAATTTTGTTGCGTGGCGAATAGAGCAGGTTCGCGCGCGGCACATGCGTCGCGCAAACGGGTTTGCATTTGCCGCAGCGCAGGCAATCCTTGATCGAATCCGATATCGCGCCGATGTCGGATTGTTCCAGAATCAACGACTCCGCGCCCAGCAATCCGAAGCTCGGCGTATAGGCGCGCGCAAGATCGCCACCGGGCAACAGTTTCCCGGCGTTGAAGCGGCCATGCGGATCGACCCTCGCTTTGTAATCGACAAATGGCTTCACTTCCGCCGGTGTTAGAAATTCAAACTTGGTAATGCCGATGCCGTGCTCCCCGGAGATGACGCCATTCAATTCACGCGCAAACGCCATGATGCGCGCAACCGATTGGTTTGCTTCCTGCAACATCGCGTAATCGTCGGAATTCACCGGAATATTGGTGTGGACGTTGCCATCCCCCGCATGCATATGGAGTGCGACGAACACGCGACCGTGCAACACCTCTTTGTGCAACGCGTCGATCTTTGCGAGCAACGCAACAAACATTCGCCCGGCAAAAATTTCTCGTAGTGGTTCGCGCAATTCGAGCTTCCAGGATGCGCGAACCTGATGGGTTTGCAACAGTGTAAAAACCGTGACGGCGGCGTCTTCAATGGCATTCGGAACATTGACACTCAATTCGCGCAACGCGGGTGCCGTCCACGCTGCCGGCTCGTCAAGGTGTTCAAGGTAGAAGCGCCAGCGTGCCGCGACCGCGTTCACTACTGCAAGTGCATCCTGGCGCTTCGAACCAATCAACTCTTCGCGGGAAATTTTTACATCGTCCTCGTCTAGCGGAATCGGCCCACTAAGATATGCGCGCAGCGCCTCGGCAAGGCGCAATTTATTCTTGAGCGACAACTCGATATTGATGTGCTCGATGCCTTCCGAATAATCGCCGAGACGATTCAACGGAATCACCACGTCTTCGTTGATTTTGAAGGCGTTGGTGTGTTTGGCGATCGCCGCCGTTCGCGCACGATCCAGCCAGAATTTCTTGCGCGCCTCCGGCGTGACCGCAACGAATCCTTCGCCGTGGCGGGCGTTGGCGATACGTACCACCGCGCTCGCCGCTTCCATTGCCGCATTTTCATCGTCGGACACAATATCGCCGATCAGTACCATCTTTGGTCGCTGGTTGCGACGCGATTTGGTCGCGTAGCCGACCGCTTTCAAATAGCGCTCGTCGAGATGTTCCAGCCCGGCCAGAATCGCGACGCCGTGGTTGTCGAGATGATTCTTGATTTCCACGATCGACGGCACCGCTTCTTTCACCTGGCCGAAAAATTCCAGGCACACCGTGCGGATATGCTTTGGCATGCGATGCAAAATGAAGCGCGCCGAGGTGATGATGCCATCGCAACCTTCCTTTTGAATGCCCGGCAATCCGGCGAGAAATTTATCGGTGACATCTTTGCCCAGTCCCGTTTTGCGAAACGTGGCGCCGGGAATTTTCAATAATTCTTCGTTGAGCTGCTTCTTGCCGCTTTCGTCAAAGGTGCGCACGCGAAACGTCGCCACATCGATATCGTGAATCTTGCCCAGGTTGTGATCAAGACGCTCGACCTCCATCCACTCCGCGTTCGGCGTGACCATCCGCCATGAGGCGAGATTGTCGAGCGCGGTACCCCAGAGCACGGCTTTTTTGCCGCCGGCATTCACCGCCACGTTGCCGCCGATACAACTTGCGTCAGCCGAGGTCGGATCACACGCCCACACCAGCCCAGCCAGTTCGGCCGCCTCCATCGCGCGCTTGGTGACCACGCCCGCCTCGCAGCGCAAGGTTGCCACCGGTGCTGCCACACCTGGCAATTGCATCCATTCGACATCTGAAAGTGCGTCAAGCTTTTCGGTATTGATGACTGCCGAGCGCTTGGTGAGCGGAATCGCGCCGCCCGTATAGCCGGTACCGCCACCACGCGGGATGATCGTCAGACCGAGGTCGATCAGCGCTTTCACGAGCGGCGCGATCTCTTCTTCGGTATCCGGATTCACCACCACGAAGGGATATTCCACGCGCCAGTCGGTGGCATCGGTCACGTGTGAGACGCGAGCAAGGCCGTCGAAAGCGATGTTGTCGCGGCGCGTGACTTTGAGTAGACGTCGCTCGACCTTTTTACGGAAATCCCAGGTATCGGAAAATTCTTTCTCGAACGCGTTCACCGCGCTGTGCGCACGCTTCAATAATTCAATGACCTTGTTCGAGCGCGATTCAAATTCATCATTGAGCAACGCCTCAGCACCCGCTTGATCGGCGAGCCGACGTTTTTCGATATCGCTCAAGCGGTGACGCATCGCCTCGGCCAAGGCGTAGCGACGCTTGGGATTGTCGAGCATGTCCTCTTGCAGATAGGGATTGCGCTCGACCACCCAGATATCGCCCAGTACCTCGTAGAGCATGCGCGCACTGCGTCCGGTTTTGCGCTCGCCGCGCAAATCGAGCAACATTTCCCATGCATCGGCGCCGAGCAAACGCATGACAATTTCGCGATCGGAAAACGAGGTGTAGTTGTAGGGAATTTCGCGCAGGCGCGTCACTGCACCGGCGGCCTCGCCGAACTCGTTGTCTGGGCTGGCAACAGGCAAATGCGCCGCGTTATTTGTCATCAAACTTTGTGGCGCGGGGCTTGCGGGGTTGGATGCCATGTATTTGCGCGAATGCCGGTAGATACAACTTGAATGCAGCGTGAAGGCGAGTGCGGATGAGACCTTTGGATTTGCCACACCATTTTACCGCGCTGCAACATTCGTCACGTAGGACGCGCATCGTGGAACTCTGCGAACGGCGTTGCGACCGGGGTCGTGATAGAATTTTTTAAAGCGTTTACTCGATAAAACCACGAAAACCCAGCACCGGCGCGCGTTTCAGAGCATTTTTGCCGGGAAAGCCGCACCAATGCTGGGGCTTCA
>JAYTUX010000316.1:0-19156 GCA_043744315.1 Betaproteobacteria bacterium | reverse complement strand
AGAAGGTAAAGATTGCCGCCATAGATCCGGACTCTGTTTCAGGGATTACACCTGTTGTCCTTGATGGATTTTTGCTGGCCGGGTCCTTATCAGCACTTCGGGTTCGAAGCCCGTCGAGTTTGCCAGGATTACCCTGCCACGGTCTGACCTGTCTTGCCATCACTGCCTGATTGCCCGAGCAATCGTGGATTCTCCTTCGTTAAAAACTGCTTTTGACGCTATCTCGTCCTTTGCGGTGCCGGTTCAGACCGCCGCCAGGTTCGGCTTGTTTGATTGGTGGTCGGATGTGAACTTGTCGCCCTTGGCCAATAGCGCCCACACAATGCGCGCCGTCTTGGCCGCCAAGGCCACCGCCACAACGTTGTGGTGCCGCCGGGCCAACAGGCCGCGCAGCCATTGGTCTTCGCGGTTGGTCGATGGCGTGGCTTGCATCTGTACCGCACGAAGAGCCGAGCGTGCGCCGTGAATGAGCAAGGTACGCAGGTATTTGTCGCCGTGCTTGCTAATGCCCAGCAGGGTCGGCTTGCCGCCACTTGAATGCTGGCGCGGGACGATGCCGATAGCCGCAGCGAACTGCCGCCCGTTCTTGTATTGCTGCCCATTGCCTAATGTGGCCACTATCGCGGTGGCGGTCAGCGGTCCGATGCCGCGTCGCTCGGCCAGGCGTAGGCTGGCTTCGTTACCCCGATGCCAGATCTGAATCTGTTGTTCGATCTCGCCAACCTGTCGATCGAGCTCCTTCAGATGTGCCAGCAGACGTGTCAGCAGTTGCCGGAACAATCCGGTTAAGCCGTTCTCGCCGTCTTCAACAATTTCGGGCAGGCGCTCGTATAGCGGTGCAAAGCCACGTTTGATGACGATGCCGAATTCGGCGAGCAGACCGCGTATCTGGTTGCCCTGCGCGGTGCGGGCTTTGACGAATCCCTGGCGGACGGCATGCTGCGACAGTACCGTTTGCTGCTCAATGTTCTTGGGTGCCACAAAGCGCATGTTGGGCCGCGTGACGGCCTCGCAGATGGCTTCAGCATCGGCGGCATCGTTCTTGTTGGTCTTCACATAGGGCTTCACGTACTGCGGAGCCATCAGCTTCACGGTGTGCCCGTATTGTGACAACTGACGGTGCCAGTGGTGCGCGCTGCCGCAGGCTTCCATGCCGATCAGGCACGGCGGCAGGTTGGCAAAGTACTCCAGCACCTTGCCGCGTTTCATCGCCTTCTTGACGACGGCCTTGCCGTGCTCGTCGATCGCATGCACTTGAATAACTTCCTTTGCCAAGTCGATACCTACGGTAGTAATCTTCATGTCGGACGCCCTTTCGTTAAGTGGTGAGTTACAGCACTTCCACTTTGGCACGTTGATGCCGGTAGAGGGGGCGTCCATCCCATTAGCACTGGCGCGGCGACCGACATGAAAATGTCTGAAAATACCCGTCAATGCTAGACAACCGTTTCAATTTTGTGCACGCTCGTAGGGCGGACTTGTCCGCCGCGATTGCGTGGATCGGCGGAAAAGTCTGCCCTACGAGCGTGCGACCCACGCGGATTACGCTTGCCGTGACAAGGCGGCGCATTGCTCGACAATTAATTCGCGAATGCCTTTCTCCGCCAGCGCCACCAATTTTTCCATGTCGGCTTTCGAGAACGGCACGCCCTCGGCCGTCCCTTGAATTTCGACGAATTTTCCGGCCCCGGTCATGACCACGTTCATGTCGGTTTCGCAGGACGAATCTTCAGGGTAGTCGAGATCCAGCAACGGGCCTTCGCTGCCGATACCGACCGACACTGCCGCGATCGAATCGACAATGGGACTCTCTTTCAGCAATCCCTTTGCCAACAAAACATTCACGGCATCTTGCAGCGCCACATAGGCACCCGTGATCGACGCGCAACGTGTGCCCCCGTCGGCCTGCAGGACATCGCAATCGATCGTGATCTGGCGCTCGCCCAATTTTTTCAAATCCACGACGCAGCGCAGCGAACGGCCGATCAAACGCTGGATTTCCTGGGTGCGGCCACTTTGTTTGCCGCGCGCGGCTTCGCGGTCACCGCGCGTATGCGTCGCGCGCGGCAACATGCCGTATTCAGCCGTGACCCAGCCTTCGCCGCTGCCTTTCTTGTGCGGCGGTACGCGTTCTTCAATGCTCGCGGTGCAGAGCACTTTGGTATCGCCGATGGCGATCAGCACCGAACCTTCGGCGTGCTTAGTGTAGTGGCGGGTGATGGTCAGCGGTCGTAGCTGATCGGCGGCTCGTTGATTTGTGCGGGGCATGATTTTCCGATGTGGGGTTTGCGATGGAATCGCGCAGACGAGCACGGGTTGTCGCGATGATCCGATTACTTCGATACTTTCTTGATGGCGCTCTGAATTTCGGCGATCGCGCGCTGGATGTCGGCGTCGGAGATTTCGTCCTTGTGCGCCGACATTTGCGTGGTTGCGTTCATCGACGATGTCGTAAATCCCTGCATCGGCTCGGTCACCGTGACGGTGCCGTCCGGCTCTTCATCTTCCTGCATTTCCCAACTCAGGCCGATGACGGAGAGATTATCGGACTCCGCGCCGGCTTTGCGTTGCGCTTCGGTCATCAGTTTCGGTGTTGCTTCCAGCAATGACTCTTGCCCGATGCGCGCCGCTACCGCTTCGGCGCTGAGCGGCCCCCAGAAACCATCGGTGGACAGAAGAATGGTATCGCCGACTTTCAGCGTCCATTCCTCGGAATGGGTGACCATTGGCGGCAGCACACCACCCAGGCAGTTGTAAATCTTGTTGCGATCCGGATGCACGGCAGCTTGCGCGACGGTGATGACACCGGCTTCGATTAATTGTTGTACGCGCGAATGATCAATCGTGGATTGCGCGAGTTTGCCGTCGCGCACCAGATAGAGCCGCGAGTCGCCCGAATGTGCCCAGCAAGCTCTGCCATTTTGCACAATGCAGCCCACAAGTGTGGTGCGCGGACATTCGAGCATGTCGTGTTGATCGGCAAACGCGACGATGGCGCGGTGCGCAGAATGAAATGCGGACTCAAGAAATTCCTTCGGGCGCCGCAACGTCTGGCGGGCTTCCTGCTGAAAGCGGTTAGTCATCGTGTTAACTGCAACTTCCGCCGCGATCTCGCCACGCGCGTGGCCACCCATACCGTCGGCGATGACCATCATCAGCACGTCTTTCGAATACGAATAGGCGAGCCGATCCTGATTGACCTTGCGGCCACCGATGAAACTATCCTGAAAAATGGTGAAGCGCATTATGGTTTCCCGACTTTGCCGGGGTGACGGTAATGGATCACGGCGTCCGACAAAACCTTCGCGCGAGGCGACTTAGTTGCGATGCGCTCATCGAGACAAAATGCATAAGGAGAGAGCCGGGCCATATTCATCGGCCTCAAAAAATCTTCCGGTTAAGGGTTTTTCTAAGCCGGCCCGTGAGCGTCTCATCGCGCTCCACTTCGGCTGCCACTGCAGGGCTGCTTTCGGGAAGATCCTTGATATCTTTCATCAACGCCTTTTGCAATTCAAACGCTGTTTGCGGCCGCGCCAAATGATCCAGCTTCAGACATGAATCGATGAGGTCGAACATCGCATCCGAATAACCCTGCTGCGCCAACTGCCGCACCGGAATCATCTCGTCGAGCTTGACTCGATCCGAGGCCGGTTGCGGATGCACGCCCGTCATGCAGGTGTAGATGGTTGCGCCGACCGCATAAATATCCGTCCATGGCCCCATTTGATCAACGCTGCCGTATTGTTCCGGTGCCGCATAGCCGGCGGTGTACATTGGCCGCAGTTTTGGCGCGTCGGAAGTCAGCGATTGGCGCGCCGCGCCGAAATCGAGCAGCACCGGTTTGCCTTCCATCGTGATGTAAATGTTGGCGGGCTTGATGTCCAGATGCAGCAGCTTTTTAGCGTGCACTTCGCGCAAACCGTTCAGCAAATGCGTGAATAGGCGGCGGATGAAACTTTCGGTAAATTCATGGCGGTGGCGCTGTATATGAAATTGCAGCGTACGACCGCGCACGTACTGCATCACCATGTACACCGTCTCGTTGGCGCGAAAAAAATTCTCCACGCCGACAATGTTCGGGTGCGAAATCGTCGCCAGCGAACGGCCCTCTTCAAAAAAACATTTGAGCCCGTGGCGGAACACCGACAGGTTTTCATCGGAGTTGATTTTCACTTCGGCACCGTCGACGCGGATCACCAGGGCGGCGGGCAAATATTCCTTGATGGCAACCGGTACTCCATTTTCATCGCGCGCCAGATAGACGATCGAAAACCCGCCCGAAGACAGCAGCTTTTCGATCGTGTAATTGTTGAGTTGATACCCGTCGGGTAATGGTTGATTGGATTGCGTCGACATGATCTGGTGGAGCAGTTAAAGCGGTGCCCTTTCGGACGCTATAATTGTCCGGGCTTGATGGTGCCTTGTAAATGCAAAACACCTGCGCATTACGTGAACAATACATGCGAATTGCGGGGAACGATTTGGGCAACCGCACCCTCTATTGTGCCGTAAGCCTTCACATCCGGCAGTTTTGTCCGGTTTTTTGTTTCCCAACCTCCTTTTGGCCGCAACCCCCATGATCAAAAGCATGACCGGTTTCGCCGCGGTGAGCGGTGAAGTTCCAGGCGGACGATTGGCCCTTGAGCTCAAGTCGGTGAACCACCGCTACCTGGAATTCCAGACCCGCATGCCCGAGGACTTGCGCAGCCATGAAGCACAGATGCGCGAGCGCGTCGCAGCCGCACTCACCCGTGGCAAAGTCGATTGCCGCGTGACCTTTACGCCAGTGGCCACACGTGAATCGTTCGCGCCAAATCCGGATGCCTTGACAGTGCTCGCGGAAACCCAGAAGCAAATTTTGTCCCAGTTCGACGCAGCGCCTTTGTCTGTATGGGAAATCATGCATGCGCCAGGCGTGATGGCCGCCGAGGCGCTGGGCACGGAGGCGGCGCGCGACGCGTTGCTGGCATTGTTGAAAAAAGCCATCGACGAACTCGATGCAACGCGTGCGCGCGAAGGCGAGAAACTCGCGATTCTCATTGGTGATCGCCTGACTCGCATCGAAGAATTGGTCACGAAAATCGCGCCCTTGGTGCCCGGCCTCGTTGCGGCGTACCAGGAGAAACTGGCGCAAAAGCTGAGTGACGCGATGGCCGGCAGCGCCAGCGACGAGCGCCTCAAACAGGAGGTGGTGCTGTTCGCCTCGCGCATCGATGTCGCCGAGGAATTGAACCGCCTGACGGCACACGTCTCCGAAGTGCGGCGGGTTTTGAAGGCCGGTGGCGCCACCGGCAAGCGCCTCGATTTTCTGATGCAGGAATTGAACCGCGAATCCAACACGCTGGGCTCAAAATCGGTCTCCACCGAGGCAACCAATGTGTCAATCGAGCTGAAAGTGTTGATCGAGCAGATGCGCGAGCAGATTCAGAATATTGAATGACATGCCACTGAAATGAACGGCTGCCTCTACGTTATTGTTGCTCCGTCCGGCGCGGGAAAATCCTCGCTGGTGAATGCCTTGCTGGAGCGCGAGCCGGATGTCGGCTTGTCGATTTCATATACCACTCGGGCGCCGCGGCCAGGCGAAGT
Organism: Betaproteobacteria bacterium; assembly: GCA_043744315.1. Taxonomy (GTDB): domain Bacteria; phylum Pseudomonadota; class Gammaproteobacteria; order Burkholderiales; family Usitatibacteraceae; genus UKL13-2. The sequence goes on along the minus strand of JAYTUX010000316.1, from coordinate 13,567 downwards.
ATCGGGGCGCGAATATTTCTTCGTCGATATTGCGGAATTCAAGGCGATGGCGGCGCGCGGCGAATTCCTCGAACACGCCGAGGTGTACGGCAACTGGTATGGCACCTCCAAACGCTGGATCGAAAAAACCCGCGCCGCCGGGTCGGACGTTTTATTGGAAATCGATTGGCAGGGTGCCCATTCGGTGAAAGCGCTTTACCCGGATATGACGTTTATTTATATCCTGCCGCCGTCCATTGAAGTCCTTCGCCAACGTTTGGTGAAGCGTGGAAAGGACAGCAAAGACGTGATTGAACGCCGCCTCGCCGAGGCGCGCGAGGACCTGAAACACGTCCATGAAGCCGACTATGTTATTATTAATGAAGACTTTAGCGTAGCTTTGCTGGATTTGCAGTCGGTGGTTCGCGCATTGCGCTTGACGGCCGCCCGGCAGCTCAAACTGCATTCGCAGCTCGTTTCTTAGTCAGTTTCTGTCGATAGCTGAATTCCTGAAAACACCGCACCGCCTGGCACGCAGGCGGCAGGTTTTGTTTTCTTTGCAAAAACCGGAGTATCACGATGGCCCGTATTACCGTTGACGATTGCATCAAGTTCATCCCCAACCGCTTTGAGTTGACCCTCGTGGCCACCGCGCGCGCGCGCCAGCTGGCGCTTGGTTCCGCCCCCTATATTGAAGCGGGCAAAGACAAGCCCTGTGTGACGGCGCTGCGCGAAATCGCTGCCGGTCGCGTTGGCTCGGAAATCTTGCTGCCACCCGCGCCGCCGGCTCCTGCAGAAATGTGACCGCGGGCCGCAGGGACGGATGAAACCATATGGCGAATCCTTCCCCCAGCGGCTCATCGCGCACGCCCGCATCGGGTGCCCGCGCCACCCCCAAATCGGCACCGCCACTGTCGGGGAAAATACCGGATCAAACAGCGACCACCTTGCCGGCTGCGCCATTGCCGCCTGAAGTCGATCACGCCGAAGACCACGCGATTGCGTTACGGGAGCTGATTTCCGCGTATTTGAAACCGGCCGATCTTGAAAAAGTCGAGGCGGCGCTGGCAATGGCAACCGAAGCGCACGAGGGTCAGGTGCGGCAGTCGGGCGAACCCTACATCACCCATCCGCTCGCGGTCGCGAAAATTCTCGCCCGCTGGCAACTCGATCCGCAGGCCTTGATCGCGGCGCTGTTGCACGATGTGGTGGAAGACACGCCGACCACCAAGGCCGATATTGCGAAAAAATTCGGCAAACCGGTCGCAGAATTGGTCGATGGCGTCTCGAAACTCGACAAGCTCCAGTTCGCCACGCTCGAAGAAGCGCAGGCCGAAAACTTCCGCAAAATGCTGCTGGCGATGGCACGCGATGTGCGGGTGATTCTCATCAAATTGGCTGACCGATTGCACAACATGCGCACGCTGGGTGCCGTGCATCCGTCGAAGCAGGAGCGAGTGGCAAAAGAGACGCTGGAAATCTATTCACCGATCGCCAATCGTCTGGGGCTTTCCGGCCTTTACTACGAGTTCGAAGATCTTGGCTTCAAGTATCTGCACCCGAACCGTTTTTCGGTGCTGGAAAAAGCCGTCAGAGCGGCACGTGGCAATCGCCGCGAAGTGGTCGGCAAGATTCTCGATGCGATCACCCATCGCCTGAAGGAATTCAACGTCGATGCGACGGTGACGGGCCGCGAAAAATATCTGTCGTCGATCTACAAGAAAATGCTGGAAAAACATATCTCGTTTTCCGAGGTATTGGACATCTATGGTTTTCGCATTGTGGTGAAAGACGTGGCGAGCTGTTACTTGGCCCTGGGCGCGTTGCATACGCTCTACAAGCCGTTTCCCGGCAAATTCAAGGACTACATCGCGATCCCGAAAGCCAACGGCTACCAATCGCTGCATACGACGCTGTTCGGTCCTTATGGCACGCCGGTGGAACTGCAAATCCGCACTGTCGGCATGCACAAGATCGCCGAGGCTGGCGTGGCTGCGCACTGGATGTATAAGACCATGGATGCGGAAGATGGACAGCTTTCCGACATGCAGCAAAAGACCCATCAGTGGCTGCAATCGCTGCTGGAAATTCAATCCGGCTCGGGCGATGCGCTGGAGTTTCTCGAACACATCAAGGTCGATCTGTTTCCCGACGAGGTTTACGTATTCTCACCGAGAGGAAAGATACACTCGCTGCGCAAAGGCTCCACGCCGGTCGATTTCGCCTATGCGATTCATTCCGACATCGGCAATCGCGCGATCGGTGCGCGCATCAACGATGAAAATGTGCCGCTTTCGACGCGCCTGAAAAATGGTGATCGTGTCGAGATCGTCACCGATGCCGGTGGCCGGCCCAGCCCGTCGTGGCTCAATTATGCGACCACTGGTCGCGCGCGTTCGCAAATCCGCCACTACCTGAAAACGATGCAGCAATCGGAATCGGTGGAGCTGGGTGAATTGCTGCTGATCCAGGCAGTACGCTCGCTCAATTTCGATCCCAACGATATCGGCCGGATTCACTGGAGCCGATTGTTGAAAGGCGACCACGTCAAATCGAAAGAGGCCGTGCTGTCCGAAATCGGTCTCGGCAAGCGTCTCGCCATCGTCGCCGCGCGCAAGCTTTTTGCGGTCTCGGAACTGGTGTCGAGCGAACACAAATTGCGCGATGCGATCACCATTCGCGGTACTGAGGACATGGCGGTGCAATTTGCACTTTGTTGCCGGCCGATTCCGGGTGACCCTATCCTCGCGCAAATCAAAGGCGGGCAAGGCCTCATCATTCACACCCATGATTGCCCGGCGATTCATCCTTTCAAATTTGATCCGGAAAAGTGGGTCGATGTGCAATGGGATCCGGCGATCGATCGGCTGTTCAATGTCGATATCCGTATGACAGTCAACGACCGGCGCGGTGTGCTTGCCAAGCTCGCCGCCGAGATCGCCACGGCCGACTCGAATATCGCGCACATCCACATGGAAGAGCAGAATTTCAAGGGCGATCAAAAATACGCGGTCATGCAATTCACGCTCGAAGTGCGCAACCGCATTCATCTGGCCAGCGTATTGCGGCAACTGCGGCATATGCCGGAAGTGGTGCGCCTCACGCGGGTAAAATCCGGGGCGACCAAAGACTTGAAAGCAAAACCAGAATGAAAACGATCATCTCGACACCGCACGCGCCCGCCGCGATCGGCACCTATTCGCAAGCCGTCAAGGTCAACAACACCGTTTATTTGTCGGGCCAGATTCCGCTCGACCCCGCCACCATGACACTGGTCGCGGGATTCGATAATCAGGTGAGGCGCGTATTCGACAATTTGAAAGCAGTATGCGAAGCCGCTGGCGGATCACTCGCCGATCTGGTCAAGGTCAATGTATACCTGATCGATCTGGGTCATTTTGCCAAGGTCAATGAAATCATGGCGACCTACATGAGTGAACCCTTTCCGGCGCGTGCCGCTATCGGCGTCGCGTCATTGCCGCGCGGTGCCGAGGTTGAGATTGAAGGCGTAATGGTGTTGACGCCGCCTGATGTGGGCCAAAGCGCCGGATAACGTCGCGGTAGTTCCGAACCCGCTCATTGGTTAAATCACCCCTCAAGAAACCCGCCGCCAAGGCGCCGCCGAGACCTGGCCCCGCGGCCGGGGCGGACACGCTGTCCTCGAAACTCGCCAAACTCGATCTCAAACTCGATTGGGATTTCGCGCTGCACTTGCCGATACGCTATGAAGACGAAACCCGCATCACACCGGTGCGCGACGCATTACCGGGTGTCGCGTGCCAAATGGAAGCCGAGATCGTCCATTGCGAAATCACCTATCGTCCGCGCCGACAACTGGTGGTGCAGGCCAGGGATGGTGACGAACTCATTTATCTGCGCTTCCTGAATTTCTACGGCAGCCAGGTCAAGCAACTTGCGGTCGGTAAGCGCGTGCGATTGTATGGTGAAGTGCGCGCCGGTTTTTTCGGTGCCGAAATGGTGCATCCGCGCTATCGCATCGTCAACGCCGGCGACCCGGTGCCGGAAGCACTGACGCCGGTGTACTCGACCACCGCAGGCCTGTCGCAATTTCAATTGCGGCGTTTGATCGATCAGGCGCTCGCATCTCTCGAATCCACCCATCAATTCGACGATGCGTTGCCGGACGCGCTGCGTGAAAAATTGTCCTTGCGCGACTTCGCGGCGAGCGTATTGACGCTGCACCGCCCGCCGCCCAACGCGTTGCTTTCGAGTCTCGCCGAACGCACCCATCCCGCCTGGCGGCGCATCAAATTTGATGAATTGCTCGCCCAGCAACTGGCGATGAAAAAAGCCCGTGCCGCGCGCGATGCCAAATCCGCGCCACGCTTGATCGCCCGCAAAAAACTCACCGAGCAGTTGAAAAAATCTCTGCCCTTCGCGTTGACCTGCGCGCAGATTCGCGCGTGGAATGAAATTGCTGCCGACCTCGCCGCGCCACATCCGATGCAACGTTTGTTGCAAGGCGACGTGGGTAGCGGCAAGACCATCGTCTCGGCATTGGCCACCGCACAGGCGATCGACAACGGCTATCAGGCGGCAATCATGGCACCGACCGAGCTGTTGGCCGAGCAGCATTTTCGAAAGTTGTCCGCGCTACTGATGCCGCTCGGTGTCACGGTCACCTGGCTCACCGGCAGTTTGAAGGCGAAAGAAAAGCGCGTGGCGGTCGAGGACATTGCAAGCGGAAAAACTCAACTCGCGATCGGCACGCATGCGCTGTTTCAGGACGAGGTCACGTTCGCGAAATTGGGTCTCACGGTCATCGACGAACAGCATCGTTTCGGCGTCGGGCAGCGATTGGCACTGCGGGAGAAAGGTGAAGTCAATTCGCCGACGGCAAACAAAATACAGGAGCCGCATCAACTCATGATGAGCGCGACGCCGATCCCGCGCACGCTGTCGATGAGTTATTTTGCCGATCTTGATGTGTCGGTGATCGATGAATTGCCGCCGGGGCGCACGCCGATCGTCACCAAGCTGCTCGCCGAGTCGCGCCGCGAGGAAGTGTTGCACCGCATTCGCGACGCTTGCCAGGACGGCGCACAGGCCTACTGGGTGTGCCCTTTGATTGAAGAATCCGAAACACTGCAATTGAAAACGGCCGAGGACACGTTCGAGACGCTCACGGCGATGTTGCCCGAGGTGCGCATCGGCCTCGTACATGGCCGCATGAAGCCCGCCGAAAAACACGAGGTGATGGCAAAGTTTCTTGCCAACGAGATTCAGTTGCTGGTCGCCACCACCGTGATCGAAGTCGGCGTCGATGTTGCCAATGCATCGTTGATGGTGATTGAACACGCCGAGCGCATGGGCCTTGCGCAATTGCACCAGTTGCGCGGGCGCGTCGGGCGCGGTGCCGCGCAAAGCACTTGCATCCTGCTTTATCAGAACCCGCTGGGTGAATTGGCGCGGGCGCGACTGAAAGTTATTTTTGAATCCACCGATGGTTTCGAGATCGCCCGTGAGGACTTGCGCTTGCGCGGTCCCGGCGAGCATTTAGGCGCGCGGCAGTCAGGTGCGCCGCTATTGCGTTTCGCCGATATCGAACGCGATATCGACCTGCTGGATGCCGCGCGCGATGCGGCAATGTGGTTGCTGAAGCGGGCCCCGGACAACGCGGAAAAACATCTGGCGCGGTGGCTCGGTTCGCGCCAGCACTATTTGAAAGCATGAGAACGCTCAGGTTGCTCGGCCCCGACGCATGGCGTTCGGCCCCGCCCTCGCATGGCGATGCACAATTCGGTACGCTGCACCCGTGGCTGACATCGCGCGGTTCACTCACGTCCAGAATCATCGCGCATTCGACTGATTTCAATCTCGTTCGATTGCGACAGTGCGCGCAATTGCCAAATATCGATGAGCGCCGCGAACTGGGATTGCGCGATCGCGAATTCGCCATCGTCCGCGAAGTGCTGTTACGAGACGGCAATGCGCCACTTGTGTTCGCACACAGCGTGGTGGCGCGCCGCGATGTGCGAGGCATCTGGCGCGGACTCTCCAAGTTGGGCAGCCGACCGCTTGCGGACATGCTGTTTCGTGACGCAGGCGTGATGCGATTGCCAATGGAATACAAGAAAATCAATGCGCGACACGCTTTGTATCGTCGTGCCATGCAGGTCGTGCAGAAAGCGCTACCGCCATCGGTCTGGGCGCGGCGCAGTGTGTTTTTGAAATGTGAAAGACCGCTACTAGTGACGGAAGTGTTTCTCGATGCGCGGGATTGGTTGCCTCGCGCAAGACGACAGGATTAACAAACACCAGCGTTGGCGATCGTTTACAAACGAAAAGCTTTGAAGATGCCCGCCAATGCTTGAGTTTGATGGAGCGGACCGGGGTGATTGACGCGGTAAATCGTTATATGGGCCACGGTCAACGTGGTGGCACAGCCGCCGCCTACTCGCGATCGACCGGATCCAACCGTTTTGAAAACGTCCCCGTCACACGGCCATCGTCGCCCATCAACACGCTGTACTCGATCCAGTATCCCCAGGTATCGCGATAGCGATAATCCCAGGCGGTGGTCTTCGTGTTGTCGAAGCGCACGCGGTGAAATGGTGCGCCGAGCAACGCGGTGACGTCCGCCGCAGTTTGTCCGCGTGCGATGCGGGCGGTGGTGTTGTCGTTCAGGTCGGGGCGATAAAAACTCCCCGTCGCGCCGTGACCGCTATCCATCCCCATCTGTGCGCACGCCGTAATTGCGGCGGAGGTTGCCAAAATGCCTGCCCTCTTCAACACACGATTTCGCATCGCTCACCCCGCCAGCACTCGTACACGTTTGCTAAGATGCTCCTTTCAATGATTGAAAACAAGTGGATTCGATAAATGGAATTTTTCGCTTTTGAGTGGATCAGCAACCCGCAAATCTGGATTTCGTTGCTGACGTTGACTGCGCTGGAAATCGTGTTGGGGATTGATAACCTTGTGTTTTTGGCGATCATCACCAATCGCCTGCCTGAGCACCAACGTGCAGCAGGGCGCAAGATCGGCCTCACTCTGGCACTTGGCACGCGACTATTGTTGCTCGCCACACTGTCCTGGATTGTTTCGCTCACCTATCCAGTGATATCGATGTTCGAGCGCGATTTTTCCTGGCGCGATCTGATTCTGGTCGGCGGCGGTTTATTCTTGTTCGTCAAAGCCATCCATGAAATTCATGGCACGATGGAGCCAGACGACACGGGGGGCGAAAATGGCGGCGCGGCGGTTGCCAAGGCGCTGCCGAGTTTCGGTTTGACGGTGGTGCAGATCGCAATCATCGACATCATCTTTTCACTCGACTCCGTCATCACTGCGGTCGGCATGGTCGACACGCTTTGGGTGATGGTCACCGCCGTCGTGATTTCGATGATATTGATGTTGTTCGCATCAACGCCGCTCGCCAATTTCGTCTCTGCACACCCGACGATCAAAATGCTGGCACTTTCATTCTTGCTGTTGATTGGTGTGTTCCTGATCGCGGACGGTTTCGGCTTGCATATTCCCAAGGGCTATCTGTATTTCGCGCTGGGATTCTCGGCCATCGTCGAAGGTCTCAATTACTGGATGCGCCGCAGGCGTCGATCACACTAGCGCGCCCGCACCGGACAACGCCCATGGCCACGAACCCCCTCCTGCTGACTCGCGACCTGCTGCGCTTCAACACCATCAATCCGCCCGGGATGGAACGCGACTGCGCGCGCCATTTAGGCAAGTTGCTGGAGACTGCTGGCTTCGACGTGAAATATCATGAGTTCGCCGAATCGCGCACCAGCGTGGTGGCCACCATCGGCGGCGGCCAGCAAAAGCCACCCATCTGTTTTACCGGGCACATCGATATTGTTCCGCTCGGCATGGCGGCATGGTCCCGCGACCCATTCAATGGCGAGACCGACGGTGACCGATTGTATGGTCGCGGTTCCACCGACATGAAAAGTGGCATCGCCGCATTCGTAATGGCTGCGATCAAACTGGCACCACACCTGAAAAATTCGCCCGGCGTGACGCTGGTGTTAACCGCGTCTGAAGAAGTCGGCTGCGAAGGCGCCAAATATCTTGCGCAGGAAAAATTGCTCGACCGCGCGGGTGCCATTGTGGTTGCGGAACCGACCGCGAATTATCCGTATATCGGCCATAAGGGGCTGATCTGGGTTGAGATCGAAACCAAAGGCAAGACCGCGCACGCATCGATGCCCGAGCAGGGTGAGAACGCGATTCTCAAAATGGGCAAGGTGATCGAGGCGCTGGAAAATTTCAATTGGCAGCATCACTGCGGTGTCGATTGCCACCATGTGATGGGCAAGCCGACCATGAATATTGCCACCGTTCACGGCGGCCTCAATACCAATTCCGTGCCCGATTCAGTGAAGCTCACCGTCGATATGCGCACCGTGCCCGGCATCGATCACGCGCACCTTTGCCACTCGATCGAACAGCTGATTGGGCCGCTCGGCACGCTGAGAAAAATCGTCGAAACGCCGCCGCTCTATTCAGAGCCCGACGAGTGGATCGAAAGCGTGTTCGACGTGGCGACGCCGTTCATCGATGGCCGGCTGACGCCGAAGACGATCATGTTTTCAACCGATGGAGCCGACCTGAAAAGAGGTTATGGGGGCACGATACCGACGGTTATCATCGGCCCCGGCCAGCCCGAGCTCGCGCACCAGACCGACGAGTGGTGCTCGATTGCGCGATTGGATCAATCGGTGGAAATATTTGAACGCATCATGCGGGATTGGAATGGGATTTGAAGCGGCAGGGCGCGCGCAAAGTCTCTAGTGCGGTGCGAATTGCGGCGACAAATGCCGCATCCGGCTGTCCAACGAATTACTTCTCCGTAAGCTGCTCGCAAATTGCTGGCGCCGCTCGATGCAAGCACGAGTAGTGCGACGCGCCGTCAAATACTTTGATCGAGGCGACACCGGGAATTGCACGCCTCAGGTAATGCGCCATGTCCACGGGTGACCAATTGTCGCGAGCACCATGCCAGATGTGCGTCTTGACCGTGACTGCAGAGGGCGCGGTGTTCCAAGGGCGAACATACGCGCGGACATCGCGCACGTAGCCTCGGACATGGCCGACAAAACATGCTTTCAAATTGCGCGTTGTCGCCAATTGAAATTCTCGATTGGCGGCCAAGGCTTTGTCATCACTCGCAGCGCTTGCAAACAGCAATCGAAACAAAAGACCTCGGGCCAGCCGCGCAACCAACCCTTGCCAAAGCGACAGCAACAGAAACGCCGTGGGGAAATTTTTCGCCATCCTGAAAACCTGCTTGCCCGCCATGTTGTCGAGAAAATGTCCCGCGTCCAGCGGCGCGGCGGCGGATACCAGATGCAGATTTTCGACGCCGCCGGGCAAATAGCGGCACGTCTGCATGGCCACGAATGCGCCGATGGAAAATCCCACGACATCCACCGGAAGCCCTGCGGCCTTGCGCGAAATTTCCTCGGCGAGAAATTGGTAATACGCGTCGCCGTTGATCGACGCATCGACGGCAAAGCGGTCAACACAAATGAATCGCAAGCCGTGTGTCTTTCCTGCCAGATCGAAGACGCGACATTCGTCCGGCGCACCCGGCGCGCCGTGAAAATAGACTACGCATCGTCCATGCATGGCACCATATGATGTGAGCGCGAGTGACGTCGGGTCAATGATTTGGCTCGATCGCGTACGGGAACTTACTGTGCTGCATCGTCGCGGGCCTCGCTCAACATTGCCTTGGGCGCCTTATTTGCCCAAGCTTGTTGTACCAGCCGTTTAAGCAGTGCTGCGGGCGCTGCCCCGATGGCGATACGCAGCCCAACAACCTTGCCGCCCCAAAACAATTTCTCAATGAACTCGGGATACATGCCGAGCGCCTCTTCGCGCTCCGGTTCCGCCACAAACAAGTGAATGTGCGCGTCACCAGGTGGCAGGGTGGCGAAGATCTTGCCATGCACGCGCCACGAACCAAACTGAAAGTGCGGCTGTTCGGTAGTTTCGGGCAGTGACAAGGCAAATTTTCTAAGTGCGGGGAGCGTCACGGCGATGACCTTTGATTCGGGCGATACGCTGAGATTCTGATTCTTTCATAACTCAAACGCTGTGTGACGAAAAAATGTCACTTCACCACTCGGTGCCAGCCACGCCATAATGCGGAGAATGGATTTAGCAAACCAGTCATGATCGCTCCGATGCCGCCCGACGAGAATCAGCAATTTGCCAGCGATCTTCGCGCCGCGATCACGCATCATCAGGCCGGACGATTGGCCGAAGCGGAAAGGTTGTACCGTGCCGCGTTGCAGCGCAACCCGCGCCATGGCATTGCCAATCACAATCTCGGCATCATCGCCGCGCAAAGCGGCAAGCCGGCGGACGGATTGCCGCATTTTAAGGCTGCGGTTGACGCTGAACCCGACGAAGCGCGCTTTTGGCACTCGTATGCTCGCGCGCTGGTGCATGCGGGACGGGCCAGCGATGCAGCGGCGGCAGTGGAGCATGCGACGGCGCGCGGCATTCATTCTGCGGCACTGCAAAACGTAAAACAGGAGGCATTGGTCGGCACGATAACTGCTGCCACCCATTACGCGCCATTGATTCAACTCTTTCAGTCCGGTCGCCATGCAGAAGCCGAAGCGCATGCCCGTGAAATGCTGGCAACAGACCCTGCGCAGGGATTCGCGTGGAAAGTGTTGGGCGCGTCACAGGCCATTCAGGGAAAGGACGCCCTGTACGCCATGACCGAGGCTGTGCGTCTTTTGCCAAACGACGCCGACGCGCACAACAATCTCGGTAACGCCTTGCATGCGGCAGGCGATTTTACGGCAGCATCGCAATGTTATGCGGCGGCATTGGCGCTCATGCCGGGATATGCCGAGGCGCATGCGAACCTGGGCCGCGCCCTGCATGCGCGGGGGAGGCATTCGGAGGCGATAGAACACTACCGGCAAGCCATTGCCCTGCGACCGGAATACTCGAAGGCGTATAACTATCTTGGCAACGTACTTGTGGAAACGGGGCAGCTTGAAGCGGGTATTGAGAGCTACGGACGCGCCCTCGCGCAAGATGATCGTTATGCTGACGCGCATGCAAACCTTAGCCATGCATTGCGCGTGGCGGGCCGCCTGGACGCCGCGCTTCAGCATGGCGAGGCCGCTGTCGGCCTTGATGCTCGCAATGCGGTTGCGCAATGCAACCTTGGCAATGTGCTGCAAGCGATGGGACGACTGGATGAATCGGTTGCGGCCTACTTGCGTGCGATTGATTTCGACCCGGCGTTTGCTGAAGCCCACGTCAATCTTGGCAGCGCCCACCAGGCGCTGGGGCAACTTGACGCCAGTGTCGTAGCCTTTCGCCGCGCGATCAGCCTTGCGCCCGGCGTCGCAAGGCGGCACGCTCAACTTGCGAGTGCGTTACATGAACGCGGCGACGATGATGCAGCCGAGGCAGAATTCCGCCGCGCGCTAACACTCGACGATGGATTGGTTGATGCGTACACCGGCCTCGCTCAATTACAGCGTGACATTGGCGCAATGGAATCGGCAGTCGAAAACTACCGCCGCGCCATGCTGCTTGAGCCCAATGCGTTTGAACACGCCATTCATCATTACTTGCTACAGCCCATCATCAGCGACTCGAACGAATCTATCGAGACATGGCGCCAGCGCTATCGCGACGGTCTTGACGCGCTCGCCGCCCATCCAGGCACGCTCGCTGAACCCGGCGAGCGTGCCAATCCCGGCAGCTTCCATCTGGCTTATCACAATCGCGACAATCGAGCGCTGCTTGAGTCGCTGCAGGGCGTATTTCGCACGAAGGTGCCAGCGTTGAATTTCACGTCGCCGCCGAGCGGAATTCGGCCTACCGGTTCGCGTATCCGTGTTGTCTTTGTCTCCGAATTTTTCTGCGAACACACCATCGGCAAACTCTACGAAGGCTTCATCGCTCACCTCGACCGCCATCGCTTCGAGGTGGTGCTGGTGACAATGGCTTCCGCGCGGCGCGATGAAACATATCGCCGCATCGCGGCGCTGGCAGATGAAGCGGTGATTCTTCCCGTGGCGCTTGCCGGGCAACAGCAGACCGTGGCGGCACTAAAGGCCGACGTGCTGTTTTATCCCGACATCGGAATGGCGCCATCGACCTACTTTCTTGCCTATGCACGGCTGGCACCGATTCAGGTGGCGAGTTGGGGGCACCCGGATACCACCGGTCTCTCGAGCATCGACTATTTCGTTTCGACACGGTCGATCGAAGCAGAAGGTGCCGAGGCACATTACACCGAGCGATTGGTGATGTTGAGCCGCCTGCCTTACTACTACCCAAAGCCGGTCTCGTCTGTCACAACGCTATCGCGCGCGACGCTGGGACTGCCGCCATCCGGCACGCTATACGGCTGTCCGCAGACCTTGTTCAAATTCCATCCCGAATTCGACGCCGTTCTCGACGCCATCGCAGCGGGCGACCCCGATGGCCACATCATTTTGCTGCATGGCATTCGTGGCGGCTGGGTACGGCAATTGCAGGCGCGCTGGCGGCGCACCTATCCACGCCTCGCGGACCGCGTGCGATTTTTGCCGCGCCTCAACCTCGAGCAGTTTCTGGCCATGGTTTCACACATCGATGTGCTGCTTGACCCGCTGCACTACGGGAGCGGCAACACCATGTACGAAGCGATGGTCCATGGCACTCCGGTGGTGTCGTGGCCGGGACAGTTCGCGCGAGCGCGACTCGTACGAGGTGCCTACGAGCAAATGGGCATTGAGGACGCACCAGTGATTTCGCGCGTTGAGGATTATGTGCCGATGGTGTTGACATTGGGCCGCGACCCTGCGCGACGGCACGCGTTGCGCGAAGCCTCGCGTTGCGCGGCTGACGAGGCCCTGTTCAGCGACATGCGTGTCGTGCGCGAATTGGAAACGTTTTTCGAGGCGGCCGTGGAAGCCGAGTCAAACGGGAAAAAATTGCCGACTGGCTGGATGCCAATATCGGGAAAACTGCCGGCAGGACAGCCCTGAGAAAGGGGGCGTTGATGCTTGCCTTGAAGATAACACTCCAGCATTCATGAGCCTTTCGAGCTGTATTCATCTGGCAGGGCGCGTAATGGCTGTGGTCTGATACCGCTGCCATCGGCTGTAGGAATGCTCGCCGGCGATGGAATCCCCAGCCTGCCGTCATGCTCGATCAGCACGTCGCGATACCTGATGCCTTCCCGCCGCATTTCGATGACGATGTCCATTACACGCGATTGCGTCGCAATGATGACCACGACTGCGAGTTCCGCTGTCAATACGTCGCGATAGCGATTGAGCTGGCCGGTGTCCGGCGTGTCCATAGCATGGGCTTGTCCACCGGCATTCATGAAGAGGCGAGGATAATTTTTTGCATTCGACGGCGAATGACTTCCGTCAGATGCTGCTCCCAGACCACCGCGCACGCCAATACGCGATGTCACCCTGCTGGTTTGGTGGAGGAGCAAGTACCGTACAATTTATTCATGTCGACACCCTTTCTGCACGAACGCATCGCCATCGTCGATCTCGAAACCACCGGCACCGCCGCCGCGAGCGATGGCATCACGGAGATCGGCATTGTGCGCGTGTTGAACGGC
>JAYTUX010000315.1:0-5102 GCA_043744315.1 Betaproteobacteria bacterium | reverse complement strand
AAAGTCGCAACGCGATTTTCGATAATCTGGAAACCCTGAAAGGGCGCGGCAAAGCGATCGTTTACACCACGCACTACATGGAAGAAGCCGAACGGCTTTGCGACCGCATCGTCATTCTCGATCACGGCAAGGTGATTGCCAATGACACGCTGGCGGGACTGTATCGGCAGCTACCCGTGTCGGCGACGCTCGAAATTGAATTGGCATTGGAGTTGGCGTTGGGCGCAGCCAGCGCGGTGAATACCGACGCACTGTTGCGCGAACCGGGCGTGAAAACCGTCGCGCAGGAAAATGGTCGATTGACGGTTGGGGTCGATTCCTTGACGGCATCCGCCTCCACGGTGCTGGCATGGCTTGCCGCGCAAGGCCATACCGTCAACCGCATCAGTTCCGGACGCACCAAACTTGAGACGCTGTTTCTGACCCTCACCGGCCGTCAACTTCGGGATGCCTGATATGAACGCTTTCGTCGCATTGATTCGCAAAGACCTGACGCTGTATTTTTCCAATCGCCGCGCGCTCATCGTTACATTGGCGGCACCGATTGCCATTGCCGCCTTCTTCGGCTCACTGTTCGGCGGCGGCAGTAACAAAACACCGGCGCGGGTACCGATTGCGGTGGTCGATCAGGATCGAAGCGCAATTTCCAAGAGTATTCTGGGCGGGCTTTCGGGCGACGCGTCACTTGGCGTGCAATTGCTTGATCGCGACGCCGCTCTCGAACTGGTCAAGCAAGGAAAGATTCGCGCGGCGGTAATCATTCCCGTTGCGTTCGGCGAAAAGGCGGCCCGCGCACTATTTCGTCCGGGCAATAAACCGGACATCGCAATACACTTCGACCCCTCGCAGGCGATGGTCATGCCGATGGTGCGCGGCATGTTGGCGCAGCATGTGATGAAATCGGTCATGCAGTCGACTATCAGCGACAGTTCTTCAACGATGAACGATTTACGCGGTGACGTTAGTGGAAACACCAGCTTGCCCACAGATGAAAAACGCGATCTGATTGGCATGTTCGATGCGATTGAGCGGGTCCAAAAGCGTTCATCAGAAACGGCCGGCGCGGGCAATGCAAACTCGCCGGCATTCGACATGCCATTCAACACGGTCGCGACCGAGGTCACCTCGGGCAAGGAGAAAAAATACAACGCCTACGCGCACTCCTTTGCCGGCATGAGCGTGCAATTCATTTTGTTCATGGGCATCGACATCGGCATCGGGCTGTTGCTTACGCGCCGTCTGGGATTGTGGAAACGCCTGCGTGCGGCACCAGTCAGCAAAACGCTTTTGCTTGGGAGCACGGTCGCCAGCGCCGCGCTCATTGCCACCATCCTGATGCTCGCCATTTTTGCGGCAGGCATGGCGATCTTCGGCGTACGCATTGAAGGCAGCGTAATCGGATTCTTTGGTGTGGTGGTCTGCTTCGCGATACTCACGTCGAGTTTTGGACTGATGCTGGCCGCACTGGGCAACAACCCGGAGGCGACGCGTGGCCTCGCGATTTTCTCGACGCTGTTAATGGTGATGCTGGGCGGCGCGTGGGTGCCCTCTTTCGTGTTTCCGGAATGGCTGCAATCGCTGTCGCTATTCGTGCCACCACGCTGGGCCATCGATGGACTGGCGGCGATGACATGGAGGGGTTTGGGTATTGATGCGGCGCTGGCACCGATGGCTGTGTTGCTCGCGTTTAGTGCGGCGATGTTCGCGGTGGCGATTTGGCGGTTTCGGTGGGAGGAATAGCTGATCGGTACGTTGAATCCTGATGCCTAAAGTAGTGCGTTGCAATGGTCATTCTGAGAATCGCGAAGGATCTCGGCGCATGCGCAAGTTCCTTCGCGATGCTCAGAGCCTCCCCCGGATTCGATCCGCGATCACAAGAACTTTTTGGCGGCATCTAGCCCTGCTCTTCCAACAAAAAAGCCCGCACGACCTGAATCTGCCCCGCCTCCTGAAACATCGGTGCATGCCCCACTCGCGGGAATTCGATGCCGCGCACGCCGGCTTTTCGACACATGGCATCGAACGTTTCTTTGAGCAATAAATCCGATTCCGCGCCGCGCGTAATCAATACCGGGCAAGTCACTTTGTCCCACACCGTCGATAAATCCACGTCCTGCACGGCACCGGCCGCAAACGATTCGCCGACACCCGGATCGTAACGAAACATCCACGCGCCATCGGCTTGTTGTTTCACCAACGGCACTGTGAGTTGCCGCCAGGTGTCGTCGGACATGTCACCGAACGGACTCACCGCACGCACTGCCATCACCACGGACTCAAAATCGGCGAAGCGCGGCGACACGCCCAAATACATGCCGATGCGATCCAGCGATGCTTTCGGAATGAACGAACCGACGTCGTTCAACACGAGGCGCGTGATCGGCGTACCGCTGTGCGAGGCGAGCAGCATGCCGATGATGCCGCCCATTGAGGTACCCATCCAATGCAAGGTCTCGACGCCGGTATCGGTCACGCGTGCGATCAGCGCGACCATATCGCTCATATATTGCACGTAGTTGTAGTCCGCCTTGTGGACAAGCCATTCGCTTTCGCCGCGGCCCGCGACATCCGGGCAGACCACGCGGTAGCGGTCAGCGAGCGCACTCGCCAGCGTATCGAAATCGCGCCCGCAACGGGTGAGACCGTGGGCGCATACCAGCACGTTGGGATTGGCCGCGTCGCCCCATTCAGTGTAGTGAAGTCGATGAAAACCGGTGGAAGATAGCCCGCGAAAGTGGTGATGCCGCATCGCACTCATGCGTTCGTTCCGGTCATGCGGAGGAACATTTTTCGATTCATTTCCACCTTCCCTGTGTTCTTTGCCCCGCCGCTCACTCGATGGCGTCGGTACTGCGTGCCCATTCCCGCAACACGTATTTCTGAATCTTCCCGGTCGACGTTTTCGGCAACGGCCGGAACACGAATTTCTTCGGCACCTTGAATCGTGCCATACGCTCGCGGCAAAACGCCAGCATTTCTTCTTCGGTGGCCTCGGCGCCGTCTTTCAATTCCACGAATGCGCAACCGACTTCGCCCCATTTCTCGTCCGGCTGCGCAACCACCGCCGAGAGCATCACGGCGGGATGGCGTGACAGCACATCTTCGACTTCCTGCGAGGAAATATTTTCGCCCCCGGAGATGATCACGTCCTTCGATCGATCTTTGATTTTCACATAGCCGTCCGGGTGAATCACCGCCAGATCGCCGGAATGAAACCAGCCACCGGCAAAAGCTTCGGCGCTCGCCTGCGGATTTTTCAGGTAGCCCTTCATGGTGATGTTGCCGCGAAACATGATTTCACCCATGGTTTCACCGTCGGCGGGCACCACCTGCATCGTCGCCGGATTCATCACCGTCATGCCTTCCTGCAATAAGTACGCGATCCCCTGCCGTCCATTCAAACGCACCCGTTCATCCAGCGGGAGCCCGGCCCATTCCGGATGCAGCGCGCAGACGCCGGCCGGGCCGTAGGTTTCGGTCAGGCCATAAACATGCGTGAGTGCGAAACCCATATTGGCCATACCTTCGATCATCGCTCCCGGCGGTGCCGCGCCCGCGACCATCACGCTGACGTTTTGCGTGATGCCGCGTTTCAGCTCGTCCGGTGCGTTAATCAACAGGCTATGCACGATCGGCGCGCCGCAAAAATGTGTGACACCGTGTGTGCGGATCAAATCGAAAATCGCTTTCGGCTCGACCTTGCGCAGACAGACGTGCGTGCCGACGTTGGCGGCGATAGTCCACGGAAAGCACCAGCCGTTGCAATGAAACATCGGAAGTGTCCATAAATACACACTGTGCTTCGGCATGGACCATTCGAGAATATTGTCGATCGCATTCTGATGCGCGCCGCGATGGTGATACACGACCCCCTTCGGGTTGCCAGTAGTACCAGAGGTGTAATTGAGTGAGATCGCATCCCATTCATCGGCCGGCATGTGCCAATCGAATTCGGCGTCGCCGCTGGCGATGAAGGCTTCGTAATCCATTTCGCCCAATCGCTTGCCATCGCCTGTGTACACGGGATCGAGGACATCGATGACGAGCGGCTTTACTTTGCAAAGTTGCAATGCTTGCTCGATGGTTGGCGCGAATTCGCGGTCGGTGATCAATACCTCTGCTTCGCCGTGATCGAGCATGAATGCGATCGTCTCGGCATCGAGACGCGTGTTCAGTGTATTCACAACAGCACCGATCATCGCCGGACCAAAATGCAACTCGATCATTTCCGGCGTATTCGCGAGCATGGCGGCCACCGTGGCACCTTTGCCGATGCCGCGCGCCTGCAATGCGGAGGCGAGGCGGCGCGCCCTGGCGTAAAGTTCGCGCCAGGTAAAGCGACGTGGGCCGTGAATCACGGCGGTGCGAAGCGGATAAACGGCGGCCGCTTTCGGCAAGAATGACAGCGGCGTCAACGGCGTGAAATTGGCCGGATTCTTTTCGAGGCCCTGATCATAAGGGGTCATGGTATTGCTCCGAAGCGGTGTGGATTGGAGGCTAGGTCTTCATTATCGGGCAGGATTCAGGGTTCGTCCTTTCTGCGACTTTTTTGAATACAGATCAAGCACTGGTGCGGCGTTTGGCCGGTTTTCGGCCTGAACGGCGCGCCAATACTGGGGTCTTTGGTTTTGCTAGGGGGAGCATTGCGGTGGCGGTTGTCCCCCCACCCGCCATGCAGCGCATGTCGGCCTCTGCTTCATGAGGCGGTTGAGAGGCAGACAATACTTCATCGTTGCAGCCTCACTTACGCTACCATTGTTTCCTCCGTAACACCTGTCAAACCCACCCTCCGCTCTGCCGCCTTCAGCGTATTCCCCAGCAACATCGTAATCGTCATCGGACCGACTCCTCCGGGTACCGGCGTGATCGCCGCAGCGACGTTACTTGCCGACGCAAACTCCACATCACCCACCAGCTTGCCATCACCCAGGCGATTGATGCCGACATCGATCACCACTGCGCCGGTTTTCACCATTTCGCCGGTCACCATTCCCGCCTTGCCGACCGCCGTCACCAGAATATCCGCGTCGCGCGTGAACTTGCCAAGATTGCGCGTTTTGGAATGGCAAATCGTAACGGTGCCGCCGGCGCGCAACATCATC
>JAYTUX010000314.1:0-5116 GCA_043744315.1 Betaproteobacteria bacterium | reverse complement strand
TCGCCTACGCCAAATTGACGCGCACTGATGCGGCTGATCAATTGCTAAAGGCGTTTCAGCCTTCAGCGGTGCGGCCGCCGCCGATGTGGGTGCACGATGCACCGATTCCGCCAATCAAATTGCGCGATATGACGCAGGAAGAACGGCAGGCCGAACAACGCAAGAATGTCGAGCGCGCGTTCGAATTGCGCGAGTGGTGGTTCCGCGAGATGTTGACCACGCCATCGCCGCTTACCGAGAAAATGACGCTGTTCTGGCACAACCACTTCGCCACCAGCCAGCAAAAAGTGCGCTTCACACCGCTCATGTATCAGCAGCACATCATGCTCCGGCGCAACGCGCTCGGTAATTTCGGCACGCTGCTGCGCGAAGTGTCGCGCGATCCGGCGATGTTGATCTACTTGGACGGTGCCAATAGCCGAAAGGAATCGCCCAACGAAAATTTCGCCCGTGAAGTCATGGAGCTGTTCACCCTCGGTGAAGGCCATTACAGCGAGCGAGACATCAAGGAAGCCGCGCGCGCGTTCACCGGCTGGAGTGTGGATCGCGATACCGGGCAATTCATGTTCCGGCGTGGAATTCATGATTACGGCGAGAAGACCGTGCTCGGCAAGTCCGGCAAATTCGATGGCGATCAGGTGATCGACATTCTGCTTGCCAAACCCGAAACGTCGCAATTCATCACTCGCAAATTGTGGAAAGAATTTGTCTCGACAGCCATCGACGAAGCGGAAGTGAAGCGCCTTGCGGAAGGCTTCCGCGCAAGTGGCTACAACATTTCAAAATTGATGTGGGCGATGCTGACCTCTGATGCGTTCTACGCGGCAGATAATCGTGCTGCCTTGATCAAGTCGCCGGTCGAATTCGTCATCGGCACGTTGAAGCAATTCGAAATCGATGCACCCAATCTTCGCCCGTTCGTCATTGCCAGCGCACTACTCGGGCAGAATGTATTCTCGCCGCCCAACGTAAAAGGCTGGCCAGGCGGCGACGCGTGGATCAATTCGGCAACTTTGCTCGGTCGCAAACAATTGATCGATCGATTGTTCAGGAACGAAGACCGCATGGAATCGATGTTGCGCGACATGGACGACATGGCCGCGCGCAATGGCGATAACCCGCCGCCCGGTCGAGAGGCCCGCCAGCAACGCCAGATGGAGCGGCAGATGGGCGGCATCCGCTGGAATCTCGACAAATGGGCCGCCAAATTTACCGGTGGCGAACGTGATGCAACCGCAAAAGGCATGGGCGATATGACGCACCTGGTGCTTGCGGTAGCGCCGCAAAATCCGCTGGTGGCGAGTGAAAAGCCCGCCGACTGGGTGCGGCAATTGGTATACGACCCCGTGTTCCAACTCAAGTGATAAAGGAAACGGTTATGAATCGCCGAAAATTTCTGCAACGCTTGAGCGCCGCAGGTGCTGGCTTAACCGGCGCATTGAATGGCGTGTCCTGGGCCGCTCCTGCCAGTGCGTCCATTGCGAATGCGGCAGGCGCATCGCCCTACAACAGGCTGCTGGTGCTGATCGAATTAAAGGGGGCCAATGACGGCCTTAACACGGTCATTCCTTACGCTGACCCCACGTACGCGGCGTTGCGCCCGCGCCTGGCGGTTGCGCGCGATCAGGTACAGCAGCTTTCCGAACGTGAAGGCTTGCATCCGTCCTTGCAACCGTTGATGGCGCTGTGGGAGAAAAAAGAACTCGCGGTGGTACAGGGACTGGGCTATCCGCATCCCAATTTGTCGCATTTTCGTTCGATTGAAATTTGGGATACTGCCTCCAACAGTGAAGAATATCTGGATGCCGGCTGGCTCGCTCGCAACTTCGCCGCGATGCCCGCGCCGCGCGGCTTTGCGGCCGATGGTGTGGTGGTGGGATCGAGCGACATGGGGCCGTTGTCGGGGCAGGGTGTACGCACGATTGCGCTGGCCGATACCGCGCAATTTTTGCGCAATGCGAAACTGGCGCAGGTGTCATCGGATCAGCGTAACGCGGCGCTCAAACACATTTTGTCGGTTGAGCGCGAAATCATCCATGCTGCCGCGAAACTCAATACTCAATACGTATTCAAGAGCGAGTTTCCGCGTACGCCGTTCGGCAATCAAATTCGCACGGCGGCGCAATTGGTCGCGAGCAAGGCGGGCATTGCCGTCATCCGCCTGACGCTCGGTGGCTTCGATACGCATGCCAATCAAATCGGCACGCATGCCAATTTACTGAAAGATTTGGCCGAGGGCGTTGCCGCACTCAAGTCGGCGTTGGTTGAATTGAATCGCTGGGATGAATCACTGGTGATGACCTACGCGGAATTCGGCCGGCGGCCAAAGGAGAACCAGAGTGGCGGCACCGATCACGGTACCGCCAACGTACAATTTGTCGCCGGTGGCCGCGTCAAAGGCGGGATTTACGGCGAAGCACCCGCACTCACGCGACTTGATGGCAACGGCAATTTACCGTTTGCCGTGGATTTTCGAAGCATGTATGCGACCGTCATCGACAAGTGGTGGGCAGGCGATTCGGCACGGGTGCTGGGCGGAAAGTTCGCGCCGCTGGATATACTGCGAGTGTGAAGTTGAATTGTCGGCGGCGATACGGGAATGCGGTCGAGTTCAACGCCAAATTCTTTTATCCTTTCTTGGGACCCCGGGCATGTCCATCGAATCGCCACCGCCCCACACCCGCCGTAAACGCTATCGCGGCACGCATCCGCGAAAATTTGCTGAAAAATACAAAGAACTGACGCCGCAACAATACGCTGCCGACATCGACAAGGTGATTGCGCGCGGCCAGACACCCGCGGGCATGCATCGACCGATTTGTGTCGATGAAATTCTGGCGATCCTCAATCCGCGACCGGGCGAGATCGCGCTTGATGCCACACTGGGATTCGGCGGTCACAGCGCTGCGTTATTGCCGAGGCTATTGCCCGGTGGCAGATTGTTCGCTGTCGATGTCGACGCCATTGAATTGCCACGCACCGAAGCGCGCTTACGCGCAATGGGATTCACGGACGACGTTCTAGCGATCCGCAAAATGAATTTTGCCGGCGTCGCTCAATTGCTGGCCGACGCTGGCGGCGGTTTCGATTGCATCCTCGCCGATCTCGGTGTGTCGTCGATGCAACTTGATGATCCCGCGCGTGGTTTTTCGTACAAGAACGACGGGCCGCTTGATCTGCGCTTGAATCCAACACGCGGCACACCTGCGTCGGCATTGCTGCGAACAATCGACGCCCCCGCACTTGCCGCACTGCTCACAGAAAACGCAGACGAACCGCATGCCTTGCTGATCGCTGAAGCCATCAAACACCGCTCCGCGCCGATTGCGACCACAAGTCAATTGGCCGATATCGTTCGCGAGACGCTTAAGGGTGCAAGTGATGAAACCGCACAGAAGAAAACGCTTGCACGCGTTTTCCAGGCGCTGCGAATCGCGGTCAACGATGAATTCGGTGTGCTCGATCGATTTCTCGATGTGCTGCCGTGGTGCATGAATCCCGGCGCGCGCGTGGCGATCCTCACGTTTCACTCGGGCGAAGATCGACGGGTGGCGCAATCGTTTCAGTGTCATCTCTCGGCGGGCCTATTTTCAAGCGCGCCGGCGGACGCTATCCGCCCGATTGGCGAGGAGCAACGCAGTAATCCGCGCTCGACCAGCGCGAGATTGCGGTGGGCGGTACGCTCGGCAGTCTCGGCAATTTGAAATAAAACGTTGAGCGGCAAACGAGTCTGTCGCAGCGAGCAGGAAAGCTCGAAGACCCGCATGGATATTGGTTCTTCGCGAGATTGTCCTCGTCAATCCGCTTTTTGAACGCTGAAAATCCAACCTTTTTCGGCACGTAAAGTTGCGCATAGTCTGATGTGAAGTGTGACGCCCGAGAAACACGCCCGCCAGATTCCGGGATAATGCGAGACGACGCCCGAACGGCGGCGTCAACCAAGAAAATGTCCTTGCCTACCATCTTTGCCATCGAAACCTCCACCGAGCGCCTGTCGTTGGCGATTTTGTGTGGGCGCGAGATGCATTTACGCGAAGTCGATGCCGGGCAGCGGCATTCGGAATTGGCCTTGCCGTTGATGCGCGAATTGATGTCAGAGGCAAGTCTCGTTGCCACCGACATTGACGTCTACGCGTTCGGCCAGGGGCCGGGATCGTTTACCGGCGTGCGTATCGCGTGCGGTTTGACGCAGGGGCTTGCATTGGGTGCGGGCAAGCGCGTGTTACCGGTACAGACGCAAATGGCACTGGCGGAGACCTGCGGCGCGGGTAATGTAGTGGTCGCGTTGAATGCGCGAATGGGTGAAATTTATTTCGCCGCCTTTCGCCGAAGCATGGTCGACAATAATTGGGAAACCGTGGTCTCGCCCGCGTTGGTCAAGCCCGAAAATCTGCCGGTGCTTGCCGGTAACGATTGGCGTGGTATTGGCAGTGCTTTCGATGATCTTATCCTTGCGGATCAATTGGCGGAACGCTATGCAGGTCAACTCGCCGGTGTCGATACAAATGCGTTGCCCAGCGCGCGCGAGATTGCGAGCATTGCGTCGCGCGAAATTGCCACCCGCGGGATTGCGGCCGCGCTGGCACCGGAATTTGCGGCACCCCTCTATTTGCGCAATAAGGTCGCCATGACGATTGCGGAACGTGCTGCCCAATCCTTGAAAAAAGTGGCTGCATGAGTGCGATGATCAAGGCGGTCGCAACCGATGCGTTGCCTCTCGCGTTTCGCGCATTGCAGGAACGCGATTTGCCCACGGTTGCCGCGATCGAAGCGGGTGCCTATGTGTTCCCGTGGACCATCGGCAACTTTCGCGATTCGCTGTTGGGCGGACATCAATGCATTGGTTGCTGGAGTGGCCACGAATTGATCGGCTATGCGATTCTGATGACGGCACTGGATGAAGCGCATTTATTGAATCTTGCGGTGGCAAGTGATTGGCAGCGGCGCGGCGTCGGCGCACGCTTTTTGCGCCAATTGATTGACATGTGCCACGGGCAACATCTGGACATGCTCTACCTTGAAGTTCGGCCATCCAATGTCGCCGCGCGTGCCATGTACGATCAGTTCGGTTTCCGCAAGCTCGGCGTGCGCCGCGACTACTATCCTTCGCCCACAG
>JAYTUX010000313.1:0-5118 GCA_043744315.1 Betaproteobacteria bacterium | reverse complement strand
ACGTGATTTCCAAAGGGGCCGCGCAATCCTGGCAGATGGAGAATCGCGGCAAAACCATGCTGAAACGCGAATTCAACTTCGGTTTTGCCGTCGATTGGATGCGAAAAGACCTGGGAATTTGCATGGAAGAAGCCCGGCGAAACGGGGCAAAGCTGCCGATAACTGCCGAAATCGACCAATTTTATGCAGAAGTTCAAAAAGCGGGCGGAAACAGGTTTGACACCAGTTCCCTGATTACGAGACTATAGGCACTCTGGCGACGCGGTCGCCGACTATATTTCGCTCCGGACGCACCCACAATGATAAAGCTCTACTATTCTCCCGGCTCCTGTTCGCTGGCATCACACATTGCGTTGGAGGAACTTGGCATCGCCTATGAACCAGTGCTGGTCTCGTTAAAAGATGGCGAACACAAGAAGGCCGATTACTTGAAAATCAATCCCCGCTCGCGGGTGCCGGCGTTAAATGTCGATGGCAAGATCCTCACTGAAACCGTCGCGATTCTGACCTACCTGGGTGGCGGCTATGCCGAACGAGGATTGTGGCCGCGCGACACCTGGCGACAGGCCGAAGCACTGGCGCTGATGTCATGGCTTTCCTCGACCGTGCATATCGATATTGCGGGCATTTGGCGCCCCGAGCGCTACGCTGCCAGCGTTGCCGGGCTCGATGATGTGAAAGCGACCAGTCGCGTGCAACTTGAAAAGCACTTTGGCGAAATCGAAAAAATGTTGACCGGCAAGACGTTCGCAATGGGCGGGCAATACACCGTTTGCGATCCGTACCTGCTGGTGTTTTTCCGCTGGGGCAATCGCCTCGGCATCAACATGAAAGAGCGTTTCCCGATGTGGGGCAAACACGCCCAGCGCGTCGCCTCACGCCCGACAGTCAAACGCGTGTTTGAGGCGGAAGGCATCCAACTCGAAGGTTGAGGGCCGCGCATATTTGGCGAAATACAAGAACTGGTGCGGTTTTCCAGCCAATATGCCTCCGAAAGCGCCGCCGATATTGGTGTTTTCAGTTTCCCCCTTCTGCAGCGGCAACCTTAGCAGGCCCGCGTAAAATGCGCGCTCTATGCCACAGCCCTTGCCACCACGCGTCGCACTTGATGATGTGTTATCCGCCGACCGCGGCAAACTGATTGCGCTCGACAAAAAACGTCGCGAACTCGCGAGCAACAAACAACCGCACGAAGATCAGGACAAGCAATTTGATGTGGCCCTTGCTGCCGCGCGCGCGCGATTCGAGAGCCGGCGGGCGCGACATTCCCTGTTCGCCGCGCCGCAGTTCGATGACGCGTTGCCTATCGCCGCACGCCGCGCCGAAATCGCCGAACTGATCCGCAAACATCAGGTCGTGATCCTCTGCGGCGAGACTGGCTCGGGCAAGACCACGCAATTGCCGAAGATTTGCCTGGAGCTCGGTCGCGGCATTCATGGCATGATCGGCTGCACCCAGCCACGTCGCATCGCCGCGCGCAGCCTCGCCACACGGCTCGCCAAAGAGCTGGGTGCTTCAGGAGCGCAGGCCGTCGGTTTCAAAATCCGTTTCAATGATCGTTCCGACGAAAATACCCTCGTCAAAATCATGACCGATGGCATTCTGCTCGCCGAGACGCATTCCGATCACAGCTTGCGCGCCTACGACACACTGATCATCGACGAGGCACACGAACGCAGCCTCAATATCGATTTTCTGTTGGGTTACGTGAAGCAATTGATGGTGAAGCGGCCCGACCTGAAAATCATAATCACCTCGGCCACGATCGATCCGCAACGATTTTCGACGCATTTCGACGTTGCACCGATCATTGAAATCTCCGGTCGCACCTATCCGGTCGAGATTCGCTATCGCCCGGAACATTTTCTCGATGATGCCGAGGATGCGGTGCCGATCGAAGACGCGGTCGTCAAGGCGATTGACGAAATTTTCCATGAAACGCATGAGGGCGACGTGCTGGTGTTTCTGCCCGGTGAGCGCGAAATTCGCGACTGCGATGAAGCGCTGCGTAAGCATCACCCCGCGCACACCGAAGTGCTGCCGTTGTATTCGCGCTTGTCGAATGCCGAACAGGATCGCGTCTTTCAATCGTCCAATCGACGGCGGATCGTGCTCGCCACCAACGTCGCCGAAACCTCGCTGACGGTGCCGGGCATTCGCTACGTGGTCGATGCAGGTGTCGCGCGCATCAACCGCTACAGCGCGCGCAGCAAAATCAACCAATTGCAAATCGAACCCATTTCGCAGGCGTCCGCGCAACAGCGTTCGGGCCGTTGCGGGCGGGTGGCGAGCGGTATCGCGGTGCGGCTATACGGCGAAGAAGATTTCAACGCACGACCGCTATTCACCACACCGGAAATCCTGCGCACCTCGCTCGCGGACGTGATTCTGCGCATGAAATCGCTGGGCCTGGGCGACGTGCAGGATTTTCCGTTCATCGAGCCGCCCAGCCCGCGCATGGTTGAGGACGGCTATCGGCAATTGTTCGAGCTGGGTGCGGTTGATGACCATAAATCGCTGACCACACTTGGCTGGAAGCTCGCGAAATTCCCGGTCGACCCGGCGATTGCGCGCATGCTGATTGCCGCCGAACGCGAAGGCTGCCTGGCGGAAGTATTGAAAATCGCTTCCGCGTTGTCGGTGCAGGATCCGCGTTTGCGGCCGCACGACAAGCAACAGGATGCGGCGGTTGCGCATGAAAAATTTGCGCATCCGCAATCGGAGTTTCTGGCTTTCGTGAGTTTGTGGGCGTTCTATGAAGAGGCGTTCGCGCACAAAAAATCGCACCGCAAATTCGATCAACAGTTGCACGCAAATTTTCTCTCGCCGCTCAGAATGCGCGAGTGGCGCGACGTGCATTCGCAATTGGTGGAGGTGTGTGGGTCGGCGGGGATGCGGGTGGATGGCTCAGTAAAGTCGCGCGGAATTTCTGGCGCGCAAGATAACGCCACGACCAAACCAACTCCCGCCCATTACGACCACATCCACCGCGCACTCCTCACCGGCCTCATCAGCAATGTCGGCACCAAAGGCCCGGACGGCGACCACTATCTCGGTACCCGCGGCATCAAATTCCAATTGCCGCGTCGCAATCAGCAGCACGCCGCACAGAAAGCGACGCGCATGAAATGGGTGATGGCGGCCGAGCTGACCGAAACCACACGCGTCTATGCGCGTACGGTCGCGTCGATTGAACCCGAATGGATCGAACAACTTGCCGCGCATCTCGTCACACGCACCCATTCCGAGCCGCATTGGGAACGCAAAAGCGGGCAGGTAGTCGCGTTCGAGCAGGTATCGATTTACGGCTTGATTGTCAACCCGCGAAAGCGCGTGCATTACGGCGCGATCAACCCGGTGGAGGCACGCGAAATATTTATTCGTCAGGGATTGGTGGCGGGCGAAGTCGATACCCACGCCAAATTTTTGCGTCACAATTTGAAATTAATCGACGACATAGAGGATATCGAGGCCAAGGCACGCCGTCAGGATGTGCTGATCGACGACGACGACATGTACGCGCTCTACGATGCGGCCATTCCGGCCGATGTGGTGAACATGGCGGGCTTCGAAAAATGGCGGCGTGAGGCGGAAAAGAAAACACCCGGCGTGCTGGAATTCACGCGTGAGCAATTAATGCGGCGCGGCGCGGCCGAAATTACCTTCGAATTGTTTCCGAAATCGCTCAAACATCGCGGCGCGGTATTTCCGCTCGCCTATCGATTCGAGCCCGCGCACGTGATGGATGGCGTCACCATCACGCTGCCGGTGGCAGTATTAAATCAAGTCAACGCCGCGCGTTTCGAGTGGCTGGTCATGGGTATGCTTCGCGACAAAGTCACGGCACTGTTCAAAACGCTGCCGCAAAAAATCCGCAGTCAAATCGTGCCGGTGCCGGATACGGTGAGTGAATTCATCGGCCACATCAATCAACGCGAAGGCATGAATGATCTCACCAAAGCGGAGATGCCGCTCATCGCGGCGATGGCAAAATTCCTGCGCGATGTAAAACGCATGGACGTGGCGACGGACGTGTGGGACATGACACGTTTACCGTCGCATTTGCTGATGAATTTTCGTATCGTCGATGCCGATGGTAAAGAACTCGCGATGTCGCGTAATTTCGCGGAACTCAAAGCCCAATTTGCCGATGCCTCCCGCACCGTATTTTCCACCTTGCACAAGAATCGCCTTGAGCGCGACGACATCGTCAAATGGGATTTTGACGCGCTGCCGGAAACCATTAACTTTGAGCGCAACCAGATTCGCTACGACGGTTACCCCGCGCTGGTGGATCGCGAAACATCAGTCTCGATCAAAATTTTCGATGACTGTCATGCCGCCAAACACAGCCACCGGCGCGGCCTCACGCGGCTTTTCATGCTGGAAATGGCGGAGCAAACCAGGTTCATCGAGCGCGGCATCAAGTTGTCGCCCGTGTCCGCATTCCAGTTTGTACATTACTTTCCCGAGACCAGGAATCACACACAGGACGCAATGAAAGCGGAACTGGTGTTCGCCGCATTCGCGGGGACGATGGTTGATACAACGACCGCCGGGATTCGCGATGAAACGGCCTTCAATGCCGCGCGTGTGGCGGGAAAGCCGACACTCTCCGCCAATGCGCAGGCACTCATACAAGCGATCGAGGAGTCATTCGCCGCAGCCGCCGAGATCCGCAAGTTGTTGAATGAGCGCTATGTAAAAACCTGGGAGCATATCGGCCCGGAAATCGAGGATCAATTGCGACATTTGTTTCAACCGGAATTCCTGCGTGACTTGCCGATGACGCAGTTGTTGCATTTTCCACGTTACCTAAAGGCTATCGTGTTGAGGCTCAACAAGGCAAAAGGCGGCACCATGGAACGCGACCTTGAGCACTCAAAAGCGATTCGTCCGCTGTGGCAGGGTGCATTGAAGATGAAGGGCTGGCTGGAACCGAAGGCGGCTGAATATCGCTGGATGATCGAGGAATTGCGCGTGTCGCTGTACGCGCAGGAATTGCGTACGCCGATGCCGGTGAGCGTGAAGCGGGTGACGAAGGCGTGGGAGGAACTGGATCGCTAATGCAAGTGTCGATGCCCCGACGTAGCACTTCCTCCTTTTTAAAGGAGGATT
>JAYTUX010000312.1:0-5122 GCA_043744315.1 Betaproteobacteria bacterium | reverse complement strand
CCGCGCCAAGCAATGCGGGCGGCGGCATTTATGCGCAGGGCGGCATGCAGGTGACGGGCAACGCGCCTGCCAGCCGTCTTGGCCCGGGCGGCACGCAGCGCCCCATGGCAGCACAGATCACGGAATATCTCACTGCCAATGGCGGTGTCGCCAATCCCAACGCCCTCTATGGTGTGTGGTTTGGGGCGAATGATTTCTTCACGCAGGTGGACGGCGTATTGGCAGGTACCATTACGCCAACCCAAGTAGGCGCCAATGTGCCCGGGATCGCCGGTGCCGAAATCGCGCAAGTTGCCCGACTACAGGCAGCAGGTGCGCGCTACATCATGGCATTTAACCTCCCCGACCTCGGCGCAACGCTGGCATTTGCCGGCAGTCCGCTTGCGCCCCTGGCCTCTGGATTCAGCGCGGGATACAACACATCTTTGTTCACCGGTTTAAGGTCGGCGAATGTGAAAGTCATTCCGGTTGATATCGCGAGTCTCGTCGTTGAACTTCGCGCCAATGCCGCCGCCTACGGTTTCACCAATACCACCGCAACCGCGTGCAATCTGGCACTGACACAAGGCACGTCATTGTTCTGCTCGCAGGCCGCACTCGTCGCCGCAAATGCCAATCAGACATATTTCTTTGCCGACAGCGTTCACCCGACCACCGGCGCTCATGCGATCTTCGCCGATTTCGCGAAGTCCCTGATCGACGGCCCGAACGCCTATTCGGTCATGGCGGAAATTCCACTCTCGACGCGTGCCTCGCACATCCGCACGCTCGACGAAGGCCTGCGCCAAGGGCAGAGCGGCAACATCGGCAAACTTTCCGTGTTCGCGGCGGGTGACGGTAGCAAGTACGACATCAGCAAGAATGCCCTCAGTCCGCAAGCCGATACCAAGAACAAAGCGTTGAGCGTCGGCATCACGATGCGCGCGTCCGACTCAGTGACCGTCGGTGCCGCGCTTGGCAGTACCAAAGGCGAAGCGCAGATGGGCGGCGTCGGACAATTCGACATCAACGAAAATGCCGTGTCGTTATTCGGCAGTGCGAAGGCCGGTGCTTTCTACGCGAGCTTCACCGGGTCTTTCGCGGATGTGAAGTACGACAACATTCGCCGTTTCATTAAAATAGGGGCCGTGACCCGCACCGCAACCGCCAGCAGCAAAGGTGCCAATTCGTCGTACAGCTTAACCGGCGGCTACGACCATGAATTCGGCAGGCTCTCCATCGGCCCGTTCGCTTCCGTCACGTTGCAAGATGTGACCGTGAATGCGTTTACGGAAGATGGTGCCGGAGCCGCGAACCTTAATATCGCCGAGCAGTCGCGTCGTTCACGGGTGGTCAGTGTCGGTGCCCGCGCCTCAATGGCATTCGGCAACTGGGTGCCATTCGCGCGCGCATCGCTGGATCGCGACGGCAAGAAAGAAGATCGTTTCGTCAGCGCCAATCCGGTCACTGTGAATACCGGCAGCTACTACGATATCCCGGGTTACAAGCCGGATCCGAACTGGGTGACGGCAAGCGTTGGCGTGCGCGGCAAACTTGCGGAGCGCTTGGGCGTTTCAGTGGTCTATACCGGCGTGTCTGGCAAGACCGGCATCAAGCAAGATGGCGTATCGGCGAGCGTTTCCTACGATTTCTAGGCACCGCTGATTCAATCAAGGCCGCCGGGGCAACCCTGCGGCCTTTTTTCATGGGCGATCGACGTGCGATGATGCGACTATGAAACGCATCTACACCGCGCAAAATCTGGCCGAAGCGTATCTGGTTCGTGATTTGTTGATGCACGCCGGCGTCGCTGCGCATGTGTTCAATCAACACGCGATGGCGGCAATGGGCGAAACGGCAGTCGGCTCGTCGTATCCGCAAGTCTGGATCGCACAATTGCATCAGGAGCAGCACGCGCGTGCGGTGATCGCGGAATATGAATCGCAGCCGGCGTCAACGGCACTCAAACACTGCAACGCGTGCGGCGAACAAAGTCCAAGCGAATTTGAACTCTGCTGGAATTGTGCGGCACCGCTTGGAGTCGAGACATAAGAGCTGTACTACATCGCAGCAAAAAATCTCCTGTCATTCCCGCGAACGCGGGAATGACAACATCCATCGCCGTACCAACTTGTCAAAGCCGCGAATCGCTCTACGCCTTCAATGAAAACGGTGTGAAGTTGGTATCGCGGTCGTAATAATCCTCGCCCTCGGCGCGTTTCAACCAGCCGACAATCTTATACGTGACGGGTGTAAACAACACCTCAACGCCGACCTTGGTCAGGAACTGCGCCAACATCACCATCGGCAGTTTGTCGTCGGGAATGATGCCGGTGCCGTAAAAGGCGAGCGGGTAGAACAACAACGAATCAACACCCTCGCCGAAAATGGTCGAGCCGATGGTGCGCGACCATAATGCCTTCCCCTGCGTCATGATTTTCATTTTCGCGAGCACGAATGAATTGACGAATTCGCCGCAGGAAAATGCAATTAACGACGCCAATGCAATGCGCCAGGTTGAGCCAAATGCAATCTCGTAGGCGCTCTGGTTTTGCCAGAACGGCGCCGGCGGCAATACCACCACCACGTACGCCATGATCGAGGCGAACGCGAGCGCCGCGAAGCCTGCCCAGATCACGCGTCTCGAACGCGCGTAACCATAAACTTCAGTGAGAATATCGCCGAACACATACGAGATCGGGAAAAACAATACGCCTGCGCCAAAGGTCAATGTGCCAAGCAGTGGCGCATCGATTTGTGCGATTTTCGCGGGTCCAATGAGATTGGAGCAAACCAGAATAGTCACGAAAGCGACCATCACGAATTCGTAATAACGGTAATTGCGGATTCGGGTTTCTGGCACGTCAGGTGTTGGCGAATTCACAGCGGATTCCTTCGTGTTATTGCAACAAGTTATTTGGCAACAGAACGTTGGCGCGCCAATTCGAACAGACAGATCGCGGCGGCGGCGGCAGCGTTAAGCGATTCGATTTTTCCCGGCATGGGAATCGTCACGCGGTCGGTTGCGGCATCGATTAGCGCGCGGCTCAATCCCGCGCCCTCGTTGCCGATCAATATCGCGACTGGGCCTTGTAAATCGATATCCTGCAAGCGTGCCACGCCGTCGCCATGTGCAACCATCGCAAGCGATCGGCCGCGATAGCCACGCACGTATTCAACCACATCGACTCCTTCAACAATATTCACCAGAAAGTGCGCGCCCTGCGCGGCGCGCAACACCTTTGGCGACCAGGCGAAGGCGCTCGTCTTCGAGAGCATGACTTGGGTGACACCTGCCGCCGCTGCGCTGCGCAGTATCGATCCCACATTGCCGGGGTCTTGCACGTCTTCCAGCACGATTGCTGTCGCATCATTGGCAATGGCGCGCGACTCGGGTGTCACGGCCATCGCCATCACGAAGGCCGGTGACTCGAGGCTGGAGGCCTCTTTCATCAAGTTGTCAGCGAGCACATTGACCATTTGCGCATCAACGTCGGCAAGCAACGCTCGCACTTCCTCGCGCACCAGCGCCGATTCTGCAATCGCAATTGCATGCGGCGCGCCGATGGCGTCGATATAAGTGCGCACGAGATGAACGCCGTCGAGAATGGTGAGACCGGCCTTGCGGCGCTCACGTGATGAATGCGCGAGCGCAATCAATTGCTTCACGAATGCGTTGTCGCGGGAACGGATGGTTTTCATGGTGGCGCGACGATTGTCATTCGATTGGGTAAGGGCTCTTCTTGCAAATCGGTCATTCAAACCTTTCCCCGCGCAGGCGGGGATCCAAGTGTCGTTGTCTCGTGATGGACATTAGGCCTTGCTGTTGTCTCGGCATGACGTTCAGCGTATGCGGCGCATGCGCCACGAATTCCCCGCTGCACACCCCGCCTTCGCGAGGTAAGGAATACATCCAACATGATTCGTCGCCGGACAAACAAAAGGCCCAAAGTGCAAACCCTAATACAGGCGCGGCGTTTCAGCCTCTATTCCTCGGAACGGCGCACCAGTGCTGGACTGTTCTACTTCGAAACTCACTAGCGTTTTCCGCCAAACACCACCAAAAACAGAAACAGTACAAACAGAATTCCGCACACGAGGAAGAAAACCTTCCATCCCGATTTTGGCGATTCACCTTGCACTTCACCGGTCTGACCATTCACCACAAACCGATAGGTCTTGCCGCCATAAATGTATGCCGATACCCACATCGGCAGCAGGATATGTTTGAACGTGAGGTGACTGTATTGCGTATTGATTGACGAGATGCGTTGTTGGTCACCGCCGATATCGGCGCGCACCAGTTGCTCGACTTTGCCATCAATCAATTGCTTGCCCGTGACAAACGCGGCCTTCAATCCGACCTGATACGCTTCCGCCTGAAAGCCGGTGATGTATTCGTCCTGATACGGCACCAGTTCTTTGGTATTCCAGGTGCGCAGGCTGGTAGAAAATTGGGCAACAATCTTGCTGCCAACAGCGCCAGCATTCTGTACCAGTGCGCTCTTCATTGCGGCCACACTGTTACTGCCACGGCCAGCCGCGGCCGCGCCGTCATAGCGACTCGCGCTACCCGGTACCAGCACATCGTCATGAAAGAACGACACATTGCCCGAGACATTGGTCCAATCGGTGCGCGTGCGGGTTTCCGTTATGCGCTCGCCTTTGTCGTTTGTCGTTTGATAGCTCTCGCTATGATCATCACCGCGTTGACCAACATACTTCGTGAAGGTCTGCGCATCGAAAGTCCAATACGGCACATAGATGCCCTTAATGCCGCCATCGCTTTGCGCGTAATTTTTCAGCGCCGACGGTGCCAGCCACAATCCTTTTATCCACGCCCGCCATTTGTCCTGCGCCTGTAATTTGGTGACCTTGAAGGGCACCAGCGATTTCGGCTTGATCAATCGTTGCGCGAAACTCTTTGAGGTCAGCGGCGTGCCGCAAAACGTACATGCGCTCGCATACAAATTCGCGGCAAGCGTCTGTTCGCCGCCACAGTTGGTGCATTTGATTTGTTCTTGCTGATGGGTTTCGCTTTCGCCTTCGAGTTTGGCGAGCCATGCCTCAAGGCTCAACTCTTCGACCGCCTCGTCGGTGTCGGGGATATCGTTGGTGGCGGCACAATAGGGGCATTTCAATG
>JAYTUX010000311.1:0-5155 GCA_043744315.1 Betaproteobacteria bacterium | reverse complement strand
GCGAAATTGGCCGAGTAGATGATCGAGCGGCCATTAGGGGTGGCCAGGGTCAGACCCGCCTGCGTCAGCTCTTTCAGGTGAAAGGACAGAGTCGCGTTGGCGAGGCCGAGCGACTCGGCAATCGCGCCGACAGCCATACCGGCCGGTCCCGCTTCCACCAACAGACGGAAAATGGCCAGTCGCGATTCCTGCGCCAGCGCACCCAGAGCGTTGATAATTTTTTTAGTTTCCATATTTCTAATAATATGGAAATGATAATTTCCTGTCAATGCCTTTTTGTAAGAATTTCCCCGCCACGCGGACAGATAGCTCCAGTCCAGGCAAATGCGCGCAAAATGTTGACCGCAATGCTTGCGCCAACAATTTGAGCGTGACCGCCAAATGGGTTTCCCACCTCAACGAATAAAATCAAAGATGAATTCTCTTTTCACAAAATTGACCGCCCTTTTGATTGCCGCCGTTTCGCTGGCAATGTCCACCGCAGACGCGCAATCGCCGAAGCCGCTGGAATTCGGCGTCGGCTTGTTCCAGCCTGACAAAGAAAAGAACGACGCAACCTATCAGCCGCTGGCCGAGTACCTCGCCAAGGCGCTGGGTCGACCGGTGAAATTGCGTACCGTCGATACGTGGGAAGGCCTCGCCAAATCGCTTGCCTCGGGCGAAACCGACATGGCATTGATGGGGCCGTGGGGCTATGTGCTCGCCAATCATCAGGCCGGCGCAGAAGCGATCGCCACGATTCTTTATCAAGGCAAGCCGGAATATTTCGCGATCATGGTCACCGGGCCGAAAAGCGGCATCCGCAATATCGATGACATGAAAGGCAAGACCTTTGCCTTCGGCGACAAAGGCTCGACCTCGGGCTATTTGATTCCGAGCCACGAATTCCAGAAGCGCGGCATCGATCCGGACAAATTTTTTTCGCGCGTCGTGTACACCAAGCATCAGGCGATTGAAACGCAAGTCACGCGTGGCGAACTCGATGCGGGTGCTGATTACAACCGCAATCGCGACGCGATGATCAACGATGGCCTCATCAAGGCTTCCGATAGCCGTATTATTTGGACGTCAGATCCGCTGCCGAACGACGCCTTTGCGGTGTCGAAGGGTCTGGCAAAGGACAAAGCATTGACCGCGAAACTGGTGAGCGCGCTGGAGGAGATCGGTGCGCGATTGAAGGTGCAGCCGAATTTATTGCCGAATAATTACACCGGCTTTATTGCGCAGACGAATGCGTATTACAAGCCGATCCGCGATGCGGGTTTGGAGAGCGGCAAATTGACGCCGGTGAAGAAGTAAGTGCGTAGAGGTAACCTTCGACTGAAAACATGTCATGTCTGCCCCGACACAAATAGCTGAAGCGAGCATTACCGCCCATGATGCTCAGCGCCCGGCGCGCTTGCCCGGCTTCTCCAGCCGAAAGAGCGCACTGCTGCTGGCGGTATACGCCTGCCTGATCATCGCCTGCCTTGCAAGCCTCTATCAGGCGGGAGACTTGTCGCTTGGCCGCAAACCCTGGGAGAATTTTATTGCGACTGCAGGCGAGTTGTCGCGCCCCAGTTTCCTGGACGTGTGGTTTGGCGAACCGCAACTCGAATACAAATCCGACGATGGCCGTGTGTTGCGTGTTGAAGATCGACGCGCGACCGAAGCCGCATTCATCAAGAGCCTCGCCGGGGCGATCTGGACCACGCTAAAGATCGCCACACTCGGCTCACTACTCGCCGCAATTCTTGGCGCGCCCTTGGGTTTTTTGTCCGCCAAAAACATGCACGCGCCGGTCGTTGTCGCGTGGCTTGCGCGACGCGTGTTGGACGTATGCCGCTCGATCCACACGCTGGTGTTCGGCCTCTTGATCGTCGGCATCATTGGGCTGGGCCCGATGGCGGGCATTCTCGCCATCGGCCTGCATTCGATGGGCACCTGGGGAAAACTCTACGCTGAATCGATCGAAACGCTCGACATGCGTCCGCTCGAAGCGGTGCGCGCGACCGGCGCAACGCCGGTGCAGGTGTGGATGTTCGCAGTGTGGCCGGCACTGTTGCCGAATTTCATTTCGAATCATCTCTACATCTGGGAATACAACATTCGCGATTCCACTGTGCTGGGTTTGATCGGCGCGGGTGGTCTCGGCTTGCTGGTGTCAGAAGCGGTATCGCTGTTTCAGTGGGGGCGCCTCGCAACATTGCTGATCGCGATTGTCCTGATGGTGGTCGCGTTTGATACGCTTTCACGGAAGATTCGTGCGGCGATTCAATAGGGCGTCGTTTCGCGAACCCGTACCTTGCAGATGACTGCCATGGTGCGACCGTTTGCCCCCAACCCATAGCACCCGTCGGCGAACCGCAATACAATGAACCGTTTCCACTATCGTTGATTCGATTCGCCGCCGGCCATGTCCTCTGCAACTTCTCTCGCCAAGCCCTTCAGCAAACCGATCACGCAATGTCCGTATTGCGATCACGTGAGCCCGCCGGGGTCCAAATTCTGCGGCGAATGCGGTGCGGCCTTGCACCTGCTACCGTGCCCGCATTGCGGCGCCGTCAACGACATCACCATCGCAAAAAGTTGTTATCGCTGCCATGGCGATCTTCCCGAACATTCGGCGTCGAAGCCCGCATCCGCGCCAACACCGGAGGCGCCTGAACCGGCACCAATGTTGCCGGACAAGTCCGCAACCATCAACGCGACCTACACCGAAATGGCGGCCGAGCCATTGGCACACCAACGCCCCCATTTGTGGGTGGTGGGCATCGTGCTCGTTGCGTTCGCCGCCGCCAGCTACTATGCCTATCGGCAACGCTCCAACTTGACACCAGTCGAGAAGTCACCTAGCGACGCTGCGCAAACAGAGAAAAAAATGCCGGCGTCCGCGTCGACGGCGACGCTGCCCATCAAAACCAGCGATCCCGCAGCCGCGTCTAGTGCGACTGCCTCGCCCGCGGAAAAAATCAACGCCAAAGACATTACACTCAGCGCACCGGCCACCACCGCAAAATCCGAAACTCTACCCGTGACAAAACGTGATGCCGTTGCGGCCGATTCGGCAGCGCCACCCATTTCTTCCCCTGCACCGGCATCTGCTGCCAGTCCGCCCGCGCGCACGGGCGGCGGTCGCGGCGCGGCACGACGCGATGTCGAAAACGTGCCCGCGATTGTGCCGCCGAGCGCAGAACCCGCCAAGAGCAGCAATCTAATCAAGCCGAACATCGGCCCCTGTACCGAAGCCGTCGCGGCGCTCGGTTTGTGTACGCAAGACCCAAACGCCCGGAGGTAACAACATGACATCCCGACCATTTCGCCACGCGCTGTTCGTCGTGCTTGCGTCGCTCATTTCGCAGGTCGCGCTCGCGGCGGCCGAATACAAAATCGTCACCGCCTCCGACAAAGGCACCTACTACGCGATCGGCAAGGACCTCGCCAAACTGGTCGCGCCCGACGCCGACATCAATCTGGAAGTCGTGGCCACGTCTGGCTCAGCGGCCAACGTGAAAATGTTGCGCTATGAGCCCGGCGTGAAATTCGCGATCGTGCAGGCCGACGTTTATCAGGCGTTCATCGACCGCGGCACCGGCGGCAACGCCGAAGCGGCCTCGATCATTCGCCCGCTACGCGTGATTCTGCCGCTCTACAACACCGAGATTCACTACATCGTGCGCGCCGATTCCGAATTGAATTACCTGCACGACATTAAAAACGCCAAGATCAACGGCGGCCTGGTCGGCAGCGGTGCCGCACTCATCACGCACACGCTCTACCGGATGATGTTCAACGGCCCGGTACCCGAGGCGAACGCGAGCTTTCTCTCCAATGAAGAAGCGCTGGTCAAACTGATTTCCGACAAATCGGTTGATGTCGTCGTCGTCGCCGCCGGCCAGCCTGCACCGCTGATCGCCAATATGAAACCGGAAGCGCAAAAATTCATCAAGCTCCTCAAGTTCGATCCCAATCACCCATCCAGCAAAGCACCGTTGACGGTGTATTCCTCGTCCACCGTACTCGCGAGTAGCTATCCCAATCTGCTCACGCAGGATTTCACGACTATTTCCGTTGGCGCGTTTCTGGTCACCTACGACTACAACCTAAAAGGTACCGTGGATCACTTCGCGCGCTTCGGCAAATCGCTATGCCAGAATTTTTCCAAGCTGCAGGCTGAGGGACATGCGAAATGGCGTGAGGTCGATCTGGCCTTGCCGAATTTGGGGCTAGGTTGGACCTACTACCCGCCGTCGACGAGAGAAATTCGCGCGTGTCTGGCGAAGAAGCCGAAAGCGTCGTCCGTCGCGCCTGGAAAACCGGCAAAGAAATGTTCAGCGGAGGAGACGATTTTGGGGCTGTGCAAGTAGTCAGCGGAGGTCAGGCGGATGACAAGCCGCTGTAGGTATTTTCGCGTGCAGGCCGAGTCGGCATCTCGTTACAGTTTCCGCTCAATCCAATGCGAGATTGGCGATTTGCGGGCGATGTTTTTTCTCGCTTATGTTATTAACATCGCGGCAAGAATAAATGACAGACAAGTCGTTGAAAATTAATGTGACTTTTCAGAAAGCCTTCGGGAAGTTAGACACCCGCCCGGGATGGTAGACGGCGTATTTGTGTCGATAACTCGTTAGACCTCAATGCTTTACGAACACGCAGAGTTCAGTGACCAAGCCAGCATCACGAAAGTTCTAGATGACGATCATGTCTTTCGTTACCGTGAATTCTCACGTTCCTCAATTGAGGGCGCGCATATCGACGGAACATTCATCGGCTGCACGTTTTCCGACATCGACTGGTATTGGGGATTGTTTAACGGATGCGTCTTCGTCCGAACGGGATTTGCGAAATGTGTATTTCGTGGTTCCTCTTTTCCAGATTGTCGGTTCATCGATTGTGAATTTGCCGCGTGCCAGTTTCTTGAGGACAATCTGGGCAAAGGCTGCTCAGCTGACGGAGCCCGCGCTTATGGATCAATTGTGAAGGAGTGCGAAGGTGAAGACTTTCTCTTGCCAAGTCTTGAGGTCTAACTCGTCGCTCCACTCGGACGCGCCAACAACGGCGCGCCCGTGAGCTAGATCGTTAAGCGGTATGCTCACCGAACTTCGGTACAAACCATGCCAAAGACAGACGTTTTGCTCCTGAAAATATCAGTTGTAGCCCTGTGCTTGCTATGGGT
>JAYTUX010000310.1:0-19449 GCA_043744315.1 Betaproteobacteria bacterium | reverse complement strand
TCGTGCTGATGGAAACGGTGCTGACGTTTCCCAAGGATCAGGTGTTAATGCAGCGCGTATTTACGACGAAATCCGACAAGGAAGCGGGACAATCCGTTTGGTTGTTTGCCGCGATCATTATTCCTGCCGCCTGGTTGTTTTACTTGATCGGCGCGGGGCTATGGGTGTTTTATCAGAACCATCCCGAGCGGATGAATCCGCTGCTGTCGGTGGATGCCACCTTCCCGCTTTTTATCGCCGCCGAATTGCCTGCGGGGGTGACGGGGCTGATGATTGCCGGCATCTTTGCCGCGTCAATGGCAACCTGCTCCAGCATCATGAATAGTGTCGCAACCATGGTGTCAGTGGATTTTTATGAGCGCCTCGCCAAAAATCCGACCCAGCGCGTGAGCATTCGATTGGCGGAAATTGTCACGGTTATTGCCGGCGTGATCGGAATCAGCCTCGCACTGCTTCTCAGCCGCTACAACATTGGCTCTTATCTGGACGTGGCGTTGGAAATGTACGGCCTGTTGGGAGGTGGCTTCGGCGGTGCCTATACCTTGGGCATGTTTACACGTCGAGCCAACTGGCAGGGCGTATTGATCGGCATGGTCGCCAGCGTCGTGCTCACGTTCGCCGCGTGGTGGGTAAACCTTGTTCACCCATTTATCTACCTCGGGATCGCCATCCTCATTTCGATTGTGTTTGGCTATATTGGCAGCCTGTTTTTTCCGGCGCCAGCACCGGAATCGCTCAAGGGACTGATCATTCAACGTTAGTTCGCGTCGAAATTGCCTTTATAAAAGGAGGCATGCTGCCTGGCACGCAAAGAAATAAAAAGTATGTTCTGAATATGTATTTAGAGGGTTTTTATTTCCCGCAAATACGCCCAGACTCGCCGCAACAACAAGAGTGGCTCGCTATTTGTCGAGCCGCCGCGTCAATGCCAGCGCAAGGCAATCGCGACAGCCGCGATTGCCGGACGATGGATCTTCCGCTCATAACCCCAACTCTCGGACAAGCCCATGAAAAAAATTCCCAAAATCAAAGGCACCGTCGCAGCCACATTGTCGGCGCTCTTGTTTGCAACAATCGCCACAGGCGGCAATGCCCAGGAAGCCGCCAAGAACAAGGCCGACGAAAACAAGGACGCGCAATTGGTCGAAACGGTGACCGTTACCACCGGCTCGCGCGCCGCCAAAGCAGTCGACAAGATTCCGGGCGCAATTACCGTGATTTCAAAGGAAGAAATTGTCGAGACATTGAAACTCACGCAGGACGCCACCGCGATTCTCGCGAGAACCATTCCCGGCTACACCGAATCGACGCAGCAAATGTCCAGCAATGGCGAGACGCTGCGCGGTCGCACGGCATTGCGTTTGTTCGACGGCGTTCCACAAACGATTCCGTTGCGCGAAGGTAACCGTACCAGTGTATTCACCGATCTGGGTATTATTGAGCGCATCGAGGTCATCAATGGTCCATCGGCCTCGGAAGGCATCGGCGCATCCGGCGGCATCATCAATTACCTGTCGAAGACGCCTACCAAAATGGGCAACGAATTTTCACTTACCTCGAGTTACGAAACCCAAGGCAAGGACGACAGCGGCGGCTGGAAAGTGGGCTTTATCGGTGCGCACAAGAATGAAGCGTTCGACATTTTGTTTGCCACATCCTCTGCGGACCGCGGCATGGAGTACGACGCAAAAGGCAGAATGATCGGCATGGGGCAAAGCGGTGCCTCAAACGACTCCGAGACAAAAAACCACTTCGCGAAAGTCGGTGCCAATTTCGGTGCCAACAACGAGCAGCGCGCAACGGTGACGACAAGCCGTTTCTTCATGCGCGGCAAGGGCAACTATCTTGAAGTGGTTGGTAGTCGGGCGCTTGGCATTACCGACACGTCGGCCAGGGGGAAAACACCTGGCGGGCAGACCGAGTTCAACGAATTCAACCAAAGCATTTTAACTTACACGCATTCGAATCTGCTGAGCGGTGTGTTGAACCTGCACGTTTACCGGGCGGACCAGCACACCCGTTTCTTGTCCGAGTGCGGCACCACCGATTGCCTGCCGCTTAAGGCCGACAACTCCAATCTGAACCGCGGCAAGCAGGACGCGCGCATCGCGCCAGTCGGCACGCTGATCGAGCAATCGGAAATTCAATCGAAGAAAAAAGGCGCGCGGACCAACTGGAGCACCGATCAGCTGGCGGGTATCAAAGATCTGGAACTGAACACCGGCGTCGATTTGGTGCAAGACACCGCCCAGCAACGTCTGGCGCTAACTGACCGGCTCTGGGTGCCGCCGATGAAGTATCGGAGTACCGCACCATTCGCCCAGCTTTCGTACAGCGTCGGCCCAGTCACCATCAGCGGCGGCGTGCGCCGCGAAGACGGCGAACTCACTGTCGATAGTTACACGACCGTGTGGGCCACGCGCAATCCTTCCGTTGCGGGCTTGGGCGGGTTCGACGTGACGGGGGGAAAACTGAAATATAGCGAGTCGCTGCCCAACGTCGGATTGGTTGCGCGAATTCCGGGCGGCTGGTCGGCGTTCGCGTCGTACAGCAAAGGCTTCACGCTGCCGAACGTGGGCATACCGCTTCGCAATGTCAATGTCGCGGGCAGATCCGTCTCCGGCCTGTATTCTGATCTGCAAGCGGTGGTCAGCGATAACAAAGAAATCGGTGTCACGTGGCGGGCAAGCAACGCCTATTTCTCCGCGTCAACGTACAAGTCCTACTCCGAGCGGGGCGCGGCAATTGCGGGCAACGCGACGGTCGGCGATTTTGTACTCACGCGCAAACCGATCGAGATCAAGGGCTATGAGATTTCCGGCGAGTACGCGTTCAGCAAAGAGTTAAAGGCGAACGCACTTTACTCGCATATGAGCGGAAAAACCTCGACCACCCAAGCAATACCGGGGCAACCGTTGCCGGCGCTGAATCTTGAACTCAACACCAACGACATCTCGCCCGACAAACTGATTGCGTCCGTGACCTGGAAGTATGGCGAAGCCGGTAGCGTGCGATTGGGCATGACGTCTTATGCCAGCCTCGACACCAACGTCGGCAAACCGCAGGAAGAGCGTAACCCGGCACACACGACGTTTGATCTCAGCGTGAATTACGACCTGAAAAAATACGGCAACATTTCGCTCGGTATTGACAATCTCACCGACAAGTACTACCTGCTGAATTTTTCCAGTCACGACTTGTTCCAGAACTTTTTCGCTGGTCGCGGTCGCAAGACAACGTTGACGCATTCCATCAAGTTCTAACCGGACGCGGTTTGGCATCGATCATCCGTTGTTCCCAAGCGAGAACAACGGATGCCTGACGGGACGAAATTGTCTTCTGAACCAAGTGGCCGTCTTATTGAATCGACATGGCATGCATCACAAATGCCAAGCGCGATTGCGGCATTCGCGCAGACTCTTCGGCAACCCCAAATGAAACTGACGACTTTTCTGGTGTGGAGTTTTGCGCTTTGCGTTGCAGGCAACGTTGGTGCCGCTGAGAGCGTTTCGCCGCTTCCTTCCATGTCGGCGACAAAGGAGGGGTTCTCCGACGCAAGGCTTCAGCGTCTGCAGGCCTTTATGCATACTGCCATCCGTTCTGGCGACTATCTTGGTGCCGTGACCCTGATCGCCCGCAATGGCAGGATTGTCGATTGGCGAACATACGGGCATCGCGACCTCTCAAGAAAACGACCGATGACTCGGGATTCGATATTTCGCATTTATTCGATGACAAAGACCGTGACGTCGGTGGCGGTGCTGATTCTGATGGAGGAAGGCAAATTCGGGCTGGACGATCCCATCGCAATGCACCTGCCTGAGTTTGCCAACACACAGGTCTTGTCTGCAGGGACCGCCGATGCACCTGAATTGCGTCCCATCCGCCAGCCCCTTACCATCCGTCACTTATTGACGCACACTTCCGGCATCGCGACGCGCGATGCGAAAAACGGCGAGGCGGTCAAACGCTTCAATCGAATCGACTTGAGTACACTGCCTACATTGGCGGCGTATTCAGAATATGTGGCCAGTCAAGCGCTTGCTCGCGATCCCGGCGAGGTATTCACCTATGACGGCGTTCAGTTGGTCGTGCTGAGCCGCCTGATTGAAATTGTTTCGGGAATGCCCTTCGAAGAATTTCTGCGGCAAAGAATTTTTCGACCGTTGGTAATGACAGACACCGGATTCAGTGTCCCGGCACGTGATCGCGCGCGCATTGTGGATATGGTAACCACGACGTCCGGCGGGCAGTT
The DNA here is from genome assembly GCA_043744315.1 of Betaproteobacteria bacterium. Taxonomy (GTDB): domain Bacteria; phylum Pseudomonadota; class Gammaproteobacteria; order Burkholderiales; family Usitatibacteraceae; genus UKL13-2. The sequence continues at coordinate 15,194 of JAYTUX010000310.1, read as the reverse complement.
GGCGATCACCAAGAGCAACGATGCGATTCATCCAGGCGAGTCACTGAACCCCTACCCAAGCGGCGCGGGAGGTCTCTACTCGACCGCGGCTGACTATGTCCGTTTTTGCCAGATGCTTTTGAACGGTGGCAATCTCGACGGCGCGTCCATCCTTGGCCGCAAGACGGTTGAGCTGATGATGATGAATCACCTCACCCACCTTGATCCGCCCGTCAACGAGTTTAGCAATGCCGAAGGCTTTGGCCTCGGCGGTTATGTGGTGCTCGATGTTGCGCGACGGGGACGTCTCGGTTCAGTCGGGCAATTTGGCTGGTCAGGTGCGGGCTCGACCTATTTCACCATTGATCCTCGCGAAAAACTGATCGCTATGCTGCTGATGCAACATCTGCCGCTGGGCCTTGCGAAAGATCCGCCCAAAATTAGCGGCAAGTTCTACAACTTCGTTTATCAGGCGCTGGTCAACTAGATGGGATACATCCGGACATGATTTTCGTTGCCGGCTCCGCCAATTTGGATTTTGTCGTGCGCGCATCGCACATTCCCGCGCCCGGTGAAACCGTGCTGGGTCGCGATTTCAAGACATATCCGGGTGGCAAAGGCGCCAATCAGGCATTGGCCTGCGCACGCGCGGGTGGTGTCGAGACGGAAATGCTGCTCGCACTTGGCGATGATGCGTTTGCCGTACCCATTGAATCTTCGCTGAGCGCTGCCGGCGTCAGACTGCATGTCGTTCGAGTTGCCGATCAACCTACCGGCACCGCGTTCATTTGCGTGGCGGATGATGCCGAAAATGCGATTACCGTTGCGCCAGGTGCTAATCATTGCCTCGTCGCGGAACATTTGCCGATAATTGAGCACGCTTCCCACCTCTTATTGCAACTGGAAATTCCGATCGGGGCGGTTACCGCCTACGCGCGACGCGCCCACGAACAAGGTATCAACGTCGTATTGAACGCCGCACCCATGCAGGCACTTTCTGCAGAATTACTATCGCATGTTGATGTACTGGTGGTGAACGAAGCGGAATTGGCGAGCCTTGCAGGACATGTGGGAAAGGTAGCGGAGGTGGTTTCCCGGATTGACGTCGGGTGCGTCGTTGTGACGTTGGGAAAACTTGGCTGCATCGCGTTGCTTGACGGCACGTTTTTGATCCAACCTGGATTTGCCGTCGATGCCATCGACACCACCGCGGCAGGCGATACTTTTTGCGGGGTGTTGGCCGCATCGCTGTCCAGAAATCTCAGTATGCAAAATGCATTGAAGTATGCCAGTGCCGCAGGCGCACTGGCGTGCACCCGAGTCGGTGCGCAGCAAAGTATTCCATCCCGTGCCGAAGTCGAGGCATTTTTACACCGCCAGCATCCTTCAAACGACACCGAAAGTGCCGCGCTGCGCACATATTGCGGAATCGACAAGTAAGCAATAATTTCCGATCGAACACCTATGACAACCGTGAACCTTATCCGCCATGCATAGCAAGAATTCTCCTGACGCAGCTCCTATCGCCGCGCTACCTCTGGGTGAAAAAAGCCCAAAGGCGTTCACCGAAGGCTTGCCGCACAATATGGGCCCCTATCTGCCGGTGCCGGGAAAAATACCGGCGTGGCCGTACACCAATATCGGTATGTGGAAGAACGATGTGCCCGCGCTCGCGCAAAGCTGGCGGGAGGCGTTCAAGGTATGGAAGCGCGAACATCTGGTTCGCCTCGGCTACGACGACCTTCAGTATCAGCGTGAAGACCTGAAATGGTCGCAACGCAATTTCGTGCATGTACAAATGATGGCGGAGGATCGGTACTTCTACGACCCCGTGCAGCGCAAGTACACGATCGACAAATATCTTGACGACCTCGAACAACGCTATGGTGGCATCGATAGCGTGCTGATCTGGTACGTGTATCCCAACATCGGTATTGACGACCGAAACAAAACTGAACTCGCATACGATATGCCTGGCGGAATCGATGGGCTCAAGCAGGCGGTTGCAGATTTTCACCGTCGCGGCGTGAAAGTGTTTTTACCAACAATGCCTTGGGATCACGGCACCAACGATCCAATGAAACGCGATTGGGACGCCATTGTCGAACTCGCGAAAGCCGTCAATGCAGACGGTGTCAACGGCGATACCTATAGCAGTGTGCCTCTCGCATTCCGCGAAGCGTCCGACCGACTGAATCATCCCCTGGTGTTCCAGCCGGAAGGCACCGCACAATTGCGCGAGGCGCTCATCTGGAACAATCAGAGTTGGGGCAAAGCGGTTCCGGAAATGAAGGGCGTGATTCCTGTGGTCAGCAAACTGAAATGGCTGGAACCGCGCCATATGATCAATCTGGAAAATAGATGGAGCCGCGACCGCAAGGACGACCTGCAGTTTATTTTTTTCAACGGTGTCGGCTACAACGCGTGGGAAAACGTCTGGGGTATCTGGAATCAATTTACCGATCGTGATGCGGCGGCTCTCAAACGTATCGCCACCATTTACCGCCAATTTCCCGAACTGTTGGTCAGTCTAGAGTGGGAGCCGTATTCGCACACCTTGCAAAACGGCGTGTTCTCAAGTGGCTTCCCCAGCGTAGCGCGCACACTTTGGACCATCGTCAATCGCAATGAGTTTGCCGTTAAAGGCGAACAATTGATGGTCTCACATCAGACCGGCACTACGTATTTCGACCTTTGGAATGGTGCGCCGCTTATACCGCGCATCGAAAATGGGCAGGCGATTCTTTCGCTGCCGCTTGAAACATTTGGCTTTGGTGCCGTGCTCGCCGTACGCGACGGTGTTGCGAACGTTGGCTTGGACGAGTTCCTTCGAAAGATGGCAAATCTTGCACAGGTGCCATTGCAAACCCTGTCGGCAACTTGGGTGCCGCTTGCGCAGACAATGATTGCGATTGCGCAAACTAAATCCGTCCCTAGCGCACCGCCGGGTATGCTGCCAATTCCTGCGGCCAGATTTGATTTTGCCGTTCACGGCGTCGAAATTGAGGGTTACACCGCGACCGGCACCGGGCTTCAATACCCGTGGGAAGACTCTCCGCGGCGACATCACCGGCATGCGATTGATATTGCGGCCTTCTACATCGATCGCACTTGTGTCACCAATGCCGACTTCAAGAAATTCATCGTTGCAACGAATTACCGGCCAACGGACGCTCATCATTTCCTGAAAGACTGGGTCGATGGCGCACCGAAATCTGGTTGGGAAAATAAACCGGTCACGTGGGTATCGCTCGAGGATGCCCGCGCCTATTGCATTTGGGCCGACAAGCGCTTGCCTCACGAATGGGAATGGCAGTACGCCGCGCAGGGCACTGACGCCAGACTTTATCCATGGGGCAACATTTGGAATGACGACGCCGTGCCAACCGTTAACAAGACGCGAAATATCGTTCCCCCCGCTGATGTGGACGCCCATCCGCTTGGTGCGAGCCCGTTTGGCGTGATGGATTTGATCGGAAATGTCTGGCAGTGGACTGACGAATTTATCGACTTACATACACGCGCCGCGGTGTTGCGCGGTGGCAGCAGTTATCAGCCGCAAACGTCGCATTGGTATTTTCCGCAGGCCTATCGGCTCGATCAGCATGGAAAATACCTGTTGATGGCACCTTGCAAGGATCGCTCGGGTTGCATCGGTTTCAGGTGTGTGGTCGATGCGTAACCCGAGCGCGCCATTCACCGACATCCGACCTTTGTCGGCACCCCGCGTGATGCTCGGCGGCTTATTGGGAAAGGCACTTGCCGCGAGTCAAGCCGGTCGCCTGTCGCGCTTCATTGTCGATGAGACCAGCCCTGCCATTGCGCTGTATCGTCCAGACGCAGTACGCGGCAATGTTGAAGGTGACTGGTACGGAGAACACGCCGGCAAATGGTTGCACGCGGCGGCAAAATCGGCGGCGCGCACAGGTGACGAGACGCTCGCGACAAGCGTGAAGCGGGTGGCCGATTATTTGGTGGGCCGCCAGGATGCAAATGGATATTTGGGAACGTATGCACCGAGCGCTCGTTTCATGGAGAAGCAGTTGCCCGGGCCGCAGACATGGAATGGCGCACCGGCAAAGCGCACCTGGGACATCTGGAATCACACCTGTCTGATTCTGGGGTTGCTCGAAACCCACAAAGCATTTCCCAATCCGACTTATCTTGCCGCTGCGCGACGGATCGGTGAATTGTGTTGGGAAACGCTAACCAACGGCGACATCAATATCACCGAGTTGGGATTGCACCACGGCATGTCGGCAACGGTGTTGCTCGATGCCGCAATGGAATTGCACACTGCGTCAGGCGATCGGAAATATCTCGATTTGGCGACACTGATTCTGGATCAGGCGAACCGGCATCCGGGTCTGGCGTTGTTGGATCAGGCGCTGAATGGCGTTGACGCCGCCGAAATTTCCACTGGCAAGGCGTATCAGCTTTGCTGGAACCTGGTCGGGCTGGCGAAGTTGTACAGAGTCACCGGCAATGGCGACTATCTGCGCGCGGTTGAAAACCTGTGGGCTTCCATCCGCAAATATCACCTGACGTTGGGTGGCGGCCCATGGGGCGGGGTTGGTTTACGGTCGCGGGAAATCTTCAATCACCAAAGTGTCTTCAGTCCGCACGGCTACGTCGAGACCTGCTCGACCATGTCGTGGATTCAGTTGAATCGGGAGTTGCACGCGATCAGCGGCGAAGCCAAGTACGCGGAAGAAATTGAACGCGCCGCGTTCAATGATTTGCTGGGTGCCTGTGCGCCGAACGGTGAAGACTGGTGCTATTACTCGTTTCCCAATGGCAAGCGCGTATTCACCACTTACTGGCGCTGCTGCAAATCGAGCGGCGCGATGGCGTTGGAGGAATTGCCCGCGATCGCATACAGCCTGAACGCCAAAGAGGAGTTGCTCGTCAACATTTATGGCCCAAGCCGCGCCGAGGTATCGACGTTTGCGGCGGGTGTCGTTTCTCTTGAGCAGATCACTCGCTACCCATTCGACGGCCATATCCGCATGATCGTTTCACCCGAAATGCCGGGTGTGTTTTCGGTTCTGCTACGCATTCCTTCGTGGGCACACGCGGCAACACTTCACATCAACGGTGTCGAGGCAAAACAACCTCTCGTGCCGGAAACCTACGCCGTGATTGAGCGACATTGGCTACGCGGCGACGAAATCACCTTGCAATTGCCGATGACTCCGGTAATGCATTGGCAGACGAGCCGCAGTGTGCAAGAGTCGACTGGCCCGGATCGCGCACCGATCGAGCAGGAAGTCATGCGTGCAGATTACCTGGCGATAAGCCGAGGGCCGCTCATTTATGCCACAGGATTGATCGACGGTTACAAGATGTCGGAAACGATTCGACTACCATCACCCAACGCGACGGGCACACTCGAATTGCTCGACGTGCCAAAAGGACTTGACGGTCCTGCAATACGCTTGAATCTCGCCGATCGCGCACCGCTGGTCTTTCTTCCTTACTATGAAGCGGGCGGCCGAACCGATGGCGCATGGCGTCTTACGTGGATGCAGGTAACATCAGATTCCGCCGACAAATGGCAAGCCTCCAAATCGGCCGCCTTCGATAATGCCGTTGCCACGGTTCGTTAGCCGCGGTGCCGCAATGTCAACGCATTCGCGGCGTTCTGGGCTTCCTGTATGAATGCTTTCACGAGACGGATGCGGATCGTCGAGCGCGACCAGATGATGCCAATCCGGTTCGGCTCGAATGCGCGTGGCAAGCCGAGTTTCACCAGACGCAATCCCTCCGGCCACGGTCTGGCCCAATCCGGCACCAGCGAGACACCCAAGCCGCGATCAACCATTACGGCGATGGCATTCAACGCATTGAGTTCAAAGCGCTCGTGCGGCGTGATGCCAACGGTTCGCAAATAATGATCCGCATGATGGCCGCCCCAGTGATTCCGGTCGTATCGGATGAATGGCTCGGTCGCGAGCAACTCGTGCGGATCACGACCGGACATGCTCTCCGGTGCCAGCACCACCAACGGCTCCTCGCGAAGCAATTGCCAGCCAATGCGCTTCGACAACGCAAACGGCCCCTGCATCACAATGGCCGCATCGAGCACACCGCTTTCCACCATCGGATACATCTCGACCGACGTGCTGCGCTCAACATAAACGTTGATGCGCGGGTAGCGCGCCACCATCAACGCGAGAATGTCCGGCATCATGCCGGTGAGTGCATTGATGCCCGCACCGAGCCGCAATTCGCCGGCCGTCACTTCATCGTTGGCAACCGTATGCAGATCACCGACATCGCGCAGCAGATTGCGCGCGCGTTCGAGGATGCGTGCTCCGGCTTCGGTAACACTGACCGTGCGGCCAGCGCGCGCGATCAGCGGTGCCGCAATTTCGCGCTCAAGCGTGTGAATTTGCTGGGCGACCGTCGCCGGTGTAATGTTGAGCCGACGAGCCGCCGCCGCCATCGATCCGCAATCGACGACGGTGACAAAGGTGTTCAGGAACTGGGTATCCATTGCGAGGTTTCTGAAAGCAATAAAAAATATTGTTTGAATATACCTTCAGACGGGTTTTATTTCTATTGAAATTGCCAAAACCATGATGCGCAGCAAATTGTTTGTCCCCGCGTCCCGGCCCGAACTCTTCGACAAGGCACTCGCGAGCGAGGCCGACGCGATCTCCATCGATCTTGAGGATTCGGTCGTCGAGGCCCGCAAGGCAGAGGCCCGTGCAGCGGTTCAACATTTTCTTCTCTCGGATGCGGCAAGCAAAACCCGCAAGACGCTCATCGTGCGCGTCAATGCGATGGATACGCCGCATTTCGCGGCGGATATCGCCGCAGTCGTGGGGGAAAATTTGGCGATGCTCAACTTGCCGAAGCCAAATTCGCCAAGCGATATTGTCGATGCAGTGGCAGCACTCGAGAGGGCGGAAGCAGACAATGGCGTCGACAAACCCGTGGCACTTCTAGCCAATATCGAAACGGCCAAGTCACTTCGACATTCATTTGACATCGCGTCGGCGCATGCCCGGGTTGCAGGCCTGCAACTGGGCTACGCAGATTTATTCGAGCCGTTGGGAATTGATCGATACGATGCTGCGAATGTCCACGCAACCATGTTTGCGCTGCGGCTTGCCGCCGGCGAGGCCGGTGTGTTTGCAATGGATGGCGCCTACCCGAATATCGCGGATGCCGCAGGCTTTCGCGCAGAAGCGCAAATGGCGCGTCGTCTTGGCTATTGGGGGAAGAGTTGTATTCATCCCAGCCAGATTGCAATCGCCAATGAAATTTTTTCGCCAACTGAAAGAGAAATCGAGACTGCGCAAAACGTGCTGGACGCGGCAAAGCGCGCGGAAGCTAAAGGCACAGGCGCGATGGTTGTCGGCGGCAAAATGATTGACGCGCCATTCATCCGCCGCGCCGAGGCGATTTTGGCGATGGCGCGGGATTTGAAATCGCAGTACAAATGATGACGAAAGCCAACCAGAAAATGCTCAATCTGAAGACTTTATTGGGGCGACGCCTGCTGCTAACCATGGCCGCTGCAATTTTCCTGCTCAACACACTCAGCGACGCACACGCCGAAGACAAATATCCATCCAAGCCCATCACGATCATCGTGCCCTATCCACCCGGTGGATCGAACGACAGCTTCGCCAGAGTCATTGGTCGCAAATTGAGTGAAGCGCTGCAACAGCCCGTGCTCATCGACAATCGGCCCGGCGCAGGCGGCAGTATAGGCACTGCGATGTTGGCCAAGGCCGCCAATGACGGCTACACGCTTGCAGTGGTGTCATCGAGCTTCGTCACCAATTCGGCGATTCAGCCAAATTTACCCTTCGATGCCGTCAAGAGTTACTCGCCGGTGGCGATGCTGGCGACCGGGCCGTTTGTGGTTGCCGTGCGCGATGGTCTAGCAGTGAAAACAATGCCTGAATTGCTCGCATTGATCAGATCACAGCCGGGGAAATTAAACTACGCGTCGTCCGGCCCCGGTAGCATCAATCAGTTCGCCACTGAAATATTCAAGTCCGCCGCCGGACTCGACATCACACACGTGCCCTATCGCGGCATGTCACCCGCCACCATGGACCTGATCGGCGGGCACGTCGATTTGCTGATTGCCAGTGGCCCATCGTTGTTACCCACAGTGCGTTCCGGAAAAGTCCGCGCAATCGGCATCACCAGCATGGAGACCAGCGCAATCGCGGCCGACCTCGCGCCGGTCGCAAAATCGGTGCCCGGCTACAGCTTTGAATTGTGGTGGGGCGTATTGGCACCGGCGGCGACGCCAATGAATATCGTGGAGCGCCTCAATGCTGCAATTAATAAAATTCTGGCGAGCACCGAGATGAAGGAATTCTTCCTGCGCGAGGGTGCCGAGCCATCGATCGCATCGCCCGCGCAGTTTGCGAGTGTGATTGCCCGCGACATTACCCTGTTCCAAAAAATCGCCAAGCAGGCGTCGATCAAGGCGGATTGATTGATGTTGCGGAAAATGAAATTCGACTGCGTGCATTCATTCGCATGACTCACGACGCCAAAACCGCCACGCAGGAATTGCCGCAAACCGGCCCCTTGACCGGCATTCGCGTGCTCGATTTGAGCGCCTACATCGCAGGCCCATACGGTTGTACCTTGCTTGCCGACATGGGTGCCGATGTGATCAAGATCGAGCCGCCGGCCGGTGACAATTTGCGCAAGTATCCCTCTACGCTCGAGTCCGAGAGCCGCGCCTTTATCGGCATCAATCGCAGCAAACGCGGTCTGGTGCTGGATTTGAAACAGCCCGAAGGCTTGGCGGTATTGATGAAATTGCTGGCGACAGCCGATGTACTGGTGCATAACTTTCGACCGTCAGTAGCACCCAGGCTCGGCATTGATTACGAGCGCTTCAAGGCCTCGCATCCACGGCTGATTTATTGCGTCGTCAATGGCTACGGTGAGACCGGGCCGATGAAAGACAACGCCGGCTACGATCAAGTATTGCAGTCAATGACCGGCATCTGCGCAATGCAAGGCAAGGCCGACGGCCCGCCGGAAATTGTGTATGGCTCAGTCGTGGATTACTACGCGGCAGCGATGGTCGCGAGTGGCGTGTCGGCGGCATTGTTTGCACGTGCACGCTCTGGCCAAGGACAATACGTCGGCATATCGCTATTGCGAAGCGCATTGGCGATGCAATCTGCGCGATTGGTTTGGGCCGAGGGCGAAGATAGAAACATTGGGCGCGACATGCGTTCCGGTGGTGTCACCGGCATGCATCCCGCGCGTGAAGGATTCATCTACCTTTCCGCCAACACGCCGCATTTCTGGCAGGCGCTATGTGAAAAAACGGGTCTGTCTGAATTGGCCGGCGATTCGCGCTATGCCACCGTTCGTTCACGTGCCGCAAACGCAAATGAAATTTTGCCAAAGCTGCATGCCGCGTTGAAAAAGCATACCGCGCGCGAATGGGAAGCGATTTTCGGCGATGCGGTACCCTGCGCAGCGGCACGTGCCATCGGTGACATGTTCGATCACCCGCAGGTGTCGGCCGAGGAAATGATCACGATACTGACGCACCCAGTCGTCGGTCCGTACAAGGGGTTTTCCAAGGCGATCAAATTCAGTGGTACGCCGGGTCCTGCCGCGTATGCAGCGCCGGCGATCGGGCAGCATTCCAGCGAACTGTTGCGGGAAATTGGCTATTCGGAAGCAGACATTGATCGTCTACGCAGGCTTTCCGTCACCGTCTGATTCGCCTCGTATGTCGAACCGGATTGATCCTAACCACCATCGTTTTTCCCCGATACCGAAATCGCTTTCTTGATGAACGCTTTGCGATCGGCAGGGTCTTCAATTTCATCGGCAATCAGTAAATATAGTTCACCCTCGTCGCGCGCCTTCATCGCGGCGCGCTTGACGACCACCCGTGCAACCGCGCCGATGTGTTGCGCGAGACGCTTTTCGGCGCGATCCAGAATTGCCATGTCGAAATGAGTTGCCGCGACTTGCGTGGCGATTTCGGTTTGACCCAGTCGCCGCGACGGCGATGTTGGTGGTTGCGTATTAGTAAGACCGCGCGCTTTTTTTTGAAACGTGGCGCGCTCGGCATCGTCGTCGATCTCCGTTGCCACGGCGTCAATCAAGGCGTCCAACGACGCATGCTTCTTCGCGGCTTTTTTCACCAGCACGGATGCCAATGGGCCGATGCGTTTGGCGAGTTCGTTTTCAACATCCTTTAGTTGCGATGGCTCGATGGCGCTCGCTCCGCCCAATGTCGTCTGTGTACCTGGTTGCGACGGGCTTTCTCCACTGATCGCGACACCCGCGCCACCGCGCGCAGACAGTGGCAGAGTACGGGTGCGGTCGGGATCATTCAGCTTTGGCGGTGACGGGGCACCGCCAAGCAGTGCCAGAAATTCCGTGCTGGACTGCGGGCGTTTGCGCTCGTCCGGATTCAGCGCCCAATCGATGTTGGCGAGAAATGCGCCGGTATAAATCGAGCGATCACCCGCAACCCGCGCCGGTACCTGCGGATCATTTCTCAGCCGCGCCGTCGCATCGATCGGCTTGTTGCCGGTGACCATCCAATACATGACGCCGCCAACGGCGTACAGATCGGTCCACGGGCCTTGCACGCTTGATTCGCTGTACTGCTCAACCGGCGCATAGCCCGGGCTCACGACTGCCGTCAAATTTCCGCCGCCTGTCGTCGATCGGGCTGCTCCAAAATCCAGCAAAACCGGGCTACCGTCTTGCCGAATATAGATATTGCCGGGTTTGAAATCTCGGTGAAGATAATTGCTCTGATGAATCACACCAAGGCCCTCAACCAGCGGCAAGATAATTTTTTCCATCGTGGCTTGCGGCAAAGGACGGCGGGCTTTAATCCAGTCCGACAACGATGCACCCTGCACGAATTCCATCACCATGTAAGCCGTCGCGTTGGCTTTGAAATAGCGCATTACCCGCACGATGTTGGGATGCCGGAAGGTCGCCAGCGTGCGCGCTTCATCGAGAAAACGCGTGAGCCCCCATCGAAATGTTTCGTCATTTTCCGGGCTCGACGGCCTGATCGACGAGTCATCGTCGCGCAGCGCAATATCGGCTGGCAAATATTCCTTGATCGCCACCGGCAGATCGAGATTCTGATCCGTCGCGAGATACGTAAGGCCGAACCCGCCTACCCCCAACAGTTTGTCGAAGCGATATTCGTTGATGACGTGCCCGGCGGGAAGGCTCGGAATATTGATCGGCATGAACTGACTTCAGGGATTTACGAGTCGATCAACGAGATCGCTTTTTGCAGACTGCGGCGCATGCGATTGAACGATTTCGAGAGCAACGCCATTTCATCGTTACCCTTGTCGGCAAATTCCGGAATATCCATATTGCCGGTGCTGATTTCGTTGGCGGCTTCCGAGAGCTGAGTGATCGGCCGTACGATCAGGTACGAGAGCATCACGTTCAGAATCAGAAACAACACGACAAACACGCCCGATAGCGACGCCATGAAGGTAATGAACGCACGGTTCGCGTTTTCGATCGGCAGCGACATCGGCACCGACACCACCTGGGCACCGATAGTCTCGTTCAGCTTCCAGCCGAAGCCATTATTGGGGCCGTATTGCGTCAGCATCGCAGCGGGTGCCTTGTCCGGTGTGCTATGGCACGCCAGGCATCCCGGATCGACGATCTTCAATGGTCGCGCAAGGTATAACGCAGGACCGGAGGCCGCCATGCGCATGCCGGTAATTTCCTTTTTATCCGCGCTGTTACGGAATTCATTCACCACGTCGGATTCCCATTCGACGGCGCGATCACGCGGGTTGGTGGGATTCAGCACCGCCTCTTTGTAATGGTAGTTGTCGTACTTTTTGCGCAACTGATTCATCATCTCCGTCGCGGCGAACGCGGGCACGCTTTCGGGAATGAATACGTCAGGTTGGTAATCAAGCTTGGGGCTTACGTGCTTCTGCGTGTAGTAGCGCATCGATGACGCCGCCTCCATCATCACGCCCGCATTGCGCAGCACTTCATCCTGCGCATTCTTTTGCAACAACGTGTAAGAGATATAGCCGGTGACCCCGAGGCCCGCCGCGAACACCAGCAGCAGCGCCAAGTTGAATTTTGTTCGTAATCCCATGAAAACTCCTTTTTCGTGAAGCAAGTGAAAACTGACTTTGCGTAATACGCAAAGCCACCGCGTTTGGATTTGCTTGAATTATCACCTTGGCGCTGCAAAAAGTCTCACCAGCGTTTGCCCCTGCATTGGTTGCGCGCGCGAAGCGCAACCAATCCCAACACTGAGTGAGTCGCAATGCCTTCGCGCGAATTACAACCTGATGGCGACAATCGCAGTATTTTCCGTCACCGCATCGCTCGCCACAACTTTGACTACGCTCGATCCGCGATCCATGGAAAATCAACGCAGACTAACAATTCGTCTGAGAATACTATCTAACCGGACAACACGAAAGGCGATAGTCGGAGCCTGACCATTTTGCGCGCATGGACAGGGCAAGTTGCGCGAATTCCCCGCTCAACCCTTCGAATAATTAGAGAAGAGCCACGCAGATGCGCAGTGTGCATTGCCGCACAACTACTCGCGCTGAATCACAGCCGTTGAATTGAACACACTTGCCATTTTCAGCGAGCAACGTAATCGTGCAAATCACGATTCGGCGCGCCTCTTCGGGCACAAATGCCCGAAGAGCCGCACCAGTAAAGGAGTTTCAGGCTTGCCGCATCGCCTAGACCTTAAACGGCAACTCCCGCAACCGCTTGCCCGTCAACGCAAATACCGCGTTCGACACGGCCGGTGCAATCGGCGGCAATCCGGGTTCGCCGACGCCGGTGGGGGATGTGCCACCGGGCAAGGTATGCACGTCCATCTTCGGCATTTCGGTCAATCGCAACACCGGGTAATCGTGGAAATTGCTTTGCTCGACCACGCCGTCTTTCAACGTGATCTTTCCGTATAGCGCTGCGGACAGACCGTAGGCAACCGCACTTTCCACTTGCGCGCTGACAGTGAGCGGATTCACCACCAATCCGCAATCAATCACGGAAACCACGCGCAACACTTTGATCTGGCCGTTGACGATGCTGACATCCGCCACGTTCGCGCAGACGGTGCCGAAACTTTCATGGATCGCCATGCCACGGCCGACGCCTTTTGGCGATGCACTTCCCCATGCCGATTTTTCCACGAGCAGATCCAGCACTTTCAAAAATCGCGGATGCTTGGCCAGGTAGTCGCGTCGAAACGCAATCGGATCCTTGCCCGCCGATTTGGCGAGATCGTCCATCATGGTTTCCATCACGAAAGCGGTGTGCGAGTTCCCGACCGAGCGCCAGAACAGCACTGGGACGCCGCTCTTGGGGCTATGCGAAACTACCTGCATGTTGGGGATATCGTAAGGCGTATCAGCGATGCCTTCCACGCTGGTCACATCCACGCTGCCTTTGGTCATCATCGGCTCGAACATCGTTCCGGCGGTAATTGACTGGCCGACGACGACGTGATCCCACGCGGAAATTTTTCCGTTCGCATCCAGCCCGGCGGAGACTTTGTGTACGTATTGCGGGCGATATGAGCCACCTTTGATATCGTTTTCGCGCGTCCATACGGTTTTCACCGGGACCTTCACTTCTTTCGCGATTTCGACTGCTTCGACGATGTAATCCGCCCCGGGATTGGCGCGACGACCGAATCCTCCACCGGCAATCATGGTGTTAAGTTTGACTTGTTCGGGTTTCAATCCAGTCAGCTTGGCAGCGGCGCCCTGATCAACCGTCTGCATTTGCGAACCCACCCAGATCTCACAACTATCAGGCTTCAAATCCACGGTGCAATTGAGCGGCTCCATGGTCGCATGGGCAAGGTAGGGCACATCGTATTCCGCGTTAACGGTTTTGGTGGCGGTCTTGAGCAATTCCACATTGCCCGCTTTGGCGATGGGGCCGGTGGTCGCGGCGAGTTCGCGGTAGGATTTCTTCAACGCTTCCGTGCTGACCTTGACGCCATCGTCCATTTTCCATTCGACCTGAAGCGCATCGCAGCCCTTCTTGGCGGCCCAGAACGTTTTCGCCACCACCGCAACACCGTTAGATGTTTGCACCACGTGCGACACACCCGGAATGCCGTGGACTTTCGACGCATCGATCTTGCCGACGCGCGCACCGAAGATTGGCGGATGTTTGACCACGGCGGTGTGCAGATTGGGCAGCATTTTGGCAGTGACATCGATGCCAAATTTGGCAGCACCATTGACCTTGGTCGCGGCATCGATGCGGCGCGTGGGCTTGCCGATGATCTTGAAATCTTTCGCGTCCTTCAGCGCGACTTTGTCCGGCGCCGGCAGCGCGGCAGCGGCATCGGCCAATGCGCCGTAGTTTGCTTTTTGGCCCGATGGCCCGATCACCACGCCATTTGCCGCACGACACTTGGCGGCATCCACTTTCCATTGCTTGGCAGCGGCGGAAATCAGCATGGTGCGCGCCATCGCGCCGACGGTGCGCAACTGCTCCCATGAATTGATTACCGATGACGAACCGCCGGTCATTTGCATGCCGAATGCGGTGTGCGCATAGACGGGCGCTGCGGGGGCCAGTTCGGCGCGCACTTTGATCCAATCGCATTCGAGTTCTTCGGCGACCAGCATCGGCAACGAGGTCATCACGCCCTGGCCGAATTCGAGATGTTTTACCTGCACCGTGACGCTGCCGTCTTTGGCGATTTTCAGGAACGAATTGGGGACATTCAGGTTGGGCGCTTGCGGGGCCTGCGCCTGAGCAAGCCGGTTGCCGCCGGGTAACGTGAATCCAATGGTAAGCCCGCCGGTCGCGGCGGCGGTGGCCTTGAGAAATTGGCGACGGTTGGTGCTGGTGTTTTTGGCGAGTTGTTTCATCGTCGTCTCCTATACCTTCGCTTTAACGGTAGGTTTGGCTGCCGCCGGTTTGGCACCCGGCTTCACCGCCGCGACGCCACTACCCGCCGCCGTCTTGATCGCCGCACGGACGCGATTGTAAGTACCGCAGCGGCAGATGTTGCCGTTCATCGCGGCGTCAATCTCGGCATCGTTCGGCGATTTGGTTTTGGCGAGCAGCGCCGTCGCGGTCATGATCTGGCCTGATTGGCAGTAGCCGCACTGCACCACGTCCTCCGCGATCCATGCGTCCTGGACTTTCTTGCCGATCGGTGTCCTGCCGATTTCCTCGATCGTGGTGACTTTCTTGCCCGC
>JAYTUX010000309.1:0-5209 GCA_043744315.1 Betaproteobacteria bacterium | reverse complement strand
CCCGCAAACAGGAAATCATCGAACAGCGGCTCTCCGATTTCGAGCGCCTGGAAGCGCGCGACAAACTTAGCTCATCGCAAAAAGCATTGGCAGGCGTGTTATATGAACGCGGCGTGGACAGCCCCGGTTTTGCCCGCATCCTGAGCAAGGGCGATGCCGCGTTGTTCGGCGGCCACACCACGCAGGACATGAAACACAAGCTGGCTGTGCCCGACGGCCGACCGCTGGCGGACTTCCTGCCCACCATCACTATCAAGGCCAAGGATTTCGCCAACGAAGTGACCAATATGCAGGTCAAGCAACAGGACTTACAGGCCGAGCACGACATCAGCCGCGAGCACGTCAGGAACGACGAGGACGTGCGCAAGATTCTCACTGACCGCAACATTCGTCCGGAAGCCTTACCGGCAGCGGAAGATGTAAAGAAAGTCGAGCGACGGCTTAAATCCGAAGAAAAGAAATTGCCGAAACAGGCGCCGCGCCTAAGCAGCGGCAACAAGGGCGAATGAGGCTCCGATGAGCTTGCTGGGCATCGAATCCACCACTGTCCAGTTTCCGCTGGTCGAGCACGCGGCCAGCGTCGGCTGGATGCGTCTGTCGGACGCGGATGCGCTGACCAAACGGCGCGGTGAAGGCGGGCACTTCCTTTACGACGAACTGGCAGCCGCCTTGCTGCGGTTGAACCCCGGCGTTGTGACACCTGCCGATGTGACCTCCATCATCCAGCGCATGGAAAGCGTGCCCAACACGATGGAGGGCAATCGCGAATTGCTGCAATGGCTGCGCGGGCAAAAGACGCACTATGTGGAAGGCGAGAAACGGCATCGCAATGTGCGCGTGGTCGATTTCGACAATGCCCCCGGCACCAACGTTTTGCACGTTAGTTGGGAATGGGCGTATCGCAACGGCGAGCGCAAGGGCAATCGCGCGGATGTGGTCTTCGTCATCAACGGGGTGCCAGTGGCCATCGTCGAAAACAAGAATCCGAAATCAAAAGACGCGATGGACAAGGCGCTGACCCAGTTGCGCCGTTATGAGCTGGAAACGCCCGAGCTGCTGACCAGCACACAGGTATTTAACATCACGCATTTGATCGAATATTTCTACGGCGTGACCTGGAATTACCAGCGCAAGTTTGTTTTCAACTGGAAAGAGGAGCAGCCCGGCAACTACGAAGATCGAGTCAAGAATTTCTTTGGCCACGCGCGCTTCCTGAAAATGCTCAAGGACTGGATCCTGTTCTTCACGCAGGATGATGAACTGCAGAAAACCATCCTGCGCCAGCACCAGACGCGCGCTGCGTTGAAGGTGACCGAGCGCTGTGCGTTGCCGACGAAGAAAAGTGGACTGGTCTGGCACACGCTGGGGTCGGGCAAGACCTTCACCATGATCACGGCGGCACGGCTGATCTTGGACGATCCGCAACGCTTTCCCGGCGCGACGGTGATGATGGTGGTAGACCGCAATGAATTGGAGGGCCAGCTTTCCGGCTGGGTGGAAGCGCTGCTGGGCGAAATGGCCGGTACGGGTGTCGCGGTGGAAATGGCCGACAGCAAGAAGCGCTTACAGGAATTGCTCAGTCAGGATTTCAGCGGACTCATCGTGACGATGATCCACAAGTTCGACAAACTGAAGAAAAATAGCTGCACCCGCGACAATTTCTACGTGCTGATCGACGAAGCACATCGCTCCACCGGCGGCGACCTGGGCAATTATTTGATGGGTGCCCTGCCAAACGCGACCTTCATCGGCTTTACCGGCACGCCGATCGACCAGACGGCGTATGGCAAGGGGACGTTCAAGGTTTTCGGTGCAGAGGACGAAACCGGTTATCTGGACAAATACTCGATTGCCGATTCGATTGCCGACGGGACGACGGTGCGACTGCGGCATATGCTGGCGCCGGCCAAGGTGCTGCTGCCGGCAGAGCAGCTGGAGAAGGAATTTTATGCACTTACCGAAGCCGAAGGTGTCAGTGACATCGAGGATTTGAACCGCATTCTTGACAAGGCGGTGACGCTGCGCGCTTTCCTGAAGGCGCCGGAACGCGTAGAGGCTGTAGCTGAATTTGTCGCCAAACATTTCCGCGAGAACGTCGAGCCGCTGGGCTACAAGGCATTCCTGGTTGGCGTGGATCGGGAAGCCTGTGCGCTCTACAAGCAAGCGCTGGATAAACATTTGCCGCCCGAATTGTCGGTACCCGTTTATACGCAAGGCGCGGCGGATGCAATTGATCGGCCGCTGGTGGCGAAATATCAGATTGAAGCCGCCAGCGAAAAGCGGGTGCGCAAACTGTTTCGCAAGGCCGATCAGCAGCCACGCATTCTGATCGTGACCGACAAGCTGCTAACCGGCTACGACGCGCCGGTGCTGTACGCGATGTATCTGGACAAACCGATGCGCGATCACGTATTGCTGCAGGCAATTTCGCGCGTCAATCGGCCCTACGAGGATGAGCGCGGACAGCAAAAACCGAGCGGCTTGATCATCGATTTCATCGGCATGCTGCGCGACGTGAAAAAGGCGCTGGCGTTCGATTCGCAGGATGTGTCAGGCGTGATCGAAGATTTGGATTTGCTGCTCGATCAATTCCGGCAGCTCATCGCCAAGGCGGCAGTGCGTTATCTACAGCCGCGCAAGGGGGGCAAGGACAAACAACTCGAAACCTTGCTTTACGAGGACTTTGTAGCCGAAGACACGCGCCAGGAATTCATTGAGGTCTATCGGGAGATCGAATCGCTGTACGAAATTCTTTCACCTTCTCCGGAGTTGCGCGATCACATCGACACGTTCCGGCGATTGGCCGAAATCTACGAAATGATTCGCAACGCTTACGGCAGCCCGACGCGATTCTACGGCGAGTTGGCACACAAAACCGAGCACATGGTGCGCGAAGCCGTGGCAAGCTATGGCCCCATCGTCGCCGACAAGCAGGTCGAATTCGATCTGCAGACGCTGAAAGCGCTGCAGGCCAAGGCCGCCGATGACAGCAGCGACAATCAGACGATCATCAATTTTGTACGGGCAATAGAAACCGAAGCTGATGAGAAAGCGACTGAAACGCCGGTTCTTGTCGACATTGCACAACGCGCGCAGCTGGTACTGAGCGCACTGGAACAACGCACTCTGACTACCGAGCAGGCGATGGCGCAGATCGAACTCCTGGTGAAGGAGCGCGAAGAGGCCGATGTCGAACGGCAAAAACTGGGACTGGATGCGCTGACGTTCGCGATCTACTGGCAGCTACACAAGAATGAACTGAAAGACCCGCTGGGACTTGCAATCGAGATCGTCAACGCGATCGGGCGTTTTCCAAATCATTTTGACAATGACGACGAGCGCCGTCAGCTCAAGGCCGCGATTTATGCAGCGCTGTTGAAGGAAGTGAGTGGTCAGACGATGGTGCGGCTTGGCGATATTGTGTTGCGGGCGATTGGCAGCGGACAATGACACCGACAGCCAATGACAGACTGCGGGCGCGCGTGGCGCGGTGGTCAGAGCAACTCCGCGTGCAGCCGAGCCAAATTCGAATCCAGCACATGACCCGAAAGTGGGGTTCCTGCTCATCCTCCGGCTGGGTGACATTCAGCAGCGATCTGGTGCGAAAGCGGGTGGCGTTTCAGGACTATGTAATCGTGCATGAGCTGCTGCATCTGCGACTTCGCAATCACGGCAAGCTGTTCCGTTCTACGCTGCGCGCCCACTTGGGTGACAACGCGTGGGCAACCCGCGGGCAGGGCACAGTCTTGGAGGTTAGAAAGTGAATGAGTTGCTGGCGCCTCCATCACGCTGGGAGCGCATCGTTGAAGCGCTCGCGTACGTTGACGGCAGCTTTCCCATGGAAGCGGTCATCGAGGCGCGCGAGCACTGGCCGGAACTCCGCGAGAAGTTCCTGGATGAACTGGTTTACGCGGTTGCCAATCCGGACGACACCATCGATGAAGGATATGACCTCGCGATTTACGCAATATTCCTCGCGGCCGAGAAACGCGATACCGCGTTTGCCCCAGCGATACTCGACCTGCTCAAGCTACCGATCCGGCAGATCGACGGCTTGATCGGTGAATCGCTGACCGACGGCATGGGGCGATGCCTGGGCTCTGTGTATCGGGGCGACGATGCACCAATGCGCACATTCGCGATGGACGAAAGCCGCAATATTTATGTTCGTCTGGCAATCGTCGACGCGTTGATCGTTCGTGCGCTAGAGGGTGATGCCACGCCTAACGACGTGGCGGAATTTGTTTTCTCATTGGCGCAGCAGGCTGCGGTTGCGCTGAATTTCGCATCAGGAACAAGGCGACGAAATGACCCGCGTAGTAAATACCCTGAATACTTCAACATGCTCGTTTCGCTACTTGCGGAGCTGGGCGCCACTCACTACTGGCCAGCCATTGAACAGTGGGAAATAGATGGTCTGATCGCCCCGATGAATGGGGACATGGCAAGTTTGCGAGAGACCATTTTCGCGTCGGAAGACGACCGTCGTGCGCGCATGCACAAACCCTACTATGTTCGCGACACGGTAGAAGAAATGTCGTGGTGGGCGTGCTTCAACGAGCCGGAGACATATGTCCGCGAACAGCCTAAAGTCGGTCGCAACGACCCATGTCCTTGCGGAAGCGGGAAGAAATTCAAGAAATGCTGTGGGGCAAACCTCTAGACCTGGTGCGCCTTCCAGACCTTTCCGGCTTGGAAGCCTCGCCAGTGCTGGATCTGCGTTTTTCACGGCAGCACCAAACTTTGTCTTGTCTTCACAGCCGAAATATCCGCGGCGGTGACGATGCCGGAAGCATTCAGGTCCATGCGGAAATTGCTCGTGTCAGTGACTTGGCCCGTGCGAGCCTTCACGGCACTGACATCGGCCTCACTGACCGAACGATCGTTGTTGACGTCGCCCAACAGGAAACCCATCGCCCGCGATACGTTGAGCGCGCCGTTGACGCCGATGGCCGACACGGTGACTCGGGTGGTGTCGGGAATGCCGCCTGCAGCGGCGTAATTAACGCTACGGTAACGTTAGCGATGGCAGTTACAATTGTTGACGCGCTACCGCCGGCAGGCGGGAATAGTGGTCTAGGGAACCTCTGATCAAGTCCATTCCGAAAATCTTGCGTCGATATTGGGGCATCTGCTTCGTTGCACTCCTCGTGCGGTAGCTTAAGCAACGCACCTTCGTCGCGCGCCTTGCATATGCCCCAATCTCAAC
>JAYTUX010000308.1:0-1639 GCA_043744315.1 Betaproteobacteria bacterium | reverse complement strand
AGCGCATCGCGGTGCTTCGCGATGAAGCCGGTATCGGTGTCGCCCGCCAGAAACGCGGGATGCTGCACCAGTTGCGCGAGGAACTCGAGATTGGTTTTTACCCCCAGCACCTCGGTTGCGGCCAGGGCGCCCTGCAAACGACGCACGGCTTCAGGGCGATCAATGCCCCAAGCGATGAGCTTCGCGATCATCGGATCGTAATAGACGCTGATGGTGTCGCCGGTCACCACGCCCGTGTCAAGACGCACATCGCCCTCGTCGTCGATGACGGGCGTGGCAAAGAGTTGCATGGTGCCGGTTTCGGGCAGGAAGTCGTTGGCCGGGTCTTCGGCGCAGATACGTACTTCGATGGCATGGCCGGTGGTCTCAATCTCATCCTGCGGCAAGGGCAAGGTCTCGCCGGCGGCCACCAGCAATTGCCACTCCACCAAGTCTTCGCCGGTGATCATTTCCGTGATCGGGTGCTCGACCTGCAAGCGCGTATTCATTTCCATGAAAAAAAATTGCCGGTCTTCACCGACGATGAATTCGATCGTGCCCGCACCTCGATAGGCGATGGCTTTGGCAGCCGCAACCGCCGCCGCGCCCATTTTTGCGCGGATGCCGTCGGGCTTGGCATCGACGAAAGGCGAGGGCGTTTCTTCCAACACTTTTTGATGCCGCCGCTGGATCGAGCATTCGCGTTCGAACAAATGCACGACGTTGCCATGGGTGTCGCCGAACACCTGAAACTCGATGTGGTGCGGTCCCAGCACATAACGCTCGATCAGCACCGCGTCATCGCCAAAGGCATTTTTCGATTCGCGTTTCGCGGCCTCGAGTTGCGCCATGAAATCGTCGGCTTTCTCGACCAGGCGCATACCCTTGCCGCCGCCCCCTGCGACTGCTTTGATCAATTGCGGGTAACCGACTTTTTGCGATTGCATGGCAAGGTACGCGGGTGCCTGATTGTCGCCGTGATAGCCAGGCACAACCGGCACGCCGGCCGCTTCCATCAACGCTTTGGCCGCGCTCTTCGAGCCCATTTTTTCAATCGCCTGCGGCGTCGGGCCGATAAATGCGATGCCGGCCTTTTCGCAGTTGGCGGCGAAGGCTTCATTCTCGGACAAGAATCCGTAACCCGGGTGAATCGCTTCTGCACCAGATTTCTTCGCAATCTCGATGATCACGTCGCCCTTGAGGTACGAATCCACCGGGCGCGGCCCGCCAATGAGAAACGCTTCGTCGGCTTGAATCACGTGTTGTGCGAATTGATCGGCCTCGGAGTAAACCGCGACCGTGCGGATGCCCATTCGCTTACAGGTGCGGATGACGCGGCAGGCGATCTCGCCGCGATTGGCGATGAGGATTTTGTTGAACATCAGGCGACCCAAATCAATTGATAGGCCAGCATCAGCCATATGGCGATGAGACAAATACAACTTGAGAGGAAAGCGTAGAAGCGCTGCATCACCACATTGCTGGTGCAATGGATGTAACTGTGCGCGTAACGCGCCGCAACGTATGCCCAGGCAAGCACTACATGCGCCGTGCAAATTAACCCCGCCGAAAATATCACGAGTGAGGCAACGTAGAACAGCACTGGTGTTTCAAATAAATTTTTGAAATTGTCAGCCGCGCGCGAGTCTGTGATGGCCGC
>JAYTUX010000307.1:0-1640 GCA_043744315.1 Betaproteobacteria bacterium | reverse complement strand
TGTCTTTCGCACGCGCGATATGCGCGGCCTTACCGGCAATATGGGTATCGCTCATTGCCGTTACCCGACGGCGGGATCGGCGGCGAGTGCGGCCGAATCGCAGCCGTTTTATGTGAATTCCCCGTTTGGCATAGTGCTGGGCCACAACGGCAATCTGGTCAATACGGCAGAACTGCAGCGCGAACTGTTCCAGGACGATTTGCGCCACGTGAACACCAATTCCGATTCGGAAGTGCTGCTCAATGTGCTTGCGCATGAATTAACGCAGTCCGCAAAAGGCCAGCGGCTTGATCCAGATGCCATCTTCGCGGCGGTTGCCGGTGTGCACAAGCGTGCGCGCGGCGCGTATGCCATCGTGGCTATGATTGCGGGGTATGGCTTGCTCGCGTTTCGCGATCCGCATGGTATCCGCCCGCTGATTATTGGCAAGCATGAAAGTGAAAATGGTGTTGAATTCATGGTCGCCTCCGAAAGTGTGGCGCTTGATACGCTCGGTTTTGAGATCATGCGCGATGTAGCTCCGGGAGAAGCTATCCTGATCGACACCTCGGGCAATTTTTTCAGCCGTCAGTGCGCCGAGAATTCTTCGCTCAATCCATGCATTTTTGAATATGTGTATCTGGCGCGGCCCGATTCGGTGATGGATGGAATTTCGGTCTACGAAACGCGCGCCTTGATGGGGCGCTCACTCGCTGAAAAAATCAAGCGTGAGCGCCCAGACCTTGATATTGATGTCGTCATTCCGATCCCCGATACCAGTCGCCCGTCTGCAGTGGAAGTGGCGCAGGTGCTGGGCGTGAAATATCGCGAGGGCTTTATTAAAAATCGCTACATCGGTCGCACGTTCATCATGCCGGGGCAGGAGGAACGTAAGAAATCTGTACGGCAAAAACTCAATGCGATGGCAATCGAGTTCAAGGGTAAAAATGTTTTGTTGGTTGATGATTCGATCGTGCGCGGGACAACCTCCCGGGAGATCGTGCAAATGGCGCGCGACTGTGGGGCCAAAAAAGTTTACTTTGCGTCCGCTGCGCCGCCGGTGCGTTTCCCGAACGTGTACGGCATCGACATGCCATCCCGTTCTGAATTGATCGCCGCCAATCGCGACGCCAGCCAAATTGCCGCTGCCATCGGTGCTGACGAGGTGTTTTATCAGGAGCTGTCGGATTTGATCTTGGATGTGCGCGCCTGCAATCCACATATCACGCAGTTCGATTCATCCTGTTTCGACGGCAAGTACATCACCGGTGGCGTATCGGCCGAATATCTGGCGAGCATCGAGGCCAATCGTACCGAGGGCGAAACTGCAGGGCAGGGTGATCCGTACGCACCGGGGCAGGAGTCAAATCAGCTCGACCTCGGTTTTTCAACGGTCAACTAATGGCAAACACGCCGATAAAATCCGGATTCGATACGCTCGCCGTGCGTGCAGGCCAACTGCGCAGCGATTTTCAGGAAAATTCTGAAACACTATCCCTGACATCGAGCTTCGTTTATAAAAACGCGGCCGAGGCGGCGCGCAAATTTGCCTTTGAGGAACCTGGATACATTTATTCGCGTTTTACCAACCCGACGGTGACGATGTTTCAAGATCGCCTCGCCGCGCTGGAAGGTGCCCAAGCGTGTATCGCCACTGCCAC
>JAYTUX010000306.1:0-1642 GCA_043744315.1 Betaproteobacteria bacterium | reverse complement strand
CTCAATAGTTGACCAGGATCCTTCGCTTCGCTCAGGATGACATCCCCCGGCAATATTTACCTCGTGAATGCCGACCGAAATTCCATGCTTTCCATTGTTGAACCCACATGACCGTCCGCTCCCGCTTCGCCCCCAGCCCCACTGGCTACCTCCACATCGGCGGTGCCCGCACCGCGCTCTACGCATGGGCTTACGCGCGCCGCCATGGCGGCACCTTCATTCTGCGCATCGAAGACACCGATGTCGAACGCTCCACCCCGGAGGCCGTGCAAGCGATCCTCGACGGCATGAACTGGCTTGGCCTCAATCACGACGAAGGACCGTTCTATCAAATGCAGCGCATGCCGCGCTATAAAGAAGTGATTGTCCAAATGCTCGCGGCGGGCACCGCCTATCACTGCTACACCAGTGCCGCTGAATTGGACTTCATGCGCGAAGCCCAGCGCGCACGTGGCGAAAAACCGCGCTATGACGGTCGCTGGCGGCCCGAGGCGGACAAAACTTTACCCGCTGTGCCGGCCAATATCCAGCCGGTAGTGCGCTTCCGCAATCCCGTCGATGGCGCGGTGTCATGGATCGACGCCGTGAAGGGCAAGATCGAAATCGCCAACGCCGAACTCGATGACCTCATCATTGCGCGCGCGGACGGCACACCGACTTACAATTTCTGCGTCTGCGTGGATGATTGGGACATGAAAATCACCCACGTCATTCGCGGTGACGATCACGTCAACAACACCCCACGCCAAATCAATATTCTCGCCGCACTCGGCGCAGAAGTACCCGTGTACGCGCACTTGTCGATGATCCTCGGCGACGACGGCCAAAAGCTCTCGAAGCGGCACGGCGCGGTTTCGGTGATGGACTATCCCGAGAAAGGCTATTTGCGCGAAGCGGTCGTGAATTACCTTGCGCGATTGGGTTGGTCGCACGGCGACGCCGAAGTCTTTTCCATTGAGCAATTCTGCGAATGGTTCGATCTCGATCACATCACGCCGTCCGCTGCGCAATTCAATACCGAGAAATTGAATTGGCTGAATCACGAATACATCAAGAAAACCGAACCTGCGGCGTTGGCGAAATTGTTGACACCATATCTGGACAATATTTCCATCGACGTGAGCACCGGCCCGGAACTTGCGCGAGTTACAGAACTATTGCGTGATCGCGCACCGACACTGGTCGATTTGGCCGAGGCCGCGCGTTATTTCTTTGTGGCAGCGACGTTAGACGCCACATTGCTCAACACGCACCTGGCCGATGCCGCCAAACCGGCGCTGCTCGAACTGAAAGAAACGCTCAAGTCCGTCGCATGGTCGAAAGCGGACATCGGCGCTGCCATCAAAGCCACCGTCGCCAAACACGCCCTGAAAATGCCGCAAATCATGATGCCGCTGAGGGTATTGCTGACCGGCCAATCGCAATCGCCATCCATCGACGCCATCATGGACGTTTTGGGCCGCGAAGAGACCCTTAGACGGCTCAATGTGTGACCCGCCGACTCAAATCGTCTTTGCCAAATACCTGATCTCCCGCTATAATGCGCCTCTCCCTGTGGGGGTATAGCTCAGCTGGGAGAGCGCTTGCATGGCATGCAAGAGGTCATCGGTTCGATCCCGTTTACCTCCACCACAGAACAGTA
>JAYTUX010000305.1:0-5224 GCA_043744315.1 Betaproteobacteria bacterium | reverse complement strand
GCGTGATGTTATGCGCGCGCATGACAGGCCCCATCGCCAACGCCAACGCCGTCGACACATCGCGCCGCGTTTCGGTCAAGAGAATCGGATTTTGCTTTTGCGGCATGGCGCTGGAAACGCGTGTGTTGCGGCCGCTCACCTGCAGCAGGATCCACGGTCGCGTCTGCGCGTATTGGGTCATCACGTCCTGAATGAAATGGCCCACGTGCAAACCAATGCTCGTCACAATGGATGCGACCTCGACCGGATATTCGCTCGACGAGATTTGCGCCGCGTCATAGGCGTTGTCGACAATCGCCGCGAAGCCAAGATACTCGGCCATGCGCGTGCGATTCAAGGGCCAGCTGCTGCCGTTCAGCACCGTCGTTCCCATCGGCGAGCGATCAACGCGTGCATAGGCCTCGCGGATGCGCGTCGCGTCGCGCTCGAAACCCGTGGCGTGGCCCAGCCACATGTGGCCCAGGCTGTTGGGTTGTGCCGCGACGCCATTGGTGTAATTGGGCACGACCGTTTGCGCGTGCTCGCCGGCCAATTTCACCAACGACTCGGAGGTCTTGTTGAGCTGATCGGCCAGGTCCAACAGATTTTCGCGCATGATGGCCGCGCGGTAGGTGGCGAACATGTCCTGACTCGATCGGCCGGCGTGCAACAAGGTCACGTCCTGGCCCGCTGCACGAATCAACAAGGGTTCAAAGTCAATCACCCTGAAGGGCCGCTTTGCGCCAGGCTTGGCACCGTCTTCCAACACCTTGACGATGCCCGCCGCAATGTTCGGCGTCTTGGATTTATCCAGCAAACCCTCGTCGGTATTGATCACGGCGGTGGCTTTGTTGATTTCGCCCAGCCAGAAAAACTGATCGCGTAGCGCGGTTTTTTGCGCGAATGCGCTGCTGGCAAAAAATAAGGCTGCCAGTAGCAATGGACGACTCCTCACAATTCTCATGGTGCAGCTCCTTGGCGTTAATAGTCTCGCGTGATGGCAATTATGGTGCCACAGCGGAGTCGTTGCATTTATTCCTTCCCTGCATCGCGTTTGCCGGCTGTGCCCGGAACTCGATGACTTTTACCGCATCACCGGGGTACACACTTTTGTCTTAGGGTCGCTGGTAATGTCGTAATATCTTGCGATTGATCCAACGGAGAAAAACAATGTTCAGCCACATCATGGTCGGTGCCAACGATATTGACGCGTCAAAGAAATTTTATGATGCCATCCTGGGCGCGCTAGGTGTCGCGCCCGGAAAAATTGATGACAAAGGTCGCGTCTTTTACATGACCAAAACCGGTGTTTTCGCGATTTCCAAACCGATTAACGGTGAACCGGCATGTGCGGCCAATGGTGGCACGATTGGTTTTGCGGTCGATAGCACGGAGCTCGGCGATGCGTGGCATGCGGCGGGTGTCGCAAATGGCGGCACGGCCTGCGAAGATCCACCGGGTATCCGTGAAGGCAAGCTAGGGAAACTGTACCTCGCCTATTTGCGTGATCCCGCGGGCAACAAAATCTGTGCGCTGAAGCGGATGGCCTGAGGCTGAGCACGGCAGATGCGGTTTCAGACTTTGCTTTTGGCGTCAATCACGCGGGACTTGGGAGAGCTTGGGATCGGTGATTACCGCAACCTGATATCCCGCGCGGGTTGCAGGCAGAAAGCGATTGGAATGGCGCGTGGTTGATGGGATTTTTGTTGTTTACGCGATAAAGGGCCGACGGAAACGGGACATTGGTGTCTGATCCCATGGTGGTCTCACTATCGCTTCGCGATATTCCGCCCAATCCAATCCGATAGCGCGGCCTCATCGATTTCGCCGGCGGCGACGGCAAGCATGGTGACAGTTGCATCCGATTGCGATGCGTTCAATCGATATCCGTTTAAGAACAGGAACAGACCCATCGCCAAAAAGCCGGCGCGCTTGTTGCCATCAACAAACGCGTGGTTCTTTGCCAGCGCCACGGCATACGACGCTGCCAGCGCTGCAACATCCGATTGGCCGTATGCGTCAAGATTCAGTGGCCGTGCCAGCGCGGAATCGAGCAACCCTTCATCGCGCAGTCCGCTCGCCCCGCCATGCTCGGCGAGGCTTTCGTCGTGCAACAACATCAGGACGCGTTTGTCGATCCAGATCCAGGCCATTTACTACTTGGCCAATGCGCGAAACGTGTCGCGATACTCGCGCATGAATTCGCGGCCGGCCTTCACCTGCTCATCGAAGTTAGGCTGATACGGCGTCAGCGTCACCCCATCTGGATTCTCGGTGAGGTACAACACGTCTCCCTTCTCCAGCTTGAGACGAGCAAGAACCTCCTTCGGCAAAATGACGCCGACGGAATTACCGATTTGCGTGAGTTTCAGTGCGGACATGATGTTTCCTGACCTAGGAATGTTATTACGTTCGTAATAATAACAATTATTCGCGCCGATCACGTTGCCGAAGTCGATGCCGTGGCCGATTGATTAGCGTCACGACACAAGTGCTGCGGGATGCATCCTGTGAGATTGTCTGAACAAAGTTATTGCAAATGCGAACTATTCGCATTAAAATGATTTGCATCGTCAAGGTGAGACATAAATTTGCGATGAAAAATGCAACGAAATATGGAATGGCCGACGCTGCGAATGCCGCGCCAATGATTATTGCTGGATCGGTTGCAGCGGGCGATGGAGACGTTGCCGGACGCGTCAGCAGTGAAACACTTCTCGGTGCACACGGCGAATTGAAGATTCATCACAACGGCGCGCAATACAGCCTGAGGCGGACGCGCCAGGGCAAGCTCATTTTGACGAAATAATTTCTCTCGCCAGCCCGCATCGGATTCTTGAACGAAACAGCGATTCATCACGGTACATAACGATATTGTTGACATAAATCTCCAGCCAGTGAAGCAAATCGCGCCATGAAACTGGGGCCGCGAGCGTTAGCCAGCCAAAAAAAATTGAAAGGTAGAACATGGCTAACCTGCAACCCATCACTTGCGCAAGCGCGCGCGTGTCCATCGCTGGCACGCGACTCAAAAGGCACTCGATCGGAACACTGCTTGTCGGGCTTTTGCTGACGGTGGGCAATGGCAAGGCGCAGACCGTATCCCGCGACAATACAAACGTCGCCGACGTTGGCGTGACAATTGCCGCAGCGGCATTTGGCCCTCGCGCGGTACCAATGCTCCCGACCATGACGGTCACCGATCATCTTGACGAGCACGCAGACGGCCCGGTCAACGGCTATCGTGCCACGCGTTCCGCGACCTTCACCAAGATCGATACGCCGCTTAAAGAAGTGCCGGCATCCGTGACGGTGCTGCCAGCGCAACTCATGAAAGACCAGGCGATGCAAAGTCTCGCCGACGTGATTCGCTATGTGCCGGGCGCGCTTGCGCATCAGGGCGAAGGCAACCGCGATCAGGTCATACTGCGCGGCAATAGCACCACCGCCGATTTTTATCTCGACGGCGTACGCGACGACGCACAGGTGTTTCGCGATCTTTACAATCTCGAGCGGGTGGAAGTGTTGAAAGGCCCGGGCAGCATGATTTTCGGTCGCGGCGGCGCGGGCGGCGTAGTCAATCGCGTGACCAGGCAACCGCGCTTTGAATCTTTTGCATCCGGCACCCTGACCATCGGCAGTTGGCGTCAGATGCGCGCAACGCTCGATTCAGGCGACAAGATTGGTGGCGCCACAGCTCAATCGGCCGAAGCGGCCTGGCGGCTGAATGCAATGGGCGAACGCACCGCCTCGTTTCGCGATGAATACGATGTCAAGCGCTATGCGCTCAATCCGGCATTCGCGTCGCGCATCGGCAGTAGCACCTGGCTCACCATGGCCTATGAGCGGCAGTACGACGACCGCACAGCAGACCGCGGCATTCCCTCGCGCGCTGGCCGCCCGTTCGAGACAAATCCGGAGAGGTTTTTTGGCAACGCCGCGCAGAGTCGCGCGCGCTCGACCGCTGATACGTTGTCAGCGGTACTCGAACACGGCTTCGCTGGCGTGCAACTCAAGAATACGTTTCGCGTTGCGGGCTACGACAAGTTCTACCAGAACGTCTATCCGGGTGGTGCCGTCAACACAGCCGGCATGATGACGATCACCGCGTACAACAACGCGAACCAACGTACCAACACATTCAATCAGACCGATCTTACTGGCAAGTTGTCTACCGGCGCAATTGAACACACCTGGCTCGTGGGCCTCGAAGTCGGCCACCAGCGCAGTGATTCAGTCCGCAATACCGGTTTTTTCGGCAACGCGACCAGCGCAACGGTCTTAACGGAACTGCCGTTCGCGACCGCAACACGCTTCGCGCCAAATGGCACCGACGCCAACAGTGCCGTGCGTGCGGATATCCTCGCAATGTATGTTCAAGATCAAGTCGCGCTTGACCTTCATTGGAAAATACTCGCAGGCGTGCGTGTCGATCGATTCAGCGTGGATGTCGACGACAAGCGCCTCACCACGACGGCGCTTGATCTCACCCGTACCGACATTGGCACGAGTCCGCGCGCAGGATTGATCTGGACACCCGCCGAAAACATGACCTGCTACGCAAGCATTAGCTATGCCTTTCTGCCATCGGCAGAGCAACTGGGCTTGGCGACCACCACGGCCAATCTCCGCCCGGAAACCGCGACCAACGTTGAACTCGGCGTGCGTTGGGATGTGCGGCGCGCGTTGACGCTTTCTTCTTCCGTGTTCCGACTCGAACGCAATGACGTTCGCGTTGCGGATCCGTTGCGCGCCGGCTATTTCATCAAGACCGGGCAACTGCGCACACAAGGCATCGAAGTCTCACTGCAAGGTGAGATTTCGCGCCACTGGCAAGTGTTCGGCGGATATGCATTCCTGGATGGCCGCGTGACGCAGCCGATCAACACCGGCACGACCGCGACGCTCGCGTCCATCGTCCCTGCCGGCAACAAAATCGGCCTGGTGCCGCGCAACACGTTTTCGCTATGGAACCGCTTTACGTTCGATGCCGTCTGGAGTGCGGCGATCGGCGTGGTCGCGCAGTCAGCCTCCTTCACTTCCATCAACAATACCGTCAGCCTGCCCGCGTTTGCACGCGCGGACGCGGCGGTGTATTACACCTTTGCCGGCGGCAAGAACCGGCTCGCGCTGAACATCGAAAACCTCACGGGCAAAAAATACTATCCGACTGCCGATGGCGACAACAATATCAGTCCCGGCGCGCCGCGCAGTGCGAGATTGACCATGGCGTGGTCGTATTGAA